>CACYKR010000012.1 GCA_902774995.1 uncultured Bacteroidales bacterium | reverse complement strand
GTGGTGCCCTGGTGGTCGTAGAAGAGCTGGATGTTGATCTTCTGGCTCAGTACGTAGTCCGCCGATATCTTCACGGCCAGCACTTTGTTGCCCGATGAAGCCTGGGTAATACCTTCTTCCACCTTGCGCAGCAGCATCTTCACGTCTTTATAGGAGAAATCGACTTGCAGCTTGAGGTCGTTGCTGACTTTTTTCTCGCTGCCGTCGCGGCGCTTGGAGACAAAGTTGAGGTTCTTGATGGTGTATCCGCCTCCGATGACAAACTCGTTGGTATGACCCTCTGTCAGCTGTACGGAGGTCACGTTCAGCGTCAGGTTGCGCTGCTTGCGGTACTCCGCTTTGAAGCTGAGCGAGTTCTTCATCGTCATATTCAGACCGATGAGCGGCGAGAAAGCTTCCGTAAGGGAGACGTTGCTGATGTCATAAGCCGAGCTGGGGCGCATTGCGTCGTATATACTGCCGTCCTCGCCGGAGAGGCTGCGGGTCATGTCACGAACGAAACCGATCTGCTTGTTGTTGCCGTCTGCGCCTACCCATGTAGAGTAGGAACCGAACGAACCGATGGCGTACTTACAGGTATAGGCGTGGGTCAGCGTCACGGATTTGAAGTGGTCCTTGATCCACGGCAGTTTGCCTAACCCGTCGAAGGTGACGGACCAGTTCGGCAGTATGCTCAGGATACCTAAGAACGGGTTGAGACTCACGCTTCTCGCATCGCGGCCGGTGTAGGCGGCCAGGAATGCCGGAACCAGTACATCGGCGGAGTTGTTGCTGATACGTCCGTGTTTGGAGGGGTCATAGCGTTTGCCGGCTACCGGCGTGCCGCTCAGGAATCCGCCGTCAGGCATCGCAAGACCCGTATATTGGTTCTGTACGCGCTCGGTCAGTATCTCGCGGTTCTCCAGGAACTTGTCGAACGTGGCGTTGGCGAAGTTCTCTTCCTGCTTGCCGATACGGCTGAAAGCGGTTCCGATGGCTACCTGTGTGATGTTGAACGAACCGGTGGTGGTCTCTTGCGGTGTGCCGTAGCTGGAGATGATCGAGGTGGAGGACGCCATATACCGCTTGCCGCTCAGCTGGATCTTGAAGCCCGGCAGCGGCTCTAACGTCAGTTTGACATCCAAATCCGAGGTATGCGCACGTACTGCCGGTTGTACGACGGACGTGTCGCCGGACAGCCAGTGGTGGCGCTGGGCGCGCTCCATCATGTCTTTGGGGATGAAACCGAACGCGAGAGTTCGTCTCGCGATAGGTGATTTGCAGCTTGCGAACCAGCGTACCCAAGTAAGCGAACATATCACCCGTCACCTGTGCCGGCGTCCGCTGGTTCGGGTCACGTGTCGTGACAGTGATCGTTGCTTGTGCGCAATCGGCTTTCGGAGTGATGGTCACCTTGGTGTTGCCTTCCGGGCGGAACGAGACAGGCACACTCTTGCCCGTAGAGTCCGCTACGGCGATATTGAGCAGCTCGCTGTTCAGGCGGTGGGTCACCTCGATGGCCTCGCCTTTCTTCAGCGTTACGGTCTGCGTGTAGGTCTTCGGTTTGAAGTTCCGCCGTGCCCCGCGCCCTGTATAACGCTGGGTCATGGTCTTCCAATATTTGGATTTGTTATACCATGTCTCGAAATTGATACCGCCGTCCACCTGCCATGTCTGGAGGCTGCTGACGGTGTTACCCATGTCCTCGCCGGAGGTGGTTGAAGCCGTGCGGGTCCAGTTGTAGTTGGCGTTATACGACCCATTGAGTGTCAGCGGGTCCAGATAGGGGATGCGGTTCAGTGGTACGTTCCAACTGGCGGTGAAGATCTGCTGGTAGGCGTACGGCTTGCCGAAACGGCCTAACGAACGCTGGATGGTATCCCGCCAAGCCTCGTATTTGTCGTGGTTGAACTCCGCGTCGAAATAGCGGTCTTTCAGAATCTCAGGCGTGTACTTGCCTTCGTCGATGATGGCGTTGTAGGAGGATTGGAAGCTGAACTTCATGTTCTTCGTCAGGTCGTATTTGAAATCGACGTTGCGGTCCCAGGTGAAGTCCTTGCTGTAGGTCAGGTCCATATTCGACGCCGCCGAACCGGCCAGGTCGCGCATCTTCATGTGGCTGAAGGTGCGGTGCATGTTCATGTTGAATCCCCACGACTGCGGCAGATAGTAGAAATTCATCTCTTTGAGTACTTTCACTTTCTGTACTTTCTCTACCTTGCCGAACGGCTCCCAGGGCTTGGGGTTGAAGTTGTAGGCGTATTGGAAACTACCCTTGTGGTCGGTCGTGTAGTTGGTTTCCATCTCGGGCGTGTGTTCCGCCTGTTTGTTATACGACGCGGAGATAGAGAAGTTCGCCGGGTCGTAGAACATGTCTTTCTTCTTCGAGTGGATATTGACCTTCATGTTGCTGACCGAGAACGAAGTGGACTCATGTACGGTGTTCGTTATCTTTCTGATGGAGTCGCGTTCCTCTTTGGTGTCGTAGGTGCTGAGTGTCTCCGAGAGCTTCACATCGGTGTCCAGCGGGTCGTAGTCCGGGCTCGTCACCTCCTTGCTGTACGCTACGTAGAGCGGCATCTGTATCTTCGCCTTCTCCGGCAGCAGTCGTCCAGCCTCCAGAGCCGCACTGACGGATATCTGGTAGAAATTGTCCAGATTGCGGTCCATCACGTTCGATTCGATAGAGCCGTAGCCTGCCGTCTCCAAATGGCCGGCTACGTTCACTTGGGCGATATCGCTGATGGCAAGCGAGGCGTTCGCCATGGCGGCTACACCGCCTTGCTCGTTGAACTGGCTCAACCGTAGCTCGTTCACCCATATCTCGCCGCTTGCGTCGTGCTGGCCGTTGTTGCGTACACCGATCATGATAGTCGAGATTTCTTCCAGCGTCGGGTTACCCAGCACGGTGATCTTGTTCTGCGGCTTGTCGTTGGCGTCGTCATAGACTACATACGGCTGGGTGTTGCTCACACCCTCGTTGCCTGCGCGCCGTGCTTTGTTACGGGCGGTCTTGGCGTCGGTGAAGACGGAGAGCGGGAAATCGAACATGTTCGCTCGGGGCCATACAATCTCGCGGTCGGTCTCAGACTCGTTGTTGTATATACCCGGAGCGGTCAGCTTCAGCGGTATCTCGTATTCGTAGTAGTTATTCTTCAGGTCGCTTCCCAACCGGATGAAACAGGTCAGCTCGTTGTCTTTCAGGTCCGGATCCACGGCGCTCATCTGCTCTGCGTGAACGAACATTTGCAGGTTCTTGTATTGCCGCATGTCGAAACCTGTGTTCTTGTACATCGCCCTTGCGTCACGCGGACTGAGGTTGGATACACGCAGTACCATTGCCTGTTCGTTCTGCGCTATCAGCTGTGCCTGACCCGGGTCCGTCTGGCGGCTCACACCCGGAGGCAGCACATAGTTGATCGGCGAACGGGTGCTGTTCTCCTCGATATTGACGGTCTGTACATCGATGGAGGCGGAGGGGTTTACCGGCACACCTACGGGAGCCAGTTCGCGTGTGTACTGGCGCCACTCGCCGCGTACCAGGTCCATGGTCGCAAAACGCAGGAAAGTCTCGTGTTTGCAGCCGGTCATATACATACGCATGAAACGGATGGATTTCCAATTCCGGATAGAACCCACGCGCTGCATCGTGGCGCTGTCGCCATGGAGGGGTATCTTGAACTGATACCAGGTCACATCGACCGTCTCGCCGTTACGAAGCGTCACCTTGCGGATTTTCTTCTCCGTGATATGCTGGCGGCCTACCTCCATCATGTCGGGGCGCAGGATCACTTTGTATTGGTAGTATTTCTCGTATTCGTTGAGGGTGTTGTCCAGGTTGATATCCTCCATATCCGGCGTCAGGGTTGCTGCAGTACCGTAACTCTCGTTCTGCTGCTCGGTGGCCGGAGAGTTGCCCTGCGTACCATTATAGTGTTTGTAACGGTCCAGGATAGGCACCTGCTGCTCGTCGTAGTCCGTGCCGCGGAAGAAATGGAAGTTATCCCCGGCAGGGTCGTTGAGCGGGGAAAACGGATCGCGCTGCCAGCGGCTCAGCACATCGCCGCTCACCTTGGAGCGGAGCGTATCGACGAATGTCTTGTAGGGGCGCTGGCCCTGATAGGAGAAGTTGTACTCCTGCTCGTCGTTCAGACCGTTCAGACCTACGTCCTGACGCTCGCGCGAGCCCGCCTCGTTGCTGAAAGCCGTCACGGTGCTCGTCGTCTTCGGTACGAGACCCCAGATGGTCGAATCAACGCGGCCTAAGTCATTGTCGGACACCGGCATGCCGTGCTCGAACGCTTTCTTGCCATCGCGGAGAATATCTTCGCTCACGTCGCCTAAGTTGATATACAGCTCGCCGTTGTAGTCCGTCGGATGGTCGGGGTTGGTCAGCGCCGGATCCATCAGCCAGAACTGGATATACTCGATATTCGCTTTCTCGAAGTCCGTGTTCTCCAACCGCCGCATGATACCGCCCCAGCGTTGCTCCGGATGGGTCAGCTTGCCGTCTGTACCGATTTCTTCGTACGAGATATTATACTGTCCGCGCTCCTCGGGGTAGTACGCTAAGTTCAGGATCGGCAGTTTTGTATCTACGTTGCTGGCTTCCTGGCGGTTCGGGTAAATCTCGTCCTGATAGACGATACGTGTACGGTGGTCGCTCAGTGCCGCTAAGTCATTACGGATATGGTCCGGCGTGTTTGTCTGCGGGTAGCCGAAAATAGGATCCACGCTGTACCATGCTATATGAGCGCGGTTCTTGTTGTAACTCAGTTTGTTCACATCCTTCGACTCCGCAAACGGAGTAGGGGTGGACGCCAGGAACCAGTAGTTCGGGTAATGCACGTCAATATTTGTCGTAGTGCTCTCGAAATCATCGATATATGCTGTTCCTGTTGAGCCTACGTCACGCGTGTGGCCGGGGATGAGATGTGCGAACTCCGCACTGATCTGGAAGGTCGATGGAGCGGTGGCTGTGATCCAGGGGATCTTGTCTATGGCATTGGTAAGCCATTGCAGATCGGTCTTCCAGCTTCCGTTGACGCCCCAGATGGTGTTGGCTAACGGCTCCGAACCCATATTCACTTTGGTTGTCAGCGGCCGTTCGCGCAGGTGCATGATTGTTCCGCCGATCACCAGGTCTTTGTTGAACTCGTACTCCAGATGAGCGCCGAAGAGGCTCTTGCGCTGCATGGAGAAGGTGCTCTGGTTCTCTAGCTTCACATCGACATTCGTGCCGCTCTCCAAGATTGAGGTGTTCAGTATGGTCACCGTTCCCATGGTGTAGTCCACGGTGTAATCCACGTTCTCTATCAGCGTGGCGCCGCCGGCGGTGACTGTCACGCTTCCGCGCGGTACGTTCATGGCACCCAGACGGATCTCGCTGCTGTTCGTGCCTTTGTATTTACCTGTCAGACGGAATTTGTTCTTTTCGCTCATCTCCTGCGCTACCACTATCGTCGAGTCGTACAGTTCCGGGAAGCAGTATTTCTTCGCCAGCGCCGTGTTTGCGCCGCCTAACTGGTCTGCCAGATAGCTGCCGAACGGCTCCAGTACCGGGAAGATGATCTTACCCGTTCCCGACTGGATGGTCACGCCCTCTATGAAGTCGAACCTTCCGTCCGGCGCGGCGTTATGTTTCTGGTCCAGACGGTCCAGGTTCATCACCCGGATCAGCTGTTTGCCGTTAATCGGACCTTCCGTCAGGTATTGCATGTCCGTGCCCACCGAGTCGTTGCGGTAGGTCACGTATAGTTCGAACTTGTCGGAGTTGATACTGGTTGCACCTAACGAATAGATGTTCTTCATCATCAGATCCCAGGTACCGCGGCCTTTGTGCCCCGGAGCGTTTGCACTGCTCTTCAGCATCTTCAACGCCAGCGCATTGGGCGTACGCAGCTCGTCGCTGCCGTCCGTCGAGAACTCGCCTACCTGATACACATTCCCGTTGTACGTGTACTCGTAGGCTACCGCCAGCACCTCGTCCTGGTTCAGCGCGCTCTTCAGAGAGATGAATCCCAACGCGCTGTTGAGCGTGTACTCGCTGCTGTTCAGCAGCCGCGCCGACTCGATCTTCTCGAAATCCACGCCGCCTTCCATCCCGTTCAGACCGCCCAGAGCCGTACTCGTCTGGTCTATCTGGCGGAAATTAGTAGCCTGTATATCGGTGTACAGGTTGTTCATCTTGTTGTCCGGAGCAGGCCTTTGGTTGGGACCCCAATACAACTGCGAGTGGCTGGCTGTCTCGCCTAAGTCCGTGAATGCCACGATGTTACGTGCCTCGTCGTAGTTACCCCTTTTGTTTGTTACCCATACCTCGATTTTGTTGATCTGTACGCCGCTTGCGATATACGGTACGGTCGTCATCGCCTTCTCGAAATTGTCGCGGAAGAAATGACTCAGGAAGAAGTGCCTGTTCTCGTCGTAGCTGTCACCCGCGATGTCGAATTTCGACATCTGCGCACCGCCTTGGCTGCTTACCGACTGCGCCTCGCTGTTCTGCTGGCTGATCAATGCCTGGATCTTGAACTTGCCGAACTTCAGGTTCGTCTTGATACCGAACAGCGCCTTGCTGCCGCGGATAAGCGAACTGGGCAGGTCCATCGTCACGTTACCGGCCTCGATACTCTGGATAATATCATCCTCGTCGCCTTTGTAGTTGATCTTGATATTCTGCTGGTCGAAAGAGAAAGAGGCCTCGGTGTTGTAGCTCATGTTGAAGTTCAGCTTCTGGCCTACCTTGCCTTGGATGCTGGCTTGGATCTTCTCGTCGAAATCGAAGATGTTATTGTTTCGTGCACGCGGGGTGAGAGACGGGTTGGCGATATACTGGTGTTTGAATCCGAACAGCAACTCCGCGCTACCTTGCATCTTCAGCTGCACTCCGCCCGGGCCGAACACTTTGTCGGCCGGACCGATGTTGAATTTCATGTCCGTGATGTCAAACTTCCGCTCGTTGTTATGCTCCACCTCGCCTATCTTCTGCTGCCAGTACCGGTGCATGATCTGCCGCTCGGCGTATTGGTTGTATTCCTCTTGCGTCAGCATATACGGCGTGGTGATGTCCGTCTCGCCGATACGCGTGTGGATGACGTACATCCCGCTCTCCGGCTGGTACTCGACAGTGGTTGTCACGTTCTCCGGGTCCTGCAGGTCCAGCGAGGAGACAGGTCTTGTCAGTTCCCCGTAGTTTTGTGCACCCAGCTGCTTCACGTTTGTCGGTGCCCAGTAACTGCTGTCCGTATCGGTCACGAAATCCGCTACGTCCTCCGGCACGGCCTCGCCGGAAGCTATCTTTGCCTCGCGCTCGGCCTCACGCTGTTTGCGTTCCTCTTCGCGTTGCTTGCGTTCTTCTTCACGCCGTGCTTTCTCTTCCTCCTCCGCTTTCTTCTCCGCCTCGCGCGCTGCCTTGGCAGCTTCTTTCTGGGCCTTCTCTTCGGCTATCAGCTCCTTCAGCGTCTTCGGCTTCTTCGGTGTGTTCTGCGCAGAAGAGTCCATGGCTGCCATCGGCAACCACAGCAACAGACTAACTAATAATATGTGTTGTATTGTTCTTTTCAATGTCTTCTTTTGTCTTTGAGCAGGCACTGCCTGCGGTCTCTTACAGCATTTTTAACGCTTCGCGAATGACGGCCTCCACCTTCATCGCCGGGTCACCTTTCAATATCTTATCTACGGCCTTGCCGCTGGCGGCTGCATTGAACCCGAGCATCGTCAGCGCACTCACTGCCTCGGCTTTCACACCGCTATCTGCCTCTACATCCAGCATAGGAATCTCCGTCGGGTCTCCGCCCAAATCCAGTTTGATAGCCTTGTCCTTGAGGTCCACGATGATACGTTGCGCAGTCTTTGTACCAAGACCTTTCACTTTCGACATCGCTTTGGCGTTACCGGTAGCGATCAGCATTCGCAACTCTTCCGCTGTGAAAGCAGAGAGAATCATGCGTGCAGTGGCGGCTCCGATGCCGCTCACCGTCATCAGCAACTCAAACAACTGACGCTCAGTCTTGGTGGCAAATCCGTATATCTCATGGGTGTCCTCACGGATGATCTCCGTAATAAACAACTTGGTTTCTTTCTCCTCGCTTCCCACCAACGCCGAGTATGTCGGCAACGTGATAGCGATTCCGTAACCCACACCGGCGGCTTCTATAATCGCCTTCGTCGGGTTCAGTTCTGTCAATATTCCTTTGATGTATTCGATCATCTTTCCGAATGGTTTTGCTTGCTCCGGTTCTAAACCGGCAAAAAACGCACAAAGATACAATAAATTTTTTATATACGCAAGCGCGCACGCTTTTTTTATAAAAAAGAGTACCTTTTTTGTTAATTTTCATTTTTCATTTTTCAATTTTCAATTATTTTTCGTACCTTTGCATGCCCATTATATGTGATTATGACAGAAATAGCAAAATACGGTGAGTTCGGACTCATCAAACATCTGACAAAGGACCTCAAGACGGTCCAGCCTTCGACCAAGAAAGGCATTGGAGACGACTGTGCCGTCATGGACTTCGGCTCCAAGAAAGTCCTTATGACTACCGACATGCTCCTTGAGGGCATTCATTTCAACCTCGAGTACGTGCCGCTCAAGCATTTGGGATACAAGGCTGCGGTGGTTAATTTCTCGGATATATACGCCATGAACGGTACGCCGACGCAGATCACCGTCTCGCTTGGCATCTCCAAACGGTTCTCCGTGGAAGATATAGAAGCCCTCTATTCCGGCATCCGTCTGGCGTGCGAGCGGTATAATGTGGATTTGGTGGGAGGTGATACATGCGCCTCCATGACCGGCCTCACCATCTCTATCACCTGCCTCGGTACCGCGGCTGCCAAAGATATCGTCTATCGCAACGGTGCCAAACTCAACGACCTTATCTGTGTCTCCGGTAACCTCGGAACGGCTTATATGGGCCTCCAGCTGCTGGAAAGAGAAAGGTTGGCGATGAGCCAGAGTACGCCGAATACTCCGAGTACTCCGAATACTCCGATTGCTGCCTTTGAGGGGCGCGAATACCTCCTCGAACGCCAGCTCAAACCCGAGGCGCGCAGAGACATCCTCGAATCCCTCCGCAAGGTGGGTGTCAAGCCCACAGCGATGATGGATGTGTCTGACGGACTCTCCTCCGAACTGATGCATATCTGTTCGCAGTCCGGCGTGGGCTGCTGCGTCTATGAGGACAAACTGCCTATTGATTTCCAGGCGGCGGCACTCGCAGAGGAGATGAACCTCAATATCGTCACTTGCGCCCTCAACGGCGGAGAGGACTACGAACTCCTCTTTACTTGTTCGCTCGATGACTATGAGAAACTCATCCCCGTGGAGGACCTGTATATCATCGGTCATATCACAAAACCCGAATACGGCTGCAACCTCATCGGCCGTAACGGCGAAGAAATAACCCTTAAAGCACAAGGCTGGAATGCATTCGATTAAACTTTTCCTCACCGATGTGGACGGCTGTCTGACCGACGGCGGTATGTATTACACTGCCGAGGGCGAAGTCATGAAGCGTTTCTGTGTCTATGACGGCATGGGCATGGTCTGCCTGCAGCAGGCGGGCATCCCTTGCGGTATCCTTACCTCGGAGAACTCGGCAGTGGTGAAGGCGAGGGCGGAGAAACTGAAACTGCGTTTTCTCTACCGTGGTGTAGGCAGCAAGGTCAATCCCGACTGCCTGACGAAACTGCAGGCGGCACAGGAGATTTGCGCGCAAACAGGGATAGGTCTGGAGGATGTATGCTATGTAGGTGATGATATCAACGATGTGGAGTTATTGCGCGCGGTAGGCTACCCCTGCTGTCCGCCGAACGCACGTCCCGAAGTCAAGGCCATCAACGGCATACACGTGCTGCAGACCCCCGGCGGACAAGGTGCAATAAGGGAAATCACAGACAATATCTTAAAAGAATGCGGAATATCGCAGTCATATTAGCCGGAGGAACCGGTAGCAGAGTAGGTGGAGAGACCCCGAAACAGCTCTTGCCCCTCGCTGACGGACGCTCGGTACTCGAGCACTCCGTTGATGCGTTTGAGGCCTCGCCATCTATAGACGAGATAGCCGTGGTCATGCACCCGGATTTTATGGGGGACCTGCAGAAGATATGCCAAGCGAACACTTGGCAAAAGCTGACCAGACTTATCCCCGGTGGCTCCGAACGGTGGGAGTCTTCCTGGCATGCCATTCTGGCGTATATGGACGATGAATCGTCAATCATCAATCATCAATCGCCTATCAACCTTTGGTTTCACGATGCGGCACGGCCTTTCGTCTCCCAACGCATCCTCGCCGATATAGCTGCCGCGCTGGAGAACCACGATGCCGTAACGGTAGCCGTTCCTGTCACCGACACGCTCTACAGAACGGAGGACGGCCATGTGCGCGAGATACCGGATAGAAAAGACTTTATGCGTGCCCAGACGCCCCAGGCTTTCCGTTTCGAGCTGGTAGCAGGCGCCTATATGAAAGCCCTTGCCGAGGACGAACCCGTTGCTACCGACGATGCCGGTATCGTGCGCAAATACGAACCGCGACACCCGATTTTTATTGTCCCCGGTGAAGAAGCCAACCGCAAAATCACCTACGCAGAGGACCTTAAACAACCCGTACAGTCATGAAAATCATCCTTTTAGGCACAGCATACCCTTATCGCGGCGGACTCGCGACGTTCAACGAGCGGCTCGCACGCCAGTTCGCGGAAGAAGGGCACGAGGTGGAGCTATGGACCTTCACCCTCCAATACCCCTCTTTCCTCTTCCCCGGCAAGACGCAGTACTCTACGGAAGAAGCGCCTGCGGGACTTACTATCCGACGGACGCTCAACTCCTGCAACCCTTTCAACTGGCTCCGTGTAGGACGTGCTGTCCGCAAGGCGGCACCAGACCTGCTAATATGCTGTTACTGGATGGCGTTCTTTGCACCCGCGTACGGACTCATCTCACGTTTGGCGCGACGCAACGGCAAGACCAAAGCCGTTGCGCTGGTACACAACATGATGCCCCATGAGCCTTCGGTATTGGATAAACTCTTTGCCCCCTATTTCGTCAAGAGCCAGGACGGCTTTGTCGCCCTCTCCGACAGTGTGGTGAAAGATATAGAGAAAGTAGAGGCAAAAATATCAAATCTCAAATGTGAAATATCAAATAGACCAAAAGTCTCTTCTCCGCATCCCATCTATGACCATTACGGCGAGCGGATGACAAAAGAAGAAGCCTGCAAGGCATTGGGGCTGCCGGAAGACAGACAGTATATGCTTTTCTTCGGGCTTGTGCGGGCTTACAAAGGTTTGGATTTGTTGCTTGACGCCTTTGGACAGATAAAAGACCAACTGCCGGAATTACAGTTAATCATAGCCGGAGAGTTCTACGAGCACGAGGACAAATACCGCGCGCAGATAGAGGCGAACGGACTGACTGACAGGGTAATCCTACGCAACGAGTTTATCCCCGACGCCGACCTGCGCAAGTATTTCGGTGCGGCGGATCTCATCGTGCAGCCCTATAAGACGGCTACGCAGTCCGGCGTGACGCAAGTAGCCTTCCATTTCGAGAAACCGATGCTCGTGACGAACGTAGGAGGGCTTGGCGAGATCGTGCATGACCATAAGATGGGCTATGCGTGCGCGCCGGGGGCGGACGCTATAGCGGAAGACTTGTTGGATTATTTCAACAATAACCGTCAAGCGTCTTATACAGAGTATTTGAAAAAAGAGAAAACCAAATACGCGTGGTCCAACATGACTGCTGCGTTCCTGAATATATTATCTGAATAATCGCATCCGCCGAGTCGGGCGGATCAAACCCAATAACACATGTCAGAAATAGATATCAAACAACGCGCGATAGATTGCCTTCACATGGAAGCAAATGCAATCTTGGCATTGGAAGAACGTATCGACGATAACTTCCTCCGCGCGGTACAGCTCCTCAAAGAGTGCAAAGGCAAAGTGGTAGTCACGGGTGTCGGCAAATCCGGACATATAGGTTCGAAGATTGCTGCTACACTGGCTTCGACGGGCACGCCGGCTTTCTTCCTTAACCCGCTGGATGCCTACCATGGCGATTTGGGTATGCTGGCAACAGGAGACGTGCTTCTCGCTATCTCCTATTCCGGCGCAACGGAGGAACTGCTTCGTTTCCTGCCGCTGATTCAGGATAAGCATATACCTATCATCGGGCTCTCCGGCAATCCTAACTCGCTCTTGGCGAAATACGCGGATGTGCATCTGTCTATCGCCGTGGAGCGCGAGGCGGATCCGCTCAACCTTGTCCCTACCTCTTCCACTACCGTCACCCTCGCTCTTGGTGACGCACTTGCTTGTGCGCTTATCGAGGCGGCACATTTCCAGCCTACGGATTTCGCCATGCTCCATCCCGGAGGAGATTTGGGACGTAAGTTGCTCGCCAAAGTGGAGGACGTAATGGTCAAAGATAATCTCCCCTTCCTGACACCGGACATGCCGATGTCAGAAGCTATCGGGATTGTTACCAAAGGCACTTTAGGTATCGGAATCGTGGTGGAACAAACAACGCCAGACCCTCAAACAACCTCAAACGGGCTTTGCCCCTCAAACGCACGGCTTGTAGGTATCATCACCGATGGAGATATCCGTCGCGCCATGCAGCACCTCGGCTCGACTTTCTTCTCTGCAAAGGTAAGCGAGATTATGTCCCGCAACCCTAAAACCATCAACAAGGATGCCAAGATTGTCGAGGCGGGCGAAACGATGAACCATCATTCGATTCACACCTTGATTGTAGTGGATGAATTCACCAATGCCAAATGTCAACTGTCAACTTCCCCTCACGTCGTCGGCGTCATTGATTCCTTCTCCTGCCTCCCTGGCACGAGGTTTTATCACTGATGCAAGTGGATGGATGGCAGATGAATAGGTTTTTGGTTGCTGACAGGTTCGATACAGGTTCGAGAATGACTAAATATCACTAGGAATCACTAAAAATCACTAACGTTTTGTTTTTGAACAGAGCGTTCGAAAAAAGTAAAAAAGGAATGTCAGTTTTGTCAGTTTTGTCAGTTTGTGCCACAGGATTGTATCCGGCAGAATAAACGAAGCGATAAAAGAAAGATGACTAAATGGACACAGAAAAAATGAAACTGGCAAAACTGACATAGCAAAAATAATATGGGAATCTCCGAGCTGACGCTCGTAGCACCTGACAAAGAAAAACGGGATAGTATCCCGCAAAATGAACGAAGCGGTAACGCTAATAGATATAGATGAATATGAATATAGCGGTTATATTAGCAGGTGGTAGTGGTTCACGGTTTGGTCGTGACCTGCCCAAGCAGTTCCTCAAAGTAGCAGGAAAGAAAGTGATCGAGCACACGATAGATGTGTTTGAACATAATGATTTGATAGACGAGATCGCAGTAGTAACCCAACCGGAGTATATTGCCGATGTAGAGCAACTGGTAGTCAATAATCATTATAGGAAAGTCCGCAAGATCTTGGTGGGCGGTAAGGAGCGCTACCATTCCAGTCTCTCTGCCATCAATGCCTATACGGAGGATACGGATAATCTGATTTTCCATGACGCAGTCCGTCCGCTTGTGAACGACCGTATAATCAATGATTGTATAGAGGCGTTAAAAGAATACGACGCCGTAGATGTGGCAATTCCTGTAGCCGACACTATCATTCAGGTGGATGACACGGATTGTATCAACGCCATTCCCACCCGTTCCCTGCTCCGAAGCGGTCAGACACCGCAGTGTTTCAAACGAGGCGTTATAAACAGGGCGTACGAAATAGCCATGCAAGATCCGAATTTTGTAACCACGGACGACTGCGGCGTAGTACGTAAATACCTGCCCGAGACGCCGGTATATGTAGTGAAAGGCGAAGTCTTCAATATGAAAATTACCTATAAGGAAGACTTGTTCTTGGTGGATAAACTTTTCCAGCTGAAAAGTCAGGAGGGAAGCCAAGAGGCATTGACGGAAAAGGCAAAAGAGCAATTAAAAGGGAAAGTGCTTATTGTCTTTGGCGGCAGTTATGGTATCGGCGCCGATGTAGCCCGCTTGGCACAAGAGTGCGGAGCAAAGGTTTATAGTTTTAGCCGCTCGTTAAATCATGTGGATGTAAGCGATTATGAGCAAGTGAGCGAGGCGTTGAAACAAGTGTATGATACGGAAGGCTCAATACATTTTGTAGTCGATACAGCTGGTATATTGGTTAAGGAAGCATTGGCAACCATGGAATACGAGCGTATCCAACAATCTGTGAATGTCAATATATTGGGTATCATCAACGTAGCTAAAGCATCCTATCCCTATTTGCAGAAAACAAAGGGTTCATTATTGGCTTATACCAGCAGTAGTTATACACGCGGAAGAATGATGTACAGCATCTATTCAGCTACCAAGGCAGCGGTTGTCAATTTAGTGCAAGCATTGGCGGAAGAGTGGTCTAATGATCAGATTCGAGTCAACTGCATTAATCCCGAACGAACCAAAACCCCGATGCGTGTCTCTAATTTCGGGAACGAGCCGGAAGATACATTATTGAAATCGGAGGAAGTAGCAATCGCATCTTTGAATACCTTAGTAGCAGATTGTACAGGAGAAGTAATAGATGTTAAAAGAAGAATGTATGGAAGATTTTAGCAAATATAATCCAGAAGGATCTACATTACGTAAAACTCAGCATAGGATGGTAAACATTCTATCGTGTGTGGCAGCCATCTTAGATAAGCACAAAATCCCCTATTTTTTACATGGCGGAACCTTGTTGGGAGCAGTTCGTCATGGTGGATTTATTCCATGGGACGATGATTTAGATATAGCTGTTTTGTGGAATGATATACCTAAAATAAGAGAGATTCTGCAATCAGAGTTGCCGGAAAATATGTGTTATCAGGATATCACAACAGATTATAATTATCCAATGATTATTAGTAAAGTACGGGATAAGAAATCTATCTTTGACGATCCTTATAGCAAACGGATAAAAGATCGTGGTATATATATAGATTTAATTCCAATAGAAGAGGTGGTAGCACAAAAAATAAAAGACTCAATAGATTTTGTATATATCCGTAGTATTCGCGGTATTCATAACTATAGTGATCGCTTTATAGAGAAACTATTAGGCTATATTTGCTACCCGTTTGCAGTGTCTGCAATATTCATTTGTCGTTTGTGGGTAAAATTCTTTCATACACATAAATGGGGTAATACGTATGGTTGGAAGACTCCTAAACATTTTAAAGAAGAGGATATCTTTCCATTGAGAACGATTGTATTCGAGGGAGAAGCATTTGCAAGCCCTGCCAATCCGGATAAATTCCTAACAACGAATTACGGCGACTACATGCAAATACCGCCTGAGGATAAAAGGGTAACACACTTGGCTAAAATAACCTTTTTAGACGAACAATGAATATTCTCTTTGTGACAAATAAAAACGTCTATCCCTTAATCGGGGGAATAGAGCGTATTACATATGTATTAGCAGGCGCTTTTACCCAATTGTATCATTGGAAATGCTATTCTCTATTCACGCAAGAGAATCATTTGAACAAAACAACAAATGATGTTTTTCTCAATAAATATCTGCTGCCTACAGAGACCCCTGTAGAAACTATTTCCCAAATAATAGAAGCACATGAAATTCAGATCATTATAGCGCAAGGTGCAGATGGAAGGGTGAATGCTATAATGCCGATGCTGAAGGATGCATGTAATAATTCCAGGCATCGCCCTACTTTATTATTCGTATTTCATAATATGCCCGGTTTTGAATTAGTGAGAATGGATGTTGCAACACTATTGCATAGACTCATATACGGCAAAAACAAAACAAACTCCTTGCGGCAACTGATTTTACAAACGGCAAATGAAGTCTTACCGTCTTTTGTAAAAAGGTCTATAGCCCCTAAATATAGGCTGGCATATGAAACAGCAGATAAAATGGTAATGCTATCAAAGGGCTTTATTGCCCAATACGACCAATTTGTAAATGGTAGTTTAGACCATTATGATGCTATCCCTAATATTTTGTCTTACGATATTGATGAAGAATGGAAAGAAAAGAAGAAAAAGACAATTTTATTAGTGGCAAGAATGGATGAAAGGCAAAAACGAGTCAAAATAGCACTGCGAGTTTGGAAAAAGATTCAGCATGAGAACTGGCAATTGAAAATAATAGGGGATGGGGAAGATTTGCACTATTACAAGCAATTGGCGGAGAAATGGGAACTGAAAGATTTGTCTTTTATGGGGCAGCAAGATCCTTTGCGATATTATCAAGAGGCATCTATCTTTATTATGACATCTGCTTTCGAAGGATGGCCCATGACGCTTATGGAAGCGATGCCTTGCGGATGTGTACCTATCGCCTTTGATAGCTACAGCGCTGTGCATGATATTATCCAGTCCGGCAGAAATGGTTACATCATTCCGGAAGGCGATATAGATGCATATGCCGCGCAATTAAAGGAGTTGATGAATAATGACCAGCTGCGCAACACGCTCGCGCAGAACGCAATAAAAGATGTGCAACGTTTCTCGCGTGAAAATGTTGCCGCTCAATGGAAAACACTTTTGGAATCACTATGATTAAAGTATCAGTTATTTTACCGGTTTACGGTGTAGCAGAGTACATCGTTAAATGTACGCAGAGTTTGCTGAACCAAACTTTGCAGGAGATGGAGTTCCTTTTTGTGGATGATCACGGACCCGATAATAGTATCGAACTCTTGAAACAAACAATAGCCGGGCATCCGCGTGAGAAGCAATTCCGCATCCTTACGCCAGAGCATAATTTAGGAGCAGGAATGGCACGTAATTTTGCAATTCCGGAGGCAAAAGGTGAGTACATCGCTTTCGTGGACTCGGACGACTGGGTGGAACCGGATATGTTTGAGCGTTTATATGATCGGTCTAAAGAGAAAGGGAATGCAGACTTATGTATATGCCAGGCTTCGAAAGACTACTTAGACGGGACTCCTTCACAAATCTTGACTAATCCGGAAATAGAGGAAGGTGCCTTTTCGTATGAGAAACGTGCTTTCTTTCTCACGCATTACGTAAGTTATTTCTGGACATTTATCTATAAACGCGAGTTTGTAGAGAAACATTCTATCCGCTATCCCGAAGACCGGAGCGCGGACGATAGCTTCTTCTTGGCATGTGCATTGATGACCGCTTCTTCTGTTGCGCGCGTGGACGCTCCGTTCTACCACTATCTTATTCGCCCCGGTTCGGTTACTACAACGAAAGACAGTGTCAAATACAAGAAACGCTTGGCGGTATTCTCCAAACTGATGGCTTATGCCAAGGCGCAAGGCGTGTATGAGGAACTGCAACCGGAGATAGATTTCTTGTATATCAAAAAAGGTTATCTTTCCTCTTTGGTCAACTATACGATTAACGCGCTGGAACCCAAGAGAGAAGTGTTTGCTGAAATTTACCAGGCGCTGTTGACGGAAGTACCGGACTACAGGCAGAACAGATATGTGAAAAACAGCAAAGCTATTCGAGCCCTGCTGTTCATCTGTCATTATTGTCCTTCGTTGGCTATTCCGCTACTGCGTTTTTACGCGAAGCGAAATAACGTTGTAAGCTGAATCCGAGACACCCTATAGAGATGAGAATAGACAGGATCACGAGTGTGAGTCCTAATTTGTCCCATGCCAGAGCGTCAGGAGAGAAGGTCATGGT
Organism: uncultured Bacteroidales bacterium; assembly: GCA_902774995.1. Taxonomy (GTDB): domain Bacteria; phylum Bacteroidota; class Bacteroidia; order Bacteroidales; family Paludibacteraceae; genus Colicola. The sequence continues at coordinate 46,651 of CACYKR010000012.1, read as the reverse complement.
CAGCTGGTGTTCTCCGGCAGGAATAATTGCCGCGCGCAGAACATAGTTGACGCGACCGAGAGCAACCTCTTTCCCGTCCACATAGAGATGCCACCCGTACGGATAATAGATCTCCGAGAATACCGCTACGCGGTCGTTTGCCGTTGCGGTATGGTATTCCAGCGTATTGGGAGTGTAGCGGGTCATAATGATCTCGTCTGATGTGTTTGGCACGGCCTCGCAACTGAGCACCTCGCGGAATTTCTCATCTGCTACGGCCGTTCTATGGAGATCCAAGGTATTCAGTGCGGCGCTCTCGTCGTCCGGCGTCGGTACGAACTGCACATTTTCTACAAACCATGCATTGCCCATTGCATCGGGATTGGGATAAACACCTCTTTGCGTGATGATATATTTTGTATTCAACATGTTAAGCACGCTCCAGCTCATTTTGCTGATATGTTCGTCTATCAGATCCTGATACCGGCGCAGTTTGGCTGCATGATAACCGCCGATAGATTTGAGACGGTAACTCGTACGCGAGTCGTTGAAAGTATTGGTATTCAGGTTCAGCACGCGGTAGTCCAAACTTTCGTCCTGCAAAATCTGTTCTTCCCAAGGCTGTATCTTGAAGTATGCTTCGTTATCTTTTTGCTTCACGAAGTTGTCGTCATTGAAGAACCGTTTGTTCACAGGAATCATGTCTGCCAGTACCAGCACTGCCATACCTGCGTATAACACATACGCATAGGCGGTTTTGTCTGCTTTCTGTTTCTGCCATGCATACCAGAAAGTGAGCGCGAAGCCGAGGATAACAAACAGCAGACTTCTCCATGCATCGGCTTTCGCCATAGCGGCGCGTTGATCAAGGATCGCGTCATACAGCCACTGCGGCACTTGGCCCTTCCATTGCGCATCGTAACTGCTGGTCATATCGAAACTGCCGGCAAAGAGGGCTGCAAAAAGACAAATACCTGCCGTAATACCACCTGCGATAAACAAGTCTGTACGTAGTTTCTTCCATGCTACTTTACCCTCTATGATCTGCTGTAGTCCTAAGAATCCGAGCAAAGGCATCGTGATTTCTGCTACCACAAGAATAGACTCCACTGCGCGGAACTTATTGTACATCGGGAAATAATTGAAGAACAACTCTGTCAACCACATCATATTCCTTCCCCATGCCAAGAAAATAGACATGAGTGAAGCAAATAGCAATGCCCATTTGTATGGTCCCGGAACAATTAGCAATCCTAAAAGGAATAGGAAACATACGATCGCTCCGACATATACCGCTCCGCTGGTAAACATCTTCTCTCCGTGGTAGGTTGGAGCACTTTTGCAGAATTGCTCCGCTTCGCGTTTGGGTACACCCTTGCTGCGCATGGCTTTGCATAACTCGGAGTCCTTGCCCACGTTGTATCCGCTCGCGCCGCCTTCCCAGTTGGGGATAAGAAGTGTCATCGTCTCGCCTTTTCCATAACTCCAATCGGTAGCATATTTGATATCCAATCCTTCCGCCGGCTTGTCTTGCGATTGTTTTGTCAGTTCACTATGCCCGCCGCGCATGGTTTCCTTGAGGTATTCACTGTTAAGGGCTAAATAGCATGCCTTTGTGCCAATAATCAAGACAAGACATCCGATGCATATCGCCAAACTGAGACCTATTGTCTTCCAGTCTTTTTTCATAGATAGTACTGCCAATTCCGCAATAACCATAACGCCAATGAGCATGGCTATATAGTAGGTCATTTGTGGATGGCGGACAATACTGGTGGTTCCAAAGAGAAGCAGGATAGGGATTCCTAACCAATAGCGTTTTTGGAAAATAAGGTGTACGCCGCCTATCATGGCGGGTAAGAAACCTAATGCAATTGCTTTCGTTACATGGCCTGCCGGTATAATGATGAATAAATACGAACTCATTCCCATTGCTAAAGCACCGGCAATGCTAAGCCATGGACCTATACCAAAGCACAGCAATAGAATATAAAAGCCTATAAAATATCCGACAAGTATGCCCATCGTTTCGCCTAATCCAAGATGGAGAATATTACTTATCCAACCATGAGATACTTTATGCGAGGGTATATGTGCATCAATCTGGTAATTAGGCATACCTCCAAACATAGCCCCAGTCCACCAGCACGACTCTCCTGTCTGTGCGCGGTACTCTTGCGTTTGATGTGCTGCTCCTTGCCAATTCAATGTATCCCCGGCATGCAGCACTTTGCCATCCAATAGCGGACTGCAGTACAACACTGCAAATCCTATAAATACCACGATAGCCACCAAATAAGGGGCGATTTTCTTCCAATCTATCTTCATATTGCTTGTTGATTTTTCTTATTATAGGACCATTGGCTGAGCAGCATCCATACGAACGCTAACTTCAGCGCATGCATAGGCATCCAATAGCGTATTGATATCGGAGAGGCAAAAGTGGTTGTACCGTAGTAGATAAATCCGAACACAAAGAGCATGGCAAAAGCTATTTTCCGGGAACGGGAAGCCAGCATGTTCCGCCGGTTGATAATAATGATGACAAACGCTCCTATAAACAATAGCCATGTCAGCAACTCTATCACCGGTAATACTGCCTTCAAATGCTTCTCATAGAACAGGTAATTGGCAGGGTGCGCTTGCGTGGTATCCATGTTATACCATGTAGCCATTTCCTTTTGCCCGATAGGTATCTCAGTATATCTGCCGACCATCTCCAGATGGGTTGTGTAGAATACATCTTTGCAGTTGGGTGCCAGGTAGTGTTTCCAGAACTGCATCGGATAATGCATGATTAGCCATTTTCCGTAATCGGCATATAGACCTCCGCCTAATCTCGCCCATGCTATCGGGTAAGGAGTTCTTGTCGTTTGCATGTAGTAGAACAGGTATTGCTTGAGCGGACCCTCTTTGTCCCATAGAAAGGCCGCAGTGGCAATCCTTCCGCTGTCTGTTTTCTCTGTGATCATGTCTTTGAACTGGTATTGCATGATCTGATGAAATTCCCTCAAACGCTTATTGTCCGGTTGCTGTCCGTCTTCGATGAACGGCAATACATGCAAGCCGTTATTGGCTAACTGCCATCCGTCAAATCCCGTTGAGAACTGGGCATGGTGAATCGTTTCTTTCATGTTCCGTGTGATATTCTGATAGAATACCCCGAACAAAAGACACGTCATCCCGATTGTCACTAACCGTTGCACCGGTTTGCCTGCCACTGCAAGGATAGGAATGATGGCTATGGGGAAGAACATCGCGGAGTAGCGAACGAATAAACATCCGAAGAAAGTACCAAGGTAAATCCCTGCAGCAAGCCATGAATGGTCGTATATGACTACCAGGAGCATGGCTAACATAATGAGTATCAGGCTGCAGAACAGGGCATCTGACATCAGCGCATTGAGCATATAGATGCATACGGGAGCCAGCGTGACGAGCACCTCTATCGTCAATCGGAGCCAGGTACGGTGAATAGGGTAGTACCGCTTCAGAGCCATCATAAACAGCCCTATCGAGAGCGCATAGAGTATAAACTGCGCTATTATTACCGCATGAATGCTGCTTGACAAGGCATGTATGATTTGCAGAAAAGCAGAATAGCCGAACGGGCGATAGATGCTGAATTGGTCTGTCTGCGCTGCAGCGACATAACTGAAGGCGTCGGGAAAAGTCGCAGGCATCGGATAGCATAGACGAATGAATACATAGCCGACGAGGCAGGATACCAAGACGGTTATCCAGTCTGTCAGTTGGGCTTTCTGAAAAAGGAATGTCCAATAATTATCGCTGTTGTGTTCTGTGTTATTGGGGCTTGTTTTTTTCTTCATGATACGCTGTTTCTGTATTTACGTTCCATACATTTTGCTTATCCTCTTTTCCGGCGGCAATATTATCCACTGCTTCCATCGCCGTCAGCATAGAGTGATCCATATTGTTATAGCGGTGCTGGCCATTGCGTCCGATACACCATAGATTGCCAATCGAGTCCAGAAACTCCCGTACTACGGGTAGCTGTTTGTAGGTTCCGAAATATGCCGGATAGGCTTTGCGGATCTTGACCTGCGTGGTATCCAGTACATCTTCGGGAGCCACGACATCTATTTTGACCAGTTCCTGAACGGCCATCCGGATAAAATCTTGCTCGGACATCTGCCATAACTCATCTCCTTCGTTGCAGAAATACTCCATACCTACAAAGACGGTATTGCGGTAGTCTTTCACCATATACGGAGACCAGTTGTTGAATATCTGCAACCGTCCTACTTTGACGTCTCTCTCTTGTACGTAAATCCATGTGTCAGGCACTCGGTTCTGCCATGTGCGGATGTGGGTGCCGTTCACAATCTTCAGTTTCTTGGCAAGCACTCCTACGGTGATAAAATCACGGTAGGGTAGCCCTGCTGCGGTTTCCGCTACTTCCGCAGGAATATCTATCCCCTTTAGCGAAGCTACCAAATCGCGGATAGGCATGGACGAGAAACAGTAATCGCAGGGGATGGTACGTTTCCCTTGGGGTGTTTGTACTTCGACGGAAACGATTTGGTGGTTTTTAACGGTGAGACCCACTACCTCGTGCTCCATCAGAACCTCACCTCCCATTTGTTGCACACGCTCTGCTGCCAAGGTCCATAACTGTCCGGGACCGTACTTAGGATACACAAATTGCTCTATCAACGAGGTCTCTACATTCTTTTGCCCGCTGTCCGCCTGTCGGAATGGCCGCATGAACACATCTTTAAGCAGCGCAAAAATCGATAATCCCTTAACACGCTGCGAACCCCAGTCGGCGCCTATCTCTGACGGATGAACACCCCAAACTTTGGTGGTATAGTCCTCAAAGAACATCTCATATAAAGGACGTCCGAACCGGTTGATGTAGAAATTCTCCAAGGACGTCTCCGGCAGTTTCTTTATGAGGGCCTGCAGATAGCCACAACCTGCCCTAAAAGTGTTCTTCAGACCCATTCCTGCAAAGGTTGCCCATTTGAGGGATATAGGATAGTCAAAGAATTTACGGAGAAAGAAGATGCGGGATACACGCTCTCTGTTCAGCATCACGCAGTCTGTCTTCTCGGGATCCGGTCCGCCTTCCGCCATGGGTTTGTGCTTGTCGAGCAACCGATCATCCAGCGCAGGAGCGCCTTGCATGGGCATTAACTCCTCCCACCATGCTGTCACACGCTCATTCTTGGAGAAGAACCGGTGACCGCCTATGTCCATCCGGTTGCCATGGTACTGGACGGTCTGAGAGATTCCGCCGATTTGACGGGTGGACTCCAATACGACAGGGTGAATATCTGTACGCTTCAGGAGCTCGGTGGCTGCAGTCAGACCTGCCGGACCGGCACCGATAATAAGTGCTGTTTTCATTATTTGGGTTGTTTATAGAATAGTGTAATTTTACGTATAAAGAAATTCCAGAAGAATACCAATACGGTAGAGATCAGTTTGGCTATCATATAATGCAGTCCTGCCCATTCGCAGCAACCGTACATAATCGCTTCATTGAGTCCCAAGCCAACCACTCCGATTAATGCGAAGATCGCAAACTCCAGCCATCGGTTGGGTAAACGGTGTGTAGAGAAGACGATTAAGTTGCTTAACACATAATTGACTGTCAAACCGATAATGAAAGCCATGGCCGCGGATACTAAATATTGCACCCCGCACCATTCTGTCAGGGCATATAACGAACCATAGTCTGCTATAAATGCCACTCCGCCTACAAAACCATAGCGGATGAGTTGGTATATAGTAGCTTGCGATCGCAGCAAATTGTCGGTCATTTTACTCCAATCAGTCATCGTGTTTGATTATTTTGCGTATTTCACATAATTCGTCTTTGACGCGTAAGAGAATTTCTAACGCTGCTTGGCGTTCATCGGAGTGCTTGCCGTTGTTGCGCAGCTCCTTGCGGATGGCTTCGATGCGCGTGATCTTCAGTTCATCGCGGATATACCGGATCCGTTTGATAACCTCCTTGTCTTCCCGCGTGTAATAGCGGTTTCCATGACCGTCCTTGCGCGGGTTCAGTTCCTCAAACTGCTTCTCCCAATACCGCAAGGTGGAGGCAGGGACACCTGTCTCTTGCTCCGTCTCGCGCAGCGAGAAATATATCTTTTCGTCAGTGGCCATATGCAGTAGAATACCTTATTTGCAGATCTTCAGTTTCTTGCCTTCGCGGATATTATCGTTTTTCAGACCGTTCCATTGTTTGAGTTGTTTAACAGAGCAATGGAATTTCTTGGCAATCCCGCCTAAGGTATCTCCTCGTTTAATCTTGTAATACGTTATGCCGTTCAACCGGTAGCCTCCATTGAGACCGGTGACTTTTGCTAAGTCTATCTCGGCGCGGCGGTTATTAATCAGGCTGTCGGCTTTGTACGAGAGAATAGCGTCTTGCAGGTCGATATACATACCTACTTTCTCTGCCGGCAGACACAGTGTATATGCGCTTCCTCCGGGCAGTATGTCTCTGGAATACTGCGGGTTGAGCCGTCTTAGCTCAGCCATTCCGATACCTAAGTTATCGCTTACTTGCTGCAGGTGCATCCGTTGTGTCGTACGAATAGTGTCGGTTATCATCGCTTTCTCCACCGGCGCTTTGCAAATACCATGCTCATTGCCGTAGTTCATAGCGTAGTTGGCGGCAATGAAGATAGGTACGTAGTTTCTTGTCTCTCGCGGGAGGTATGGATAAATGGACCAGAAATCCCTTTTTCCTCCGGCCCGGCGGATAGCTTTGTTTACGTTTCCTCCGCCGCAGTTATAGGCAGCAATTACCAGATTCCAGTCTTTGAAGACAGCATACATATTACTCAGAAACCGGCAAGCAGCCTCGGTGGAGCGAATCGGATCCATACGCTCATCTACCAGCGAGTTGATCTCCAAACCGTAGAGTTTGCCCGTACCGGGCATGAACTGCCAAAGCCCCGCAGCTCCCATGTGTGAACGAGCCATCGGGTTGAGCGCGGACTCTATCACAGGCAGGTATTTCAATTCATACGGTAGTTGATATTTGCCCAACACTTCCTCAAACATCGGGAAGTAGTATTCGCCCATGCGCATCAGTCGCGCCACCTGCTTGGGGTTGCGCTTCACGTACCTTATTATAAATGCGCGCACGCGCTCGTTGTACGGCAATTCTATTATGCAAGGCAATGCCTGCAGCCGCGCTTTATAAACCGAGTCGGGCAGGGTAGTGGTGTCGTGCACGGCGATGCAGTCGGTAGTGTCTATCCATTGCAGACACCAGTCCAACGTCCGCATCTCGATATCGTTCACTTCCTCTTCGTTCCATCCTGTGTAATACGGCAGGGCGGAAACAACGGAGTCCTCCGCTATAATGAGGCTGTCAAAAGCCTCCATAGCCAAACTGTCCATAGCCAGACTATCCAAGGCAATGCTGTCCTGCCGCAGGCTGTTCACGGTGATAGTATCCTCTGCTGTAGGAGCCGGGATGGTATCCGGTTCTTGCGCCGGCATAGTCATCCATGCTGCGCAACCAAGAATAATAAAAAATATCTTTTTCAAAATTGTATAGCTAATTTCAGTTCTGTACTTTGCTGGTGGCGGGGATCCATATATATCTGCGGCTCCACATTTATGGACAAATCCGGGGAAATGTCGTAGTCAAAGAGCTGTGCATCTACATAGGCGTCAATCAGCGTCAGAGCGTAAACAATGACAGTAGCCAGGATGGAATAGTCTCTGTACCGGCGGTAGATATTCTGCTGGTTTTTGAGCGTGTTTAGCCATGTACCTGCTCCCCCGACCCGCTCCAGCGTATATCCTTCCGGCAAGACGGCGATATAACTCTTGCTGCCGTCTTCGCTCACCGTACCGTTCGCATTATCCAGATACAGATCCTTGTATGCGGTTTTGTAGCTGCTATAGCGGTTCTGGTTCCGGGTGATGGCATAGCCGCATCCCATGAAAGCGCCATAAACAATCGGCAGTTTCCAATAGGACTTGTTGTATATCTGTCCGGCTCCGGGCAGGATAGCCCCAAGCCACACCGCCCTGTTGGCATCCGGCTTTTTGGTGAGGTCAATGTAATACTTGTATTTCTCCTCAGCCGTGGTTGTGTCGGGTTGGTAGTAAATGGTGTCCTGCTGCGCACGGAGCGACACAGGAATCCCCAGCAATAATATGATCAGGAAGCGTTTCAACGTAATCTGTCCGCTATTTGGTTCAGCTCCTCTTCATCGGTATAGGCGATGATCACTTTGCCGTCCTGTATCTTTATTTTCCATCCGGTACGTTCGCTCAGTTCCTGTTGCAACGCCTCGTACGGATTGGCGGTTTTCTCTTTGCTTTTCTTGCTCTCGCTCTTGTCCTCCTGTGCCAGCGCTTCCACCTTACGCACCGACAAGCCTTCTTTCAGGATCCGCTGGTACAACGCCAACTGGCGTTCGGCGGAAGGAGTAGCCAAGATAGCACGCGCATGACCCATGTCGATTTTCTTCTCTTTGATGCCCACCTGTATCTCCGCCGGCAATTTGAGGAGACGGAGGTAATTGGCTACCGTGGCGCGTTTCTTTCCTACGCGCTCCGACATACGCTCCTGCGTCAGGTTGTAGTCATCCATGAGCCGCTGGTATGCCAGCGCAATCTCGATTGCATCCAAGTCCTCGCGCTGAATATTCTCAATGAGCGCCCATTCCATGACCTGTTCGTCCTTCGCCGTACGGATATAAGCAGGTATGCGTTCCAGTCCGGCTCTCTTGCTGGCTCTGAAACGGCGTTCACCGGCGATGATCATATACGTACCGTCTCCATTGTCGCGCAGTGTAATTGGGGAAATCACACCGTGCTCGCGGATGGAGTCCGCCAGTTCTTCCAGCGCTTCTTCATCAAACGTGCGGCGGGGCTGGTCAGGGTTGGCAATAATCTTGTCCAACTCAATCTCCGATATCGAACTGCCACCATTGGTGTCCACGTGGCTGGTGTCAATGAGGGCGTCCAATCCGCGCCCAAGGCCTGTCATCTTTTTCATTTGTTTCGTGCAATAAGTTCTTTAGCTAATGCGGTATAATTCTGTGCGCCTTTCGACGCCGGGTCATAATCCAGTACGGACATACCATGCGAAGGAGCCTCGCTCAACCGCACGTTGCGGGCAATGACGGTATTGAACACCAGATCGCCGAAATGGCGTTTCACTTCCTCATATACCTGATTACTCAGTCTCAGACGGTTGTCAAACATCGTCAGGAGGAAACCCTCGACCTTCAGACCCGGGTTGAGTTTCGATTTGATAATCTTGATTGTATTCAGCAGTTTGGCGATTCCCTCCAGCGCAAAGAACTCACATTGTACAGGGATAATGACGCTGTCGCTTGCGGTGAGGGCATTGACGGTAATGAGCCCCAGCGACGGGCTGCAGTCAATGAGGATGTAGTCGTACTCGTCCTTCACTTTTGCCAACATGTTTTTCAGCAGCAGTTCGCGATGCTCCATATTCAGCATCTCAACGATGCTCCATATTCAGCATCTCAATCTCTGCGCCTACCAAATCTATATGGCTTGGGATGAGAGAGAGGTTCTTTGTACCTGTCTCCACTATTGCAGTATGCGGGTCAATCCCGTTTACCAGACACTCATAGATGGTGTTGTCCAGTTTCTGTATCTCCACGCCCAGACCCGACGAGGTGTTCGCTTGCGGGTCCGCGTCAATGAGCAGCACGCGCTTGCCTTGCATAGCCAGCGCGGCGGAGAGGTTGATAGACGTAGTGGTCTTGCCTACACCGCCTTTTTGGTTTGCTAATGAAATAATCTTACTCATATCTGTTGTATTATTTTTTCTGCTTCTATTTCCCGGCAGGCGTAGTTGCCGTACCGGCAGTGGTTCGCACCATGACAGGCGCAGGGGCGGCATCTGAGGTCGTTGCGCTGGATGATATCTTCCGGTCTTTGTTTCCATCCCATAAACCCGATTATCGGATGGGTGGCGCACCAGACGCTTATCGCGCGTATGCCTACCAGGCTGGACAGATGCTGGTTTGCGCTGTCCATACATATCATTGCGTCCAGATGGCGCATCAGCTCCAGCTCTTGAGCCAACTGCAACTGTCCGGCTACACTTGTTGTCCTTGGAAAGACGGTAGCCCATTGCCGCAGCATCTCACACTCGATTCTGCCTGCTCCGAAGAGGAAGATCCGCGTATGTCCGTCTCTGCTCAAGTGCTCAATAATCTCTTTGGTGACGCGGTAGGGCAGCATGTTAGACCGCCTCTTGGCAAACGGAGCAATACCGATCCACCGTCCTTCTTTAGCGCCGAACAGTTCTCTCACTTTCTTTGCCGCAGGTTTGTTTACGGGAATGGCTGTAAAGCCGGTGTCGCTCTCCAGTCCCGCGCGGCGGAAGGCGTCGCGGTAGCGCTCAAACTCGCTGGGCAACTGTTTTCGTCCGATGCCCCAGACCGTAATCAAATGTTTGCGCAGCCGGCCGTAGTGCACGTGCGTCACGGTCTTCCCGCTCATGCGCATCAATACGCCTAACATCCGTGAGCGAAGTACGTTCTGCAGGTCAATGACTGCATCTACTTCGTTCCGCAGTTCTTTCCAGAGTGCTATCACACCTTTCCAGTCCAGCCGGTTGTCCACCTCGTGAAAACGGACATTGGGCATTCCCCCGAACATCGCCCCCAGTTTCTTCTTGCCCGCCACTATAAACTGATCATCCGGATAGCGACGGCTGACGGAAGCCAGAACCGGAACGGTCATAGCTACGTTTCCCAATGTCGCAAAACGAATAATCAGATACGTCATATTTTATTTGAGATCGGTTATCTTGCTGAAGTCCTGGTCTCCGTAGTCGAGGTTTTCGCCGCCCATACCCCAGATAAAGGTATAGTTATGGGTAGCAGCTGCACTATGGATAGACCATTCGGGGCTGAGAACCGCCTGATTGCCTTTCATCCAGATATGGCGGGTTTCTTCTACCTCACCCATGAAATGGCAAACGGCCTGCTCTTCGGGCACCTCGAAATAGAAATACGCCTCCATCCGGCGGCTGTGTACGTGTGCCGGCATGGTGTTCCATACGCTTCCCGGAGCCAGTTCGGTCATGCCCATCTGGAGTTGGCAGGTAGGCAGAACCTGGTTGACAAGCATCTTGTTGATGTCGCGCTCGTTGCTTGTTTCCAATGTTCCCATGTGCGCTACTACGGCGTCGGCTTTCGTCACTTTCTTATTCGGATAAGCGCAGTGGGCGGTGGTGGAGTTGAAATAGAAGAGGGCAGGGCGGTTGGCATCCAGACTCTCGAACTTCACCTCGCGGTCGCCGCGTCCGAGATAAAGCGCCTCTTTGTAGTCGAGTTCAAATACCTCGTCGCCTGCTATCACGCGTCCTTTTCCGCCTACATTGAATATACCCATCTCACGGCGGGTGAGGAAATACGGTGCTTTCAGCGGATCGATAGCCTCAAGCAACAGCGTCTCGCCTACCGGCATTGCGCCGCCGACAATCATGCGGTCGTACATCGAATAGACCATGTTCACTTCGTTCTTGACAAACACGTTCTCAATGAGGAAATCCTTGCGAAGCCGTGCGGTGTCATAGCTCTTTGCGTCAATAGGGTTTGACGCGTACCGTACTTCATAATTTGTTTTCATATCTATTGTTTTGATTTAGTCTTTTTCTTTACCGGCCACAGCCATCCTACATTCAGACTTAGGTCCATGGGACTGGCAGCACTGAAATGGTCCTCCACATTGGTACCGAATATACCTCCGAAGGAGTAGTCGAAGCGCACCTCTATCTGGTATATACCTGCGTTGCGCGTAAGGAAATACAGTCCCGTTCCTGCCGCTATACCCCAATCCACGCGTTTGGAGACGGGCTCATATTCAGACTGCCCTGTGCCATTCACTTCCGTTCCCCGGTTTCCACCGTCTTTGAGGCAATAGCCGATCTGGGGACCGGCATTGAGGAACCACCTGCAGTTTCTGCTTCCGAAATTGAGGTGCATCAACAACGGTATCTCCAAATAATGCAACTGCCGGCTGTAGCGGCCTATGGTATCGTTACGCTCCGCCCATCCGCGGTGCAGGTAGTTCAGCTCCACCTGCAGAGCGCAGTATTTATGACCGGCATAGCGATAGACCAATCCGCCGTTGCCGCCCAAGACAACAGCCTGAGTGATAGGCGTCATATTATTCACCGCCGGCGAGAAGTTCACCGTGCTTGCGCTCACTCCGCCGTGTACGCCTATATAATGCTCCGGCATCAGCAGTCTGGGCTGTGCCGTTGCGCCGGCGATACACATCAGCAGCAATATGGCGGTGTATTGTATTCGCATGTTGTCCACTTATCTTTCCATGATTTGCAGGTTGGCGTTTTGCCATCCTTTGCCTTCACCCGTCTGCTCCCATCGTATGACGGATTGCAGTCCTTCGCTCTCCCGTTTGCCTTGCAGCCATGCAATCATGGCGCGTGTGAGGTCATATCCCAAGAGATCGTACCGCGGCAGCCCTCCTGCGTGCTCGTTGATGAAATAGGTCTTCCACTGCGCTTCGTACGCTTCGCGGTCCGCCTCCGAGGTGAACATCGAGGTATAGACCTGCGGCAGAGCGATCTGCTCTTTGAGCCATGAGTACTGGCTTACGATGCGTATCCTGTATCCGTCGGCCTGTATCTTTTCCAGATGGGGCAGCAGGATCCGTATATGCTGTATCTTGTCGCTATGGAGGATAAAGAGATTCTCTTTTGTGCTATCCAGGGCATACGCCACCGAGTCGTTCATCAAGTCCCGCAATGCCACTGCTGTAGTCCTGATACCGTTCGTTTTCATACGGCTTTGCAACGTCCGCATCGCCTCAGACATATCCGCTTCGCGTACTTCTACCGTAATGCAATGCAGCGCACTGTCCCGCGCCATGATCCACCGGCAGAGTGTGTCCGCCTGCTGCCGGTCGGTGGAGTTGAACTGGAGTACATTGGGTTGCATGGTAAGTTCACTCTCGCTGCTGAAAGGCAGCATCATAGCTACATTATGCGCCATGCACCACTCTGCCATCCTCGATATCTGTATCGGATAGACGGGGCCTATAATACCCTGTACGTGGTCGAGTTCCGTACTGTCGCAGAGGGCGCTGATGCGCCGTTCGCTCCGCTCCGTGTCATACACACGCAGCCGGTAACGGACGCTGTCGTTCTGCATATCTTTCAGCGCAAGCAGCGCACCTTGATATACCGCCATCATTCTGTCCGCGTTCGCGCTGCGTTTGGTCATATGGCTCTCGAAGGGCAGCATCAGCGCTATCTCCACCACTGTTCCCGTGCTGTCGGCAGACAGTCCGGCTGCTGTAGTATCCCGCACCTCTGCTACGGCAGAGTCTGCGGCGGAACCTGCTTTGGTAAGTGCTTCTACGATAGCCTGCATGACCGGTGTGCGCGTCTCCGTCACCGTAGTCTCAATAACCACCGGCTTGCTCTCCTGAATATGTACGCGGCGGGTAGGTATAAGCAGCGTCTCGCCGTAACGGACGCCATGCTCCTGTATCTGCGGATTGAGGCGGATAATATCGGCTTGCGTTACTTTGAAATTAGCGCTGATACGGTATAGACCGATACTTTTCTCTACAGAATAGCGGTACACCTCTTCCCCATTGACGGTGTCCAAGGGGTAGTCCAGCAACTCCTGCGCCCGTGCCGTTGAGAGTTGAAGACCGAAGATAGAAAGGACAACGAGTCCCCATAATTTACATGATAGTTTGTTTCCCATATTTCCTCTTTCTGATTATCAATACAAAAGTGCCTATCAAGGCCAGGACGAGTATAGGACTCACTGTGCTCACCACTTGTATCTTCCCCCTCTCGTCGTGTGCGCGCTTGTCGTTCAGCAGCCGTAGCGCCACGCTTTTCTCCCGTAGCGAGATGAGTCCTTCCTCGTCGGTGAGCCACAGCACGGCATTGAGTATGAAATCGCGGTTGGAGAACTGCATACCGCTGTAACGGTCGTAGCCCATCGGCAGGGCCTGTCCTTTCTGCAGTTCGTTCACAATCACACTCCCGCTGCCGATTACAACCTGCCGGGTCTTCACGCTCTGTTTGCGGATAGGTTCGGCGCTCGTTATTCCTTCCGGAGCCATGCGGTGGGCAAAAGCGCCGTGGAAGACTCCTTCCATCGAAACCGCCACCGGTACGTATTGGTATTTGAATGCGTTTCTGTCCGGGTTGAGTTCGTTCAGGTTCACTTCTCCGGGTGTGGCTGTGAGACGGCTGGCGGTGCTGGTAGCGAGCAGCACACGTTTCTCAATCCCGTCCTCTCCGCCTACTGCGTCTATGGGGCTGACAAAGGTACTCATCACTTGTCCTATGTTCTTCGTGATAGGCGATCCCTGGCTGGTGAGCAGCAGTGGCGCAAAGGTCCACGGCACCGGTTGCAGGTTAGGCTGTTGCGGGTCACTGCTTACGTTGACCGGAATAGGCAGGCATTGTATATCCTGTACCAGCGCCGGATTGACGCGTACACCATATCGGAAGAGCATCTCCGTCAGTCCCAAATCCAGGGGCAGGACAGGAGTGAAGCCTTCGGACTGGAGCGCCTGCTCGCTGAACCGTACGCCGTCTATCGCCCATAGCACCGTACCTCCGCGCATGATATATTGGTCGATGATGAACCGCTCCTGTTCGCTGAAAGCCGTCCTTGGTGCTGCAATGATTACCGCCTTGTATCCGTCCAGGATATGCGCATCTGTCGTCCCTTTCAGGTTTCCTCTATCGACCTGGAAATACTTGCTCAGCGCAGTCATCAGGTCGTATGTATGCGCTTCGTCCGGTTCGCCGTGTCCTTCGAGGATAGCCACCCTGGGCGTCTCGCGCTGCACCAGCAGATGCAGCGCTTCCATGAAAGCGAACTCCAGCTGCTCGATGCTTGCATTCAGGTTCTCCTCTCCGCTCAGTCCTCTGGTGTTCTTCAGCAGCGTGACCACGGCTTTTCTGCCTTTGTAAGTCATAACGGCATATGGATAGACCATGGTCTGGGCGGTTTTGCCGTTCTGCTCCCGCTCGTGGATGACGATAGGGCGCAGTCCCAAAGAGTCTTTAAGGGTTGTAGGGTCTTTAAGGTCGTTAAGGTCCTTAATGTCAGCGTAGACAGCCATTTCGGCAAGTGTCTCTTCCGTGGCTTTTTTCAGCCGCCGGAAACCGCTGTTGAGTTCGCCCTCCAAGAGGATCGTTACCCCGACCGGTGCATCCGTATTACGGAGCAGCGTTTTGGAGGCTTCGCTGAGGCTGTAGCGCCTGTCGTCGGTCATATCCCAACGTACAGGCAGCAGATAAGCGGCGGCATTCAATACCGCCAGAATCCCAACCACTATGAGCGTATGTCGTATTTTCATTAAGTGTTCCGTTTTTCGGTGTGAGTCCGACTTAACTCTTACTTAACCCTTACTTACCCCTTACTTAACCCTTATAAGTATGTTGTCAGTGCTTGATTTTCAACCAGACATCTTCGTTCAAAACCACCGGATATTTCTCTCGCAGCGCTTTGATCCACTCAGCTTCCAGATAATCCTGATAGTCGGTGGTCACTTTGCCTTTCTCGTCGTCCCATGTAGCCGGTGCTTTCAGTTTCTTGCCGTAGCATACGACGTACGGCAGTTCCTCACCCGGAGTGAACTCGGCCGTTTTGATTTTCAGACCGTATTTGTCCACCGCGGTGTTCTTGCCCTGCTCCCAAAGACCTTGCTGCACTTTGACGTAGTTCAGGCTGTCCTGGTTGATACGGTGGGCGATATAACTCTTGACGGAATCCGCCGGTGCGTTCTTCACGATGGCGAGTGCAGCTTTGGCGATCTTGGCGTCTTTGGCCTGGATGAGGTATCCTTTGTAGTGCGGCTTATCCCAGGTGTATTGTTTTCTGTGCGCTTTGAAGAACGCTTCCAGTCCGGCAGTGTCTTTCGCGGCTTTATCCCAAACCTCACGCAGCGACACCTCGAAGAGCAGAATACCGTCATGGTATTCCTGTACGAGGTTCTTGAGGTCAGTATATTTCTCCTCCAGATGTTCGTCCGCGTAGGTTCTTACCTCCTCATCGCTCATGGTAGCGGGCAGGTTGTACTCGGCGCGGGTCTTGCGAATAAAACTCTTGTCCGCCTCTTTGGCTCGTTCGTCGCGTTTGACTTGACGCTCAATCTGTGTGCGCATGCTGTCCAGCGGCTGGATGCCACGCTCGCTCTCTTTGAGGATGATATGCCATCCGTATTGCGTACGGAAAGGCGCACTGATCTCGCCGTCAGCCATATTGAATGCCGTCTCTTCAAACTCCTTGACCATCATGCCTTTTCCGAACCATCCCAGTTCGCCTCCACGGGCACTGCTGCCACGGTCGTCCGACTCGCGTTGCGCCAGTTCGGCGAAGTTGTCCTTGGTAGCGATTCTGGCGATGGAGTCGATGAGCGCTTTCTTGCTCTCATTAAGGCTGTCCGCCGGGACCATCTTCATGATATGGCTGGCCTTGACCTCGCGATGGTTACGCTCTTCCTCTACCAGCACGATGTGCCATCCGTATTGGGTACGGAAAGGCGCACTGATCTTTCCGAGCTCGGTGTTATAGACAGCCTCTTCCAGCGGATAGACATAACGGAAGGGGGTGATCCAACCCAACTCGCCGCCGGTCTGTGCAACATTCGGGTCGGTGCTCAGCTCGCGGGCAACGACATCAAAAGCTTCTGCCGGAAGGCGTTTCTCTATCTCCTTCCATCTTCCTCTCACTTTCTTCCTCTCCGTTGTCATTTTCCCCACAGTCACGCGCTCATAGGCCTCGTTAATCTTCGCCAGTGCCTCTGCCTGTACCGAGTCATTGGCGGAAGCCGGGCACTGGATAGCAATGTGAGCGGCACGGCGGTCCTTGGCCATATGGCGCCAGCTCATCTCGATGAGGCTGTCCATTGCGGCATTGTCTTGCATGTATTTCGGCGTAGCCTGCGCGCGGTAGCCCTTCAGCTCTTTCTTGAACGCCTCGGTGGTATCAATACCCTGCGCCTCGGCTTCTGTCACTTTGAGTTTGAAATTGATGAACATATCCAGATACTCGTCCATGGTTTTGGGATCGAGTGCTCCGGCTTGGTTGTTTTTTTCATAGATGTAGAGAAACTCCTCGGCGCTGACGGGTTTGCCATTAATGGTCATCAGCGTCTCACTCTGCGCATAGGTGGCCAGCGATACTGCTGCCAGCGCTAAGAAAAGAAAACTTTTTTTCATATGTGTATGTGTACTTTATAATAAATGAACCTACCAATAATCGTGCCTTGCGCACAAAAAGCGCCGCAAAATTACAAAAAAAAATTGACATATACAAATGTATATGCCATTTTTCTTGTTTTTTCTCCGATTATCGTATTTTTCGAATCATTGTCAGTCCGTCCCGTAAGGGCAGAATCACTTGCTCAAACCGTTCGTCTTGTGCCAGCCTGTCGTTGAACTCCCGCAGCCCGATTGTCTGTTTGTCTTTGTCGTACACGGGGTCGATGATATGTCCGTCCCAAAGGGTGTTGTCGGCAAGGATAAACCCTCCTTCCGGCACCAACGGATAGACCGCTTCGAGGTAGGCGCAGTATTCCCGTTTGTCTGCGTCAATAAACACTAAATCAAACAGATCGTGCATTGATGCGCGATGCTCAAGCATCTCCTTTGCATCGCCGATGACGAGTTCTATTTTGGAGTTCAGCGGCGAGCGGCTGAGGTTCTTCCGAATCGTATCTTCCAGTTCGTCGTTATGCTCGATGGTGACGAGTTTTCCGCCCTCTGTCAGACCCTCCGCGAGGCATAGTGCCGAGTAGCCGGTGAAGGTACCTAATTCCAAGATTCTTTTCGGGCGGATCATATGACTGATCATCGCGAGCACGCGTCCCTGCACGTGTCCGCTGAGCATATGCGGGTTTAAAATATGTACCTGCGTGTCGCGAACGATGCTTTCCAATGCTTCGTTTTCCGGGGTGGAATGTTCGGAAATATATTCTTCAAGTGTCATTTTGTTACGAAATTTGCTGCAAAAGTACAAAAAAATTTGGATATATGCAAAAAAAGCAGTAACTTTGCACAAAAATTCGTGACAACAATGTATAAAAGGTTCCTTTTGACAGTGTTTCTTTCCTGTTTTCTGTCTGTGAGTATGCAGGCGGAGTTCCGGATCGCCCAAGCAGGCGGTTGGTATGAAAGTGCATTTGTTGAATGGACGCCCTATGAGTATGCAACGGGTTATACCGTAGTAGTGAAAAATCTGGCTACAGAAAAAAGTTCTACGTTGGATAATCAGTTGATTCGCTCTTACGGCACCTATTTCCGTGCGGATGCATTGGGTCTGGAACCGGGAAATTACCAAATGGGCGTTTTTGCAGAAGTATCCTGTGAACCTGAGTCTGCTTGTGCCATTGCTCCTATATATACAGAGGCGCTGAGTGTGAAAGCGCATGACCGTAGCGGTTTCGCACATTTCGGTTATCCGCAGGGAGTAGGAGCGTATAAGAACGACGGCACGCTGAAAGACGGCGCGAAAGTGCTGTACATCCACGCCGGCAACGCAAAGACCGTAGAGATGGATGTTGTCATTGACAAGAACAAAAAGACCCGTCATCGCGTTGGTTTGCAGCATATTATATCCGCCTACGAGAAAGGTTTTGCGGCGCAGCCGTTAGCCATCCGTCTGCTCGGTACCATTGAAGCGCAGCATCTGGATTCGATGGGCAGCACCGAGGAAGGGCTCCAAATCAAAGGCAAAGTAGGAGTGCCGATGGATATCACCGTAGAGGGTGTGGGCAGAGACGCCGTGATTCGCGGATTCGGTATTCTGGCGCGCCAGGCGGAGAGTCTGGAGTTGCGCAATTTTGCCGTCATGACCGCTTTGGACGACTGTATCTCGCTGGACACGAAGAACAGCCATGCCTGGGTACACCACATAGACGGATTCTACAGCCGTCCGGGTTCCGCCAGCGACCAGAAGAAAGGCGACGGAACGATAGATGTAAAGGGAAATTCCCAATACGTCACGATAGCCTATAACCATTTCTTCGATACCGGCAAATCAACGATGTGCGGTATGAAACAGGACACGAGTGCCAACTATATCACCTATCACCATAATTGGTTCGACCATTCCGACTCCCGCCACCCGCGCATACGGCGCATGAGCGTGCATATATACAATAATTATTATGACGGTATCGCCAAATACGGCGTGGGAATGACCAACGGCGGCAGTGCATTTGTGGAGGGTAACTATTTCCGCAACTGCCCCCGTCCGATGCTCATCTCCATGCAAGGCACGGACACCAAGAACGGTACGGACGAGAAAGAGTCTCCTACTTTCTCCGGCGAGAACGGCGGTGTTATCAAAGCGTACAATAACATTTTTGAGGGTAGCAAGACGCTCGTCTATTACGATGCGGACAAGGCTCCGGTGCATTTCGATGCATACCTGGCTAAAACGCGTGAGGAGCAGGTGCCTGCTACTGTCGTTGCCAAACTGGGCGGCACGATATATGATAATTTTGATACAGACGCGGCTCATATGCCTGTGATTACGCCAGACGCGCCGGAGGATGTACCTAGGATCGTTACCGGCGAGGGTGGCGCAGGACGCATGCAGCACGGCGATGTGACGTTCACATTTACGGCTTCGGATGATGCCTCGTCGGAACTCAACAATGCGCTGGCAAACCTGATTCTCAACTATGAGTCCTCTTTGCAAGCTATCCAGGGCGAGGGCAAGGTTGAGCCGCAATCTATCTCCCTTGCCCGTCAGGAGCCAGACTTGCGTTTTGACGGAAGAACGGTTTATAACCCTCTCGCCAAACCGGTACGTTTGTATTCCCTTTCCGGCGTATGTCTCGGAAGTACCAGCGCCACGTATTTCTCCGTGGAGTATCTGCCGGGCGGAGCGTATGTCCTGGTAACGAACGAAGGAACATTGAAAATAACGAAATACTAATTTTCTTAATACTACACAAACCTATGGAAAAGATTGATGAATTGGACCGTAAGATTCTGAAGATCATCACTCAAAACGCACGCATCCCTTTCAAAGACGTAGCAGAGGAGTGCGGCGTGAGCCGCGCAGCGGTTCACCAACGCGTGCAGAAGATGTTTGATAATGGCGTCATCACCGGCTCCAGTTATCATGTACAACCTAAATCGCTTGGTTATCAGCTCTGCGTGTATATAGGTATAACCATGGAAAAGGCGTCGATGTACAACCAGGTCATCGCTGCCCTGCAAGAGATACCCGAGATCGTGGAGGCACACTATACGTTAGGCGCTTTCGGTATTCTGACCAAGGTCTATGCGCATGACAACGAGCATCTGCTCTACCTGCTGAATACGAAGATACAGGCTATTCCGGGCGTGGCGGACACCACTACGCTGACCGCCCTCTCGCAGCCGATTTACCGTCAGCTGCCGATAGAGATTTAACGAATGAACGATTAACGATAAATGAAATTTGGATTGATGGAAAGAGTTATTAGCGGTATACGTCCGACGGGTAATCTACATCTGGGTAATTATTTCGGTGCAGTGAAGAGTTTTGTGCAGATGCAGGACGAGTATGACTGTATGTTCTTTATTGCCGACTGGCATTCGCTTACGACGCACCCTACGCCGGAGAATATACGCCGTTCGGTGAAGACCATTCTCAGCGAGTATCTCGCATGCGGCATTGATCCGGAGAAGGCTCCAATCTACGTGCAGAGCGATGTGAAGCAGGTGCTGGAGCTTTATCTGTATCTCAATATGAATGCCTACCTGGGCGAGTTGGAGCGCGTGACATCCTTCAAGGAGAAAGTGCGCAAACAACCCGACAATGTCAATGCCGGTTTGCTGACCTATCCTTGCCTTATGGCTGCGGATATATTGATGCACAAGGCGGACAAAGTACCGGTAGGCAAAGATCAGGAGCAGAATATGGAGATGGCACGCCTGTTCGCAAGGCGGTTCAATCGTATCTATAACGTAGAGTATTTCAAAGAGCCGGCGTCTTTCTATTTCGCCGACAAGGCGGTCAAGGTGCCGGGACTGGACGGAAGCGGCAAGATGGGTAAGTCGGAAGGCAACTGTCTCTATCTATGCGACGATGAGAAGACAGTGACTAAGAAGATCATGCGCGCCGTGACCGACCAGGGACCGACCCAACTCAACCAGGAGAAGCCGGAGGTCATCCAGAACCTCTTCACCCTTTGCGAGTTGCTCTGTGGTGCTGAGGCTGTGGAGTATTATAATGACCTCTACAACCGCATGGAGATCCGCTACGGCGATATGAAGAAACAGATGGCAGCGGATGCCAACAAACTCCTCACGCCTATCCGCGAGAAGATTATCGCTTATTCATCGGACGACGCATTGCTGGACAAGATTATGCGTCAGGGTGCCGAGGCAGCTTCCGCACGTGCGGAAAAAACAATAGAAGAGGTACGCGAGATTATCGGTTTCAGAAGGATCTGATGAAGAAAATTCTGTTCATAGTATGTATCGCAGCGGTCTGTCTGTCCGCCTGCTCGACGGCACAGCTGCCGCCGATGGATGATGCGTACTATACTCGGAATAATCAGAGTAATCAGAGTAATCAGAGTGCTCCGGCTATCGAGTATCTCAACGTGCAAGACACCACCGTCACCATCCGTATCAGACAATGAGAAAATCCGGTAACAATAGAAGTCTTACAGCACGGCGGTCTAGCAGACTGCTGGCAGCCGGTCTTATGGCATTAGCGGTTCTTGCACCCGTGAAGGCGCAGGATTTCTCCCGTCTCTCCGAACGCACGCTTATGGGTACGGCGCGGTACGTAGGTATGGGCGGTGCGATGAGTGCCATCGGTGGTGATCCATCATCGGTGACGGATAATGTGGCGGGGCTGGGAATCTACCGCCGTGCGGAGGTGACGCTCACGCTCGATTATGCCCGTTTTATCATGGCACCCCAGTCGTCTATCGTCTTCTCTCTGCCTACCGCCAATCCGGCAGGGCAAGGCGTGCAATACCATAATTTTATGTTCAGCTACCACCGTCTGCACAGTTTCCGTGCGGACTACAGCGCCACGGCGGAGCACCAGCCTTCTCTCGGCGCGCTGTTTATCGCTGCGGACGGCGATCTGAGGATTCCTTTCTGTGCGGACAGGTACAGCGAGGCGAATGCGATGCGGCTGATAGAGGGCGGCTATGTCAATGAGTATGCTTTGGACTACGCTATGAATATCGCCGACCGGTGGTACTGGGGCATAGGATTGCATATCCATTCGTTCTCTATGTCTTCCGAGGCGGATTATACAGAGACGTTTGGCAGCGGCTATTACAACCGCAATAAGACTACGCTTCTGCTGAACGGCGCCGGCTGTTCGCTGGCTACGGGAGTCATCTGGCGTCCTGCCTCCTGGCTGAGGCTGGGTTTCGGTCTTCAGACCCCTTCGGTAGGTTCGGTGACGACGACTACCGCAGGCTCTTTTGACGCGCAGACGGATTCGCTCCGCTGGAACTATATGCGTGATCAGCGGTCTTCGGCTCCGGACCACCATATGCCGTTGCAACTCTCCACCTCCGTGGCGTTCCAGATTAGCCGTTATGCGATGATTGCGATGCAGTATAACTACCGTCACATATCCTCTACGCCGGATGTCCATTCGTTGCGGGCGGGCGTGGAAGTGGTGCCTGTGCCGGGACTGTATATCAACGCGGGCTATGCCTGCGAGAGCCCTTTCCGGACGTCTTACCCGACGGTATCCATCGATCCGTCGCTCGTCCGCAGGGATGCATATTTCTCCTATCCCGACCGCCAGCATTATATCTCCTGCGCCATAGGGTACAGGGGACGCTATCTGATCGCCCAGGCGGCGTATCAGTATCATATAAAACAAACCCGTCTCTACGCACATGAGAATGCGGACGCTTATCTCTTGGACAGAAATACCCACCGCATCGTTCTCACCGTAGCATGGCATAGAAATAATTAAGAGTGCTAATATAAACGAGTGTCCTCATAACTGATAGGAACCGGAAAACTCAACAAATAACAATTAACCGAGTGCAAATGCTTGACTAATGGCGTGCCGGTACTCTACGCCGAGACCCATGGAAACATGGTAGCGATGAGGTGGCCGGATTACAGAGGAAAAAGCAGGCCTCAAATCCTATTCTCAGGAAGTTTTCTCGAGCAAAAGTTATGAGGGCACTTTTTTGTTTTTTATCCTGCCAAAATGGCAGTGTGGCATACTTTTTGTTATACCACATGAGGTAAAATAGAACAATAAGTGTATTAATCTAATTATATAATGTTGAAGAAGATTTTTGCAATCTGGGGAGTGAGTATGTTGTCGCTTGGCGTAACAGCCGGCGATACTTTGCGTTATACTCTCCATGATTGCCGTGAGATGGCGCTTAGCAACAGCGCTTCGGCTAAAAGCCAAGAGGAGGCAAAACTGGTAGCCAAGTACAACCGCCAGGCGGCATTGGCGGCTATGTTCCCGCATTTCAGTGCGAATGGCGGCTATGCCTGGAACAGCCGTAATGCCCACCTGATATCCAATCAGTTTGCTTTTCCTTTCGGTACCGCTACGGTAGGCGATGACGGAGCTTCGTTCGAGTGGGCGGAGACGAGTGCGATGGCTACGCTTATACGGGATGTGGCCGGAACACCGCTGCAGGAGCCGTTGACCCAATTACAGACCCAGACCGGTCAGACTGTTGCCGGCGCATACGAGAAGGCATATAACGCCTTGACGCTGGACTTGCAGCATGTGGTGGTAGCTCAGGTAGGTGTGACCCAACCGATCTATGTAGGCGGCAGGTTGTCGCAGATGTACAAGATAGCCAAGTCGGCGGAGAAGATAGCCGCCATCCGTTCGGCTGCCAAGCATGACGATATCGTCTATGCCGTAGATGAGGCGTATTGGCGCGTAGTAGCCGTAGAACAGAAAAAAGCGCTGGCGGAGCAGTACCGCTCGCTGCTGTACCAACTGGAGAGTGATGTGAAGGAGGCGGTGAACGAAGGGTTGGCAACGCAGTCCGACCTGCTGAAAGTGAAAGCGAAAGTAGGAGAGGCGGATGTGAAGAAACTGCAAGCGGAGAACGGTCTGACGCTCTCCCGGATGGCGCTGGCACAAGTATGCGGAATGCCTTTGACGGAGGTCTTCACTCTCGATGCCAACGGTCTGGAGACCGCTACACTTTCTACGGAAGCCTTCGACGCCAAGCAGTATGTTGATGCGCGGAGCGAAATGCAGCTGGTCGAGGAGACGGAGAAAATAGCCAAGAGCACTGCCAAACTGGCTGCTGCCGGCTTGCAGCCCAATATTGTTGCATCTGCCAACTATGTCTATACAAACCCCAACGTAGAGAACGGTTACCGCAGCGACTGGAACGGCAAAGGGTTCTTCTCTGCCGGCGTGGTAGTAAATGTGCCGATAGCCCACGCGGATGATATACTCCGTTACAAGGCTGCCAAACATGCTGCGAATATTGCGACTCTCAAGACCGAAGAGACACGCGAGTTACTGACTCTGCAGACGACCCAGGCCAATCAGAAACTGATGGAGGCACAGCAGAAGATCGCATTGGCACGGCTCAACCAGAACAATGCTGCGGAGGTACTGCGTATGGCGCAGGAATCGTTCGATGCAGGTATGATTACCGCCTCCGAACTGATGCAGGCGCAGACAGCATGGCTGGCCGCCGCTACCGATTTGGTGGACGCAGAAGCTGAAGCCAAGACCACGGAGACCAAACTGCGCAAATATCTGCGGAGCCTTTGATATAGGAAAGTCGCGAATGCGAAATAAAGACAATAAAGAAATCAAGATATGAAAAAAGAACAAGAAGGAAGCCTGCTGCTCGGTATCGTAGCGTTGCTGGCTGTGGTAATTATCGTAGCGCTGATAGGCGTATTAGCGCTCAAACCGGAGGAAGTACTCATCCAAGGTGAGGCGGAAGCCTCCGAGTACCGGGTGTCCGGGAAAGTGCCGGGTAGAGTAGAGATGTACCTCTATGAAGAAGGCGAACAGGTACACAAAGGCGATACCCTGGTGGTAATCTATTCGCCGGAGGTGGAGGCCAAGAAAGAGCAGGCTTTAGCTGCCCGTGAAATGGCCGAGGCTGTGAACCAGAAAGCAAAGAACGGAGCGCAGCAAGAGCAGATCACCGGTGCGTACGAGCTGTATCAGAAAGCACTTGCCGGCGAGGAGATATACCGTAAGAGCTACGAGCGCGTGCAACGGCTGTATGATAAAGGTGTCGTATCCGCTCAGAAACGCGATGAAGTGGAGGCGCAATACAAAGCGGCTTCCGCAACCGTCAAAGCCGCCAAGAGCCAGTATGACATGGCTCTTAAGGGCGCGCGTGCAGAGGACAAGGCGGCCGCAGAGGCACAAGTGGCCCGTGTGGATGGTATTCTCAAAGAGGTGGCAGCTGCCGAGGCCGAGCGATACCTGCTCTCCCCGTGTGACGGCGAAGTGAGCGAGATATTTCCGAAGGTAGGCGAGTTAGTCGGACAAGGCAGTCCTGTGATGTCCGTACTGGATATGAACGATGTATGGTTCACTTTTGCAGTGCGCGAAGATATGCTCTCCGGTTTTAACCAGGGAAGCCGGGTGAACGTGAAGATTCCCGCGCTGGGTGAGGATACATACCCTGTTGTAGTGACCCATATCAAAGCCATGGGCACCTATGCCACTTGGCGTACCACCAAGCAGAACGGCGGGTATGACGTACGTACGTTTGATGTCAAATGCCGTCCTATGACACCGATTGAGGGGCTCCGTCCCGGAATGACTGCATTGGTAGTAAAATGAATAATCTCATTAACATATGGCATGTCTTGCTGCGTGAGTTGCGGCGAATTGTCTCCCGACCGTTATATCTGGGCGCTACGATAGGAGCTATGCTGGTGGCTGTCTTCTTTTTCATGACTCTGATGGCTCGCGGAGCGGCGGAGAAGATGCCGGTAGCGATAGTGGATCTGGATCAGACGACCATCTCCCGCCGTGTGTGCCATGAGATGCAGGCTACCTCGTCGGTGGATATTATCCTTATTACCAACTCGTACCCTGAGGCGCGCGAAGCGATGCAGCAGGGACATATATACGGTATCTTCGTCATTCCGGACGGGTTCTACCGGGACCTGGTAGCCTTCAAACGTCCGCAGTTGGATTTCTATGTCACCAATGCCTATACCGTAGGCGGAAACACCTCGTATAAGCAGATGTTGACGATGGCAAACCTTGCTTCCGGTGCATTCCAGCGCGAGGTGTTGCGGAAGAAAGGGATGACGGATGACGTGATCATGAACCGCATCCAACCGGTAGCTATAGAAGGGCATATGCTGACCAACCCGTGGGGAAACTATACCATCTATCTGGTGAGTACCGTATTGCCGGGTATCTTAGGCGTGATAGCGCTGATGATGACCGTCTTTGCCATCGGTTTCGAACTCAAGACCAAGACTTCCACCCAATGGCTCAAGACGGCCGGAGGAAACTATACCATAGCGATGATAGGCAAACTGATCCCTTATACTGTCATCTATCTGACATTGGGTATAGTATGCCATATATTATTCTACAACATCGCTGATTTCCCTGTTCTTGGTAGCCATGCGCGGCTGCTGTTCGGCCAGCTGCTGTATATCATGGCGATGGAGATCATGGGGATTGTGCTCATCGGCTGTCTGCCTACGCTGCGTGACGCTTTGTCAGTAGGAGCGCTGTACGCCATGTTAGGTTTCTCCCTCTCGGGTTTTACCTATCCGAATATGGCTATGCTGCCGATGGTGAAAGCACTGAGCAACCTGGAGCCGCTCAGGCATTACTATCTCATCTATGTCAACGAGGCGCTGATGGGGGCACCGGCTATCAACAGTATGCCTCATGCCTTGGCATTGGCTGCGTTTATTGTCCCTGCGTTGTGTGTCGCCCCGCGACTCCACCGCGCACTCAAATATCAGAATTATCCGCTTAAATAATCATGACGCGTATATTATATCAATATTGGCTGCGAGTACAAGAGACCTGGTGGATCTTTGTGAACGAGTTACGTCGTGTTTTCCGTGACCGGGGAGTGATGATTATCGTTGTGCTTGGCACGCTGGCGTATCCGTTTCTGTATAAATCCATGTATTGGAACGAGCAGATCTCGGATATTCCCGTGGCGGTAGTGGATCTGAGCAACTCGCCCGAGAGCCGTGCGTTCCTGCACCGGTGGAACGCCACGCCGGATGTACGTCTGACCTATAGCTGTACCTCCATGGCGGAGGCAGAGCGGTTGCTGCGTGACCAGAAGGTACACGGCATCATCTATTTCCCGCGGGACTACGCAGCACAACTGGCTGACCCCTTAGGCAAGGCTCATATATCGCTCTACTGCGATATGTCGTCCTTCCTCTACATGAAAGGTATCTATCTCAGTTGCAACCAGGTCATGCTGGATGCTATGCGCAATATTCAGATTGACCGTTATGAAAACATGGGTCTGGACAAGGAGTTCGCATGGTCGCTGGTGCAGGACGCACCGTATTCCGAGACGGCACTCTTCACGCCAACCGGCGGTTACGGCTCGTTCTTGATTCCCGCTGTACTGGTGATGATTCTTCACCAGACGCTGTTTTTCAGTATCTGCCTCCTGATGGGTACAATACGGGAGGAGAAGACGGAGATCTACCGTATTCCGGGGCGGAGAAGAGGTTATTCGGCCTTCCGTGTAATTCTGGCCCGTGGTGGCGCGTATTTCCTGATTTATTATGCACTGGCAGCTATTCTGTTAGGGTTGTTACCGCGGTTGTTCGGTCTGCCGCATATAGGCGCAATAGGGGATATACTGCGGTTCAACGTGCCGTTTATTCTGGCGGTGATTTTTATGTCCCTATGCGTAGGTTTCTTCATCCGTAACCGTGAGTCCGGTCTGGTAATGCTGGTACCGACTACCTCGCTTATCTTCCTCTTCATTGCCGGTATCTCCTGGCCCAAAGAGATGATTCCTGTGGGTTGGCGGTACGTGTCGTACCTCATTCCTTACACATGGGCGTCCAACGGTTTCATCCATATAAACAGCATGGGCGCGTCGCTTTGGACGACGCGCACCGAGTATATTGCTTTGTGGGGATTAACCGCAGGCTATTTTGCCCTGGCGGTGACGATGTTCCTTATTGCCGGCTACCGTCAAGACCGTAAAGAGAGCCTCCTCGCTCAATCAGAATCCGTCCATCCCGAAGGATCTTCCGGCTCTGTGGAGCCTCAGGCTTAGCGATCTCAAGTGCTTCAGTGGACTCATTGTAGAAATTCTTCATGTAATACGGAGCGCATACATCAGCAGCCGTCTTGGTGCCACTCACCAAGGCGGTTTTGTTGATGGCGTGACCGGACTGCGTTGGGCTCTCGTTCCAGAACCCGCGGTTGAGCCACGTGGTGATAACAGAGCCCTTGGAGGTGTTCAGGTTGGTGTCATCGCCGTTGCCGGCTTCTTCCGGGAACCAGTAGCAGATACCTGTGACGTTTTCAAGCGGCTTTAATGCATCTACCAGATCTTTTACGAAATTGTACTGTCCTGCAACCGAGCATGCCCAAACGTCCCGGGTGTCGGTGTTGACGCCCTCTGTAGGCCAGTACTGGAAATTATAGGCAGTCTCTACAATCTGTACCTCTTTGTCCGGGAACTTGTTTTTTAAATGCAGCAGAGAGGATTTCAGGTAGTTCTTGTCGGTCTTGGAGGATACCTGCGAATAGGTGAGATAGCCGTGCCAGAAAGGATAGTAACTCAGACCGATGACGTCAAAATCAACACCTCCGTCAATCAGTTTCTTGTAGTAGTAATCGTTGTGGCTGTTGTTGGTGGGACGGTCGGTGTGGATGATAATCTTCGCCTCAGGACACAGGCTTCGTACGGTGTCGCAACCGGCTTTCAGCAATCCTAAATAGCCGTCCCAGTTGCTGCTGTTATCATCATACGGCTTTACTTTTATACCGCATAAACCATACATAATCTCGTTGCCAACCTGCACAAGGTCCGGTGTAGCGCCAGCCTCGTTAAGGGTGGTGAGTACGTTGTGGGTGTATTCGCCTAAGGCTTTTGCCATCTCGGCGTCCGATTTGCCTTTCCATGCGGCGGGAGCCTGAATGTGCGTGGCGTCCACCCAGGTGTCGGAATAATGGAAATCCAACATGAAATACGCTCCGGCATCCTTGATACGTTTGCCGAGTTTGGTTACGTATTCCAAATCCTGGCAGACGGTGGGATTGGTGCTACCGTCTTGGTCTTTTTTGGTAGGGTTCACGAAGATACGTACGCGGAAGGTGTTCCATCCGCAATCGTTTACAAACCATGTCACCAGGTCGCTGATGTTCTTGCCCGATACGTCTTTGTAGGGCGAGTTGTGCTGCTCGTACAGTGGCAGAACGGAAATGTCGCCGCCTACGTAGCGCGTGCCATTCGTCTGCGCACATACGCTCACGCACGCTAATGCAAATAAAATAAATAAAGAATGTTTTTTCATTTGAGATTTGAGATTTTGTATTTGCGTGCAAAGTTACAACTTTTTTTTTGAATATGCAAATAAAAAATCTCAAAATCACGGAATAATATACTATAGTATATTATAAGGTATGGTAGGATACGTGATTGGTCTGATGTACCTCCAATGTTGCCCCATTGTACCTCTAATGTTGCCCCATTGTACCTCAGATGCAATATTGGAAGCTGTCACTTCGGAGGCAGCTTTTTTTCTAAAAATTTGTATATTTCAAAAAAATGTTGTACCTTTGCAGTCGAAATAGATTAAAATGTTTTAATTATGAAGAAAATGTTATCTCTTTTAGCGGGCGTTTTATTCGCTCTGTCTGTTTCTGCTGCCACTGAGGTGCATGTGCCGATGTATAGAGTGACCGTAGGAAGCAGTAATATCACTTATCAATTGCTGAACGATGACATGACCCGTATGTTTGTCTTTGTTGTCGATAGCATATCTGCCGGTGCCACGGACGTGGAGTTCGGCAGGACTTATACGCTCGGGAAAGGCCTTAACCAGTATTCCTATTGGTTGGAGCAAAGTACCTACAGCTATTCCCTTTTTACGGCAGCGAGCTTCAAAGTCTCCAAAAATGAAGCGGGCAAGGTACGTATTGACGCGCAGGCAAAGGATCAGAACGGAGACGAATGGATCCTGCTGTACGACGAGGCGGCTATTCCGGAAATGCCTAAGGGAGGTACATTTGTTGCGGATACCGTTACAACCCAAAGTGACTTTGACTTGGGAGTCGTCCAATACGCTCTGGAGACGGAGA
The DNA here is from genome assembly GCA_902774995.1 of uncultured Bacteroidales bacterium. Classification (GTDB taxonomy): domain Bacteria; phylum Bacteroidota; class Bacteroidia; order Bacteroidales; family Paludibacteraceae; genus Colicola. The sequence continues at coordinate 16,415 of CACYKR010000012.1, read as the reverse complement.
ACCCGCCTTTCGCCTTTGTCTTTAATTTTAAACTGCAGGACGGAAAGAAGGATCTCGAGTCGGGAGTGACTTACACGGAGCGTGACCTCCACGACTCTTTTGAGTCGGTAGGGTATTACTATTATGCTCCCGATATACACTATACTTCGTTAGAGTTCAAAAAGACAGTAGCGGAAGATGAGTCCTACACGATTGTAGCTACCGTTGTGGATGAAGATGGTAATACCTGGCACCTCTCCGGTTCTCAAGCCGCCCCTCCGGATCCCACTCAGGCGCATCTTGAGTATGACACCCAGTCGGAAGATTTCGACCATACTTTCACTTCGTTCCGGCCGGATATGAGTAATATAGCGAGCGGTTCTGTTGTTCTGCAGGTTACGGACACGGAGAATATGTTAGGCGCCTATATCCATTTCTGGACTATAGAGGGTGCTGAAAGTTTAACGCCCGGAGTGTACCCGATAGAGTCTTCCAAGTACCCGGGGACGGTGAATGCCAGCGAGGGAGTGACCTCGCAAGGTGTTACTCCGTCTATTGCCTACACGCTTGCGGAAAGCAACGGACAGTTGCTTCCTAACCGGCTTTGGATGTTGGTGACCGGAACGGTGACGGTAAGGGAAGACGGTTCGATAGAGGTGAATGCACTGAACTCATACGGACGGACTGTACATCTTCTCTTTTCGAACGCTTCGGAGGAAGATGTTGAAAATGTCAGAGCGGGTGAAAATAAAGTTCTAAAAGTCCTGCAAAACGGTCAAGTCGTTATAATCCAAGGAAATAGAAAATTCTCAATATTGGGAAACAGAAGTTATTAACAGGTTTTCGTTTTGGAAAACTTTTTGTGTTGACAAAAAATGCAAATGGCTAAAAATAAGTCATTTGCATTTTTGTTTTGGAAAACTTTTGAAATTTTCTTGAAAAATAATTGCCAAAAAGTTTGCACATTCAAAAAAAATGTTGTACCTTTGCACTCGCTTTTCAACCGTAGATGTTTTTATCGCACTATTGTCGGTATTTCATCGACTCACCCAAGAAGGTTTGTTATATTTATATATTACTATATTATGGAAACATACATTATCAAACGTGATGGCAAGAAAGAGTTGTTTGCCATCGACAAAATCAAAAATGCCATTTCGAAGGCATTCTTGGCAGTAGGAGCCTTTGCTCCCGAGGAGACATTGAATGCAATCTTGTCGCACCTGCGCGTGCATGACGGTCAGACCGTAGAGGAGATCCAGAACCAGGTAGAGGTAGCGCTGATGGCGGAGGGATACTACAAGGTAGCGAAAGCGTTCATCCTTTATCGTCAGGGCCACACCGAGGATCGCGAGACGCAGCAGCGTCTGGATTTCATGATGAACTACGTGCAGGCGTCCAACGCCGCCGAGGGCTCGAAATTCGATGCCAACGCCAACGTGGAGCACAAGAACATTGCTACCCTTATCGGCGAGTTGCCCAAGCAGGGCTTCATCCGTCTTAACCGCCGTCTGCTGACCGAGCGTATCAAACAGATGTACGGCAAGGAGCTCAGCGACAAATATATGTCCCTCCTCAACCAGCATTTCATCTACAAGAACGACGAGACCAACCTCGCCAACTACTGCGCTTCGATCACCATGTACCCGTGGCTCATCGGCGGCACCCGGTCCATCGGCGGCAACGCTACGCCTCCGCGTAACCTCAAGTCTTTTTGCGGCGGGTTCATCAACATGGTCTTTATGGTTTCCTCGATGCTCTCCGGCGCGTGCGCTACGCCCGAGTTCCTGATGTATATGAACTATTTCATCGAGAAAGAGTACGGCGAGGACTATTACAAACGCGCCGACGAGGTGGTGGATCTCGGTCTCAAGCACCGCACGATAGACAATATCATCTGCGATTTCTTCCAGCAGGTGGTCTATAGTCTCAACCAGCCTTCCGGCGCCCGTAACTACCAGTCGGTATTCTGGAATATCAGCTATTACGACCGCTATTATTTCCAGTCCCTGTTCGACAACTTCCGTTTCCCGGACGGCGAGGCACCGCACTGGGACAGCCTGAACTGGCTCCAGAAGCGTTTCATGAACTGGTTCAACGAGGAGCGTACACGCACCGTCCTCACCTTCCCGGTAGAGACCATGGCGCTGCTTGCGGAAGACGGCGATATCAAGGACAAGGAGTATGCCGACTTCACGGCGGAGATGTACGCAAAAGGACACTCGTTCTTCACCTACGTCTCGGACAACGCCGACAGCCTCTCTTCCTGCTGCCGTCTGCGTAACGCCATTACCGACAACAGCTTCAGCTACACCCTCGGTGCCGGCGGTATCTCTACGGGTTCCAAATCCGTGCTGACTATCAACCTCAACCGCGCTATCCAGTACGCCGTACGCAACAATATCCCGTACCAGGCATATGTAGAGGATATCGTGGACCTCATGCACAAGGTTCAGCTCGCCTATAACGAGAACCTCAAGAACCTGCAGGAGAAAGGCATGCTCCCGCTCTTCGACGCCGGATATATCAACATCGGACGCCAGTACCTCACCATCGGCGTGAACGGTCTGGTAGAGGCGGCTGAGTTCCTTGGTCTGGAAATCAAAGACACGCCGGAGTACGCCCATTTCGTTCAGGAACTGTTAGGTATCATCGAAAAGAAGAACAAAGAGTACCGCACCAAAGACGTCATGTTCAACTGCGAGATGATCCCGGCGGAGAACGTAGGCGTGAAACACGCCAAATGGGACCGTGAGGACGGCTATGTAGTACCGCGTGATTGCTATAACAGCTATTTCTATATCGTTGAGGACACGAGCCTCAACGTGCTGGATCGCTTCCGTCTGCACGGACGCAAGTATATCGAGCACCTCACCGGCGGCTCCGCGCTCCACTGCAACCTCGAGGAGCACCTGAGCCAGGAGCAGTACCGCCAGCTTCTGCGGGTAGCGGCTGTGGAGGGCTGTAACTACTTCACCTTCAATATCCCGAACACCATCTGTAACGACTGCGGACATATTGACAAACGCTATCTCAAGGAGTGCCCGCATTGCCATTCCAAGAATGTGGACTACCTCACGCGCGTCATCGGATATATGAAACGGGTTTCCAATTTCTCCGAGGCACGCCAGAAAGAGGCGGCTCAGCGCTACTACGCAGAGAAGCAGAAAGCTCCGCAGTGCTGATGAAGGTAGCTTCGTACGACATTGTTTTTCAAGAGATTCCCGGAGAGGTGACGCTGGCGCTGAACCTCTCCGGATGTCCTTGTCATTGCAAGGGCTGTCACAGCCCCCATCTATGGGAGGACACCGGCGAGGAGCTGGACGAGGCACTTCTCGACAGCCTCACCGGTACGTACAAAGGCCTTATCACCTGTGTCGCTTTCATGGGAGGCGACCAGGCACCCGAAGAAGTGGCACGCCTTGCGGCGCACGCGGTTAATCAGCAATCGGCAATCAGCAATCAACAACCGCCGCTCAAGGCAGCCTGGTACTCGGGGCGGATGAAGATGCCGGCAGCGGACGGTCCGTTCGATTACGTCAAGATAGGTCCCTACCGCGAGGAGCTGGGAGGTCTCAAGAGCGAGAAAACCAACCAGCGGCTATACAAGAGGATAGGCTCCTCATGGGAAGATATCACCTCCTCGTTCTGGCATTAAAATAAATACATTAACATTTATCTACCATGAAAAAAATCTTTTCTTTCTTTTTGGCTATCGCTCTATGTATGCCGATGGCTAACGGAGCAGTGAAAGTACACACTATCGGTGACAGCACGATGGAGAGTTACGACGAGAGCACCACCGACAAGCGCGGCTGGGCTACGTATTTAGGGTCGTTTTTTGACTCGCAGTATGTAACCGTCAACAACCGCGGCAAATCAGGTTCGGACACCCGCCGTTTCTACACGGATGCAGCATACTGGCAATCGGTGAAAAGCCAGATGAGCGCAGGCGACTACCTGATAATCCAGTTCGCCCACAATGACGAAGGCACCGTTACTTATGGTACGGACAACCTGGAGTTAGCCGCATATTACAAAGAAAAAGGGATGGCCGCTCCGACGGATGACCGCGGAACCAACCCGCAGACCACCTATCGCGATATGCTCCGTCACTTCATCGACGAAGCGAAAGAACTGGGCGTCAAACCCATACTGATGGCACCTATCTGCCGTGCCTATTTCCAGGGAAACACCATCAAACGCAACGGTCAGCACGACCTGGGCGACAAGTTCTGGAAACTGGAAGGCGGCGAGTTGCTGAAAGACCAGAGCGTTCCGGCAGACGACCTGTCGATGAGTTATGTAGAGGCGATGCGCATCGTAGCCAAAGAGAAAGGCGTGCCGTTCTTGAACATGACAGAAGCGACACGTGAGTTATACCTGTCGTACGGCGAGAGCCAGTGTCTGAGCCTGATGTTCGTGGACAAAGCTCCCGGGCAGAAGGACCAGACCCACACCAACGCGATGGGCGCAAACCTGATAGCCCGTCGTGCCGCCCAGATGATGAAAGACTCGAACATCTTAGCCGAATACATCTCTATCCCGACCTCCGTCAGCGCCAACCCGTCGTCAATCGCCATCGGCGAGACGTACAGCGGCATTGCGCAGAACAAGGAGTTCCTATTGACCGGTTTCGGTCTGGAGCCCGAGAGCGGCAGTGTATCGCTGCACGCCACCGGCGCGCTGACTATCTCGACAGACAAAGAGACATACGGCAAGACGCTGGAAGTCAGCTATACAGGCAGCACCTTGTTCCAGAAGATTTATGTCCGCGCCATGTATGAGAACGAGGGCGCGCAGAACGACTCGATAGTGATTGAGTCGGGCGACGCACACCTGTGCGTACCCGTGACAGCGAGCGTTATCTCGCTGGCAGGCGGCAGTGCGGTCAGTGCGACATGGCCGCTCACAGACAAGACGAACCCCGGCGAGGCAACCGTAGAAGGACCGATCAGCGTTTCGCTGAGTATGAACCATATGGTAGCCGCTGACACGAAGAACGACGTGAAAGACTCCGAAGGCAACGTGATTACCATCGTACGTTGGCACAACGCAAACGACGAAGGACAGAAAGCCAACTGGCCCACCGAGGAGATTGACGAGAACCCGACACGTTACCTCGATTTCGCGGTGACCGCTCCTGCTACGATGGAGGTGCGTATCACAGGTATTTCCTATGAGATAGGCGCTTACTCCACCTCGGCCATGAAATGCCACATCAACACCGGTTTCGGCGATGAGTTTACGGATGTGAAGACCATCTATGAAGCAGCTACCAGCGCGTTGACCAATGTGGCAGCTTCGTACGACAAGACGACCAAAGAGTTTATCGGTTACGGCAACCCGCTCAATGCGGTAGCCCTGACGCCGATGCTGACTATTCCTGCCGGAGAGACACTCCACGTACGTGTCCTGCCGTGGCATGAGCACACCAGCGGAAGCGGCAAATATATCTGTCTCTACAACCTGAAGATAGAGGGTCAGGCTTTCGAACCGAAACAAGAAGGTATCCGTACTACGCAGTCTGTCACTCCTGCCACCAAGATTCTCCGTGACGGCAGGCTCTATATCCTCCGCAACGGAGTGGAGTACCATGTAACCGGACAAAGGAAGTAAATCTTGCGCAACAAATACGTCATATTGCTGGTATGTGCCGGTGCGGCGGTGACGCTGTTGGGGTCATGCAGACATCGCTCCGTAGGTAACGAAGCCCTGTTTCATGAGCTGGACGAGTGTATCGCGCACCGGCAGGAATACCGTCAGGAGCGGGAACTGAAGATCGATTCGCTGCGGGGCGAGCCGGCTGAGGATTTTGCAGGCGGCTACTTTGAGAAATGCGGCAGATTGCTCGAGGCGTACCGCTCGTATGACCTGGACAGTCAGTTATATTATACCCGGGAGCGGTTACGTAGTGCCGTCTCGCCGTTTGAGAACCAGGCCGCCTTGCTCAATTACGGGGAGGTAATGATGCGCAACGCAATGTATCATGAGGCTATTCTCTATCTCGACTCTGCCGGCAGAACGCCCATAGATGAAGCGCTGAAACCCTATTATTTCCATCTCAGACGTACCATGTACGGGCTGATGGAGGATTTCTCGGTAGCGCAGCCGGAGCGGGAGAAATACGCGCTGCTGACCCGGCAGTATAGGGATTCAATGATGGCGATCCACCCGCCCGGTTCGTTTCTGCATGAGTTGGTCCGGGCCGACGGTTTGTACGCCCAATGCCTGTATGACAGCGCCTTGCAGGTAATGGACCGTTATGCCGGGGCCCACCTCGTTTCCGGTCAGGACGAAGAGGCCGTTTTTGCAGTCACCCGCGCGCAGATTTACCGCGCCTTGGGGGATAGGGAGCAGGAGAAGAAATACCTGGCTGTCTCGTCCTTGGCGGATCTGCGTAATTCCATACGGGAATACATATCCCTGAGGGAATTGGCTATACTGCTTTATCGCGAGGGCGATGTGGACCGTGCTTACCGCTATATGCAATGCGCGATAGAGGACGCTACGGCCGGCAGCGAACGGGTGCGGTCTATAGAGACAGGTATCACTTATCCGGTCATAGAGAGTGCCTACCGGAAGCAGGTGCATCGCCGCCAGATAACCCTGATAGCGTTGTTGGCGAGTATTCTGGTGATTGTCCTGCTGCTGATAGGCATTGCCCTGTATTTCAATACCCAGCGGAGGAAACTGGCATCGCTGAACGCCCGATTGGAGGCAAGTAACGATAAACTGCGGCTGAGCAACCAAATCAATACCATGTATATCGGCCGGTATATGGAGACAGCTTCATTGCTTATTGACCGTTTTGACGCATGGAGAAAGAATCTCAAAACGCTTGCGCATGACGGTCAGTATGACAAAATTACGTCTATACTCAGTTCCCAGCGTTTCACGCAAGAGCAGTTGGACGCTTTCTATCATGATTTTGACGAGGCTTTCCTGCAACTCTTCCCCCATTTCATCTCCGATGTGCAGGCATTGCTGCAACCCGGCAACGAGTTGCGTATCAAAGATGGCGAACGGCTCAACACGGACTTGCGTGTCCTGGCTCTCATTCGTCTGGGGATCACCGACAGCCGTCAGATAGCGGATTTCCTCCGTTATTCGCTCTCTACCATATATAACTCACGCACACGCATGCGCAACCTCTACCAAGGGAACAGAGAGGAGTTTGAGGCAAAAATTGCTACTTTATAAGTAAAATACACACTACTTTTTTACTACCTTGTTTTTGTTTATACACCGCTGATAACCAGCGGTGTATGTTTTTTAGCAAACCTGTATATCACTACTTTTTCAAAGAGACGTGTTGCATAATTGCACGAAATGTAGTATCTTTGCAGCAATTTATGAAATTATTAACCTTAAAAAACAGTTGTATGAACAGATTTTCCATCCTCACTGCATTATTCCTGTTGTTCGCCTGTGTGCTTACGTCGAGCGCGCAAGTGAGCGGCGTAGTGGTGGATGAGGCGGGCGAACCGGTGATTGGAGCCAATGTGCTGGAAAAAGGAACAACCAACGGCACCATCACTGACTTTGACGGTAATTTCACCTTGTCTGTCTCCGAGGGCACTACGTTGGAAATCAGTTACATGGGATATGTCTCCCAGAGTATGGCAGCCGTGTCCGGCATGCGCGTAGTGCTCAAAGAGGATAACGAACTGCTGGAGGAAGTAGTGGTGGTAGGTTACGGGGTGCAGAAGAAAAGCGACCTGACCGGATCTATCGCCCAAGTGAATGACAAGGACCTGCAGAAAACTCCGGCTCCTTCTATCGGCGCAGCTCTGGAGGGCCGTGCCGCAGGTCTGCAGGTCACGGGATCCGGTGCGCCGGGAAGCAACGTGAGCCTCAATATCCGCGGTATAGGTAGTATCAATAACTCCCAGCCGCTGATTGTGATTGACGGAGTGCCCACCGATGTGCCGCTGAACATGATCAATATGGACGACGTAGCCAGCATTGATGTCCTCAAGGACGCTTCCGCTACTGCTATCTACGGTTCGCGCGGAGCGTACGGCGTAGTGATTATCACAACGAAAAAAGGAGAAAACGAGAAAGGCCATATATCGCTCAAAGCCTCCTTCGGTTTTGACCGTATCCAACGCACTCTGCCTTTGCTCAATGCCTCCCAGTTCGCCTCGCTCCATAATGAAATGATGGCTGCGGCAGGGCAACCGCAGTACGCCGCTTTCTCCGATCCCACTGCGCTGGGAAACGGTACTGACTGGATGTCGGAGTTATGGCAGTTCGCCCCTACCCAGAACTACAGTCTCAGTTACTCCGGGGGCACGAAGAAATCCAATTTCTATGTCTCCGGTGCCTTTTTTGACCAACGGGGTATCATCAAGACGACCCACTATCGCCGCATAACGCTTCAGTTCAACCATGACACCCAGCTCTTTGACTGGTTGCGGTTCGGGCATAAGCTCTCGCTTAACCATGATATCAAATCCGCCGGAGAATACAACATCCAGAATACCATGCGCGCGCTGCCTACGCAGGCGATATATAATGAGGACGGCACCTGGGCAGGCCCGACCGGATTGGCCATGTACGTCGGCGACATTGCCAACCCGATAGGCAAGATGAACGAGAACAGCAGCAAGACCAAGGGTTACAACCTCTTGGGAAATATCTATGCGGAGATCAAGCCCTTGGAATGGCTGATTTTCAAGACCACTTTCGGTATGCAGGTCATGTATTGGGATACAGAGGGCTGGTCTCCTGCCTATGACTGGAAACCGATAGCCCAGCCGGAGTCACAGGCATCCCGCTCCTTTGACAAGAGTATCACATGGCTATGGGATAACACCCTCTCGTTTGTCAAGACATTCCGGCAGAAACACGCCTTCACGGCGATGATCGGTTCTTCCATGCAGGCCAATACCTACGAGTACATGAATGGAGCGGTACAGGGCTTTATCTCCTCCGAGGCGCGTCAGTTGAGCAACGGTTTGCTGGAGCCTACCCTGGGCGGCAACAAGTCCGACTGGGCATTGCTCTCCTTCATGGGGCGTGTGACCTACGGCTATGACAACCGCTACCTGCTAACCGCCACGTTCCGCGCCGACGGCTCCAGCCGGTTCGCAAGGAAGAACAGATGGGGCTATTTCCCCTCCGTAGCAGTAGCGTGGCGGTTGAGCGAGGAGCACTGGTTCAAGAAAACCTTCTGGCTCTCCGACCTCAAGCTCCGTGCCGGATACGGTCTGACGGGTAACCAGGCGTCTGTAGGCAACTACGCTTATGCCTCCCAGCTCCAGACGGTGCAGTACCTCTTTGGCGGCACCCAGGTGCCCGGTCTGGCTCCGTGGGTGCTCCCGAACCCCAATGTGCGGTGGGAGACAGTGGAGCAATACAATATAGGAGCAGACCTGGCGCTCTTTGACCAGCGCCTCCATGCAACCGTTGACTGGTATATCAAGAATACCAATGATATGCTGGTGCCGATGTCCGTGCCTATCAGCAGCGGTTATTCGGACGAGGCGGTGCCGAGTATCAACGCCGGACGGATGCGTAACACCGGCGTGGAGGTCAGTCTCAACAGTATGAATATCAAGAACAGCCGTCTCACATGGACTACCACGGTCAATTTCGCCTATAACCATAACAGGATCCTCTCCCTCAACGGCGATGTACCGATGTATTTCGACTGCAACACGCACAGGGTAGGTTACCCGGTAGCGGCTTTCTACGGCTATGTGACGGACGGGATTTTCCAGACCCAGGAGGAGGTTGACCGCCACGCCCTGCAGACGGTCGGCAGCGATGCCTATACCTCCACCCAGCCCGGCGATATACGTTTCAAGGACCTCAATAGCGACGGCGTTATCAACGAGGACGACCGTACGGTCCTGGGGTCCCCTACGCCCAGCTGGACGTTTTCCATGAACAACCGCTTTGAGTTCTATGGGGTGGATGTGGAGATATATCTGCAAGGCGCAGCCGGAAACAAGATCTATAACGGCAACCGCTCCACGCTGGAGGCGATGTCGGTGGCGCAGAACCAGATGACAACCGTCCTTGACCGCTGGCGTCCGGACTACCGCTCCGCTACCATGCCGCGTGCCGTCTTCTCCGATCCCAACAAGAACAACCGTGTCTCCGACCGGTTCCTTGAAAGCGGGGATTATCTCCGCCTCAAGAGCATCACGATCGGTTACACCCTGCCCAAGCATCTGACCAAGAAAGCGCTGATGGAGGAGGTCCGTTTCTCCGTCTCCGGTCAGAACCTCTATACCCTCACGCGCTATACGGGTCTCGATCCCGAGGTAGGGGGAAGCGGTATTGACAGCAATGTCTATCCTATCACGCGTAATTTTACTTTCGGAATAAATATTATGTTCTAACGCTATGAATACAAAACGACTATACCGATATATTGTACTTTGTACGTTGTCCCTTTGTACATTGGCTTGTAATTTCCTGGACCGGCAGCCCTGGGATTCGGTGGATACGACCAACGGTTTCCAGACTGAGGCGGACGCCATAGCGGCGGTAAACGCGTGCTACCAGCCTCTTCAGTGGCCCAAACTGTATAATATGCGTATCTGGACGCTGGATATCATCGCCGGCGAGAGTGTTGTGGGTGCCGGTGGCGGTACCGACGGCTTGGAGACGGTGGAGATGGCGAATTTCATCGCCACGTCGGATAACTTCGCAGCGCTGGACCTGTGGAGAGGTCCGTCTCCGGGTATCCTGCGTTGCAACTTCGTCTTGGCGAACGTGCCGCAGATGGATATAGACAATGATCTCAAGACCCGTCTTCTGGGCGAGGCGCATTTCCTGAGGGCGCATTACTATTTTATTCTGGTGCGTCTCTTCGGCGGGGTGCCGATGCCTACCGAACCGCTCACGGCGGAGAGCGAACTGAAGATGCGCCGTGCCTCGGCGGACGAGGTCTATGCGCTTATCATCGACGATCTCAAGCAGGCTATCGCCTACCTGCCGCAGCGCAGCAAGTATGCTTCCAAAGACATTGGGCGCGCTACGCAGGAAGCTGCTATGGCGGAGCTGGCACGCGTCTATATGACCTATCAGCCCAATACAGCGGGTTACAACGAGGTGGTACGCCTCTGCACGGCGATAGGCGAGATGGGATACCAGTTGGCTTCCAACTACGCTGATAACTTCAACCCCGCCAAACAGAACGGAGTGGAGTCGATTTTTGAGGTGCAGTATTACGGCAAAACCAACAAGGATTTCTGGTCCAACGAGAACCAGGCTTCGTGGATCAGCACCTATCAGGGTCCGCGTAACTCCGGTATGGCAGCCGGATGCTACGGGTGGAACCAGCCTACCGCGGAGTTCGTCAGTCAGTACGAGCCGGGGGATTTGCGCAAGGATCTGACGGTCTTCTATACCGGTTGTCCCACCTTTGACGGCTACACGTATTCCGGCACGTGGTCCACTACCGGCTATAACGTCCGCAAGTTTCTGCTGTCGAAGACGCAGTCGCCGGATTACAACACCTCCAACCAGAACTGGGTGGTAACCCGTTACGCCGATGTGCTGCTGATGAAAGCGGAGGCGCTCAATGAGTTAGGGCGTACGGCGGAGGCGGAGGAACCGCTCTACCAGGTGCGCAAACGCGCCGGACTGACCAGCCGGGCGCAGATAGAAGGACTCACCCAGGCGCAGATGCGCGAGCGGATCATCCATGAGCGGCGGGTTGAACTCGCTTTCGAGGGACACCGGTGGTTCGACATGCTCCGTTATCCCGATAACTACGCTTTGACCTATCTGCACTCGATAGGCAAGACGGCGGCTACTACCAAACACCTCCTTTTCCCGATACCTATGCAGGAAATGGAAGCGAACGAGTTATTAACACAAAATCCCGGTTGGTAATATGAAAAACATAATTCTTAGTACTTTGTACTTGGTCACTTTGTCACTTCTTTTGTTTTCTTGCGAGAAGCCTCTGGAGCAGGTAGAGGAGAAACCTCTGGCACTCACTGTCTCGCGTGACTCCGTGCGGTGCTTGCCGATCTACAAAGATCTGGCGGCGCTGGAGCTTTCGTGGACGGCAGGGACGAATCACGGTACCGGTTCCGCTATCGCCTATACGGTGGAGACGGACCTTGCCGGCAATGACTTTCAGGGCGGACTCCGGTGGGAGATAGGTCGTACGGCTGACCGGACTTTAGTGCTGAGCCATCAGCAGATGGCGGACACGCTATTCCTCACTTTTCCTGAAATAAAAGCGGACACGTACGTGCTCTTTGAATGGCGCGTACGTGCTACCGTCCTCCAGACCGGGGAGGAGCAGATATCTCCGGTGGTTACGGTCGCTATGGCTTGGAATGCCACCATGATGACGGAGCTGTTCCTTGTCGGCGATGCTACACCCGGCGGCTGGAATCTCGGCCGGGCTACACCGATGGTGATAGATATGGACAACTTCACCACTTTCTCCTGGACGGGGCAACTTCACAAGGGCGAGTTCAAACTCATGACCGGTACCGAAGACTGGATCCCCTGCTTCGTGAGAGACACTATGAATAACACGAAGATGGTCTATCGTGACAGCGAGGAGCGTTATCCGGATTTCAAATGGACGATCGCCAGGACCGGCACTTACCGGATCACCGCCGATGTGGAGGCGCTGACGATAGAGGTGGCTTATCTCGGTGGTGAGGCATACAGTCATATCTATATGATCGGCGACGCCGCTCCGGGAGGCTGGAGCTGGGATAACCTCACGGAGATGAGCCACCCCGAGGAGAATGTCTTTACCTACGAGGGTCCGCTTGCTGCCGGACAGCTCAAGTTCCCCACGGAGATCAAGTCCGACTGGTCCGGCGAGATGCTTTATGCTCCTATGCCCGACTGTGCGCCCGCCGCAAAGGGAACTTTTGACGCACACGCCGGAGACCCCGACAACAAATGGCTCATCCCCGAGAGCGGCGATTGGTCTATACGAATCAACATCAATGACACCACTATTTCCTTTGTACGGCTATGAAACAGATTATCCGAAATATCCTTTGTACATTGTACATTGTGGCTTTGCCCCTTTTCCTGTCTTCCTGCAACCTCATAGAGCCGGAGCAAAATCCGGTTACGTACGGCGAGAGTTATATCCCTTATATGCTCTCTACCGACAAGGCGGCTTACAAACCGGGTCAGAAAGTGACTCTCTCTGTCAATAACCTGCCGGAGACGGCGGTGAAGGTGCGGTATATGCATCTGGGACAGGAGCTTGAGAGCGCGTCTGTCTCTGCCTCTTCCTGGACGTGGCAGCCGCCTGCGGAGGATTTCCGGGGGTATATGGCCCAGCTCTACGCTACGGTGGACGGGCGTGACTCTGTCATTGCGTCGGTGGGTATCGACGTGTCGTCCGAGCCCTCACGTTTTCCCCGTAACGGCTTCCTGTCGTCCTACGGAGCTATCTCGGAAGGGGAGATGAACACCATCCTGAATGACCTCAACCGCTATCATATCAACTATGTGCAGTTCCAGGATTGGCATTGGAAGCACCATCATCCGCTTGCAGGCTCCGCCACCCAGCCGATGGACAGCTGGACGGATATCATCTCCCGTAACTGCTACCGCTCTACAGTGCAGCGGTATATAGACGGAGCGCATAACCGCGGGATGGTGACCCTGTTCTATAACTTAGGGTACGGCTGTCTGGAGGATTTCGCTACGGACGACGTGTCCCGCGAGTGGCTGCTCTATACCGACCGCAACCATAGCCGGATAGACAACCACCCCCTCGGCTCGCCTTTCAAGAGCGCTATCTATCTCGCGGATATGCACCATCCGGGGTGGCGCGAATACCTGCGCGCCCGGAACGACGAGGTCTATGCCGTCTTTGATTTCGACGGATGGCAGATAGACCAGTTGGGCGCGCGTCCGACGACGGTCTATGACTATTCGGGCAGGGAGGTTGATGTGCAGGCCGCTTTCGGTTCGTTCATCGCCGAGGAGAAAACCGCACAACCCGCCAAAAGGATTGTCATGAACGCCGTAGGGCAGTACGGCCAGCAGGGACAGATCGCCTCCGCACCCGTGGACTTCTGCTATACCGAGGTGTGGGACCATTCCGACACCGACGGCTATTCCATCTTCTCGGATATCATCACCGACAACGCCTCCTGGTCGGGAGGCAAGCAGACGGTGTTGGCTGCCTATCTCAACTACGACTACGGCCAAAAGGGGCGGGGCTATTTCAACACTCCGGGTATCCTGATGGCTACCGCTGCCGCTTCGGCGTGGGGCGGTACGATACTCCAGATGGGCGAGCATATGCTATGCCATGAGTATTTCCCCGATGACAACCTCTCCATGACGGGAGAACTCAAACGGGCGATGATACGCTATTATGATTTCGCCGTGGCGTACGAGAACCTGCTGAGGCCGGAGGTGGCCGTTGCGGAAATCAACACCGACTGGTTCGGCGTGGATGTCACGAGTACGGACGAGCGGTGCGTCTTCAACCAATGGGGACCGCAGATGAACCAAATCGCTACGGTAGGACGCCATGTGGGTTCGCGTGACGTGATTCATCTGCTCTCCTACCGCCATGCCACCCATCTGGACTGGTGCGACACCGACGGAGACCAGGCGCCCCAACCGCTCCTGAGGAATATACCGATTACCTTCGCCGCGGACAAACAACCGGTACGGATATGGGTCGCTACGCCCGATGATCGGCAGGGAGCCGAGCAGGTGACGGATTTCGAATATAGCGGCGGACAGGTGTCGATGACTCTCCCCGCTATCCAATACTGGACCATGATAGTAATTGAGTATTGAAAATTTGAAATTTGATATTTGAAATTTGAGAATTATGAAGAAGTACATTTTAGTCTTTAGTCTTTTTCTCCTCCCCTTGTGGGGAGGCCGGGTGGGGTTCTTGTACTCCATAGAAAAAGTGGAATCCCCGTCACTCAACCTCGCTGCCTATTTCGACGTGCAGGACGGCAGGCCCGTCTATTGGCTGCTCCATAAGGGCGATACGGTTATCCGTCCTTCACACCTTGGGCTTGCTCTCCGAGGCGAACACTCCCGCGGTGATTTCAATGATTATAAAGAGGAATCTAACAGTCCGCAGGACGGTCTGTCAGCCGCAGGCGGTCTGACATCTAACAGCGTTAGCGGTCTGTTGAACGGCTTTGTCATGACCGGTTCTTCCTACGCGCACGGTCTGATCTCCGTTCCGGACTATGTCGACTATATTCTCTCTCCCTCTGAATGGCATGATCCGGACTTGTGCTGGAATCTGTCCATTCCGCACCCCAACGACAGGATGCTTCATATCGGTTTTCCGTCCGATGACAATATCATAAACAGCTCTGCGGATGAGTGTTCTCGCATCAGGCAGACCCGCTATTCCAAATATGTGCTGTGGATGCCGACTCTCCGCTCCAACAGCATGAGCAGAAACGACAGCACGGATGAGATGCCGTTCGGCATCCCGCTGGTTAAAACAAGAGAACAGCTCGAACGCATAGATTCCTTCTGCCGGGAGCATGACTGCCTTCTCATCATCAAAATCCATCCCATGCAGCGAAAAGAAACCTATCAGGGGCTTACGGACATGGGCCACATAGCGGTTCTGGACGGCGACAAGGTAAAAGCCCTGGGGATCGACAATTATCGTCTGATGAAGAACTGCGACGCCATGATGAGTGATTTTTCTTCCTCGACCTTTTCTTTTTTGATGCTCAACAGGCCGGTCGCGTTTGATTTTTCGGATCTCGAGTACTACAAGCACGCGATGCCGGATGAGATCATAAACGCATATACGCCGGGGATGAAAGTGTACTCGATCGACGATTTCATCGCATTCCTGCGCTCGGTTTGCGACGGAGAAGACGAGTATCGGGAAGAACGAAGCGAATTTGTCGAAAAGCTCTATACATACAGAGACGGAAACGCATGCCGCCGCCTGGCGGAGTTTGTGGGAATGATTCCAAAGGAATAACGCGGACGGCGTACGAACATCAAAATGACCGCAGCACATCTGAATAACATTTTGGGAGGACAAAGAAATGGCCAATATAGCGCTTCTTATTGCAGGAGGATCCGGCAGCAGAATGCACCAGGATATTCCGAAACAGTTTCTTACCGTAAATGAACGTCCGGTGATCATCTATACGCTGGAGGCATTTGAAAAGCATCCGGAGATCGACTCCATTGCCGTCGTTTGCATCGAAGGGTGGGAGCAGGTGCTCCGGGCCTATGCAAAACAGTTTCGTATTTCAAAGCTCCGGTATGTTTTTCCCGGAGGAAAGAACGGGCAGGATTCTATTCGAAACGGCGTGTACGGCCTGAAAGAGCACTTCAGCGCCGACGACCTCGTCCTGATCCATGATGCAATCCGCCCTATGGTGAGCGCGGAAGTCATTTCCGACAACATCCGCGTTGCCCGCGAATTCGGGAACGCCGTCACGGTGATCCCCTGTGCCGAGGCCATGCTG
>CACYKR010000011.1 GCA_902774995.1 uncultured Bacteroidales bacterium | reverse complement strand
GACCATTCATGCTTTCCTTGACGCTACTCCCGCGGACGCGCTCAAGGTCTTTGACATCAATCTGCGGCAATCGTGGTACGCCGCCGATGTAATATCCGAGTCGCTCTCCCGCGCCAATGTCCTCAAGATTAACGACGAGGAACTGGACGTGGTGGCTACGATGCTGTTGGGCGAACCTACCGTACCGGGGCAACTGATTGCGGAGGACGCAGAGCGTACGCGCCGTATCTGCCGTGAACTGATCAACCGGTATGAGCTCGATATGCTGATCCTCACCTGCGGAGCTATCGGTTCGTATGTATTCACGCTTTCGGAGGAAAGCTATATTGCAACGCCCAAGGTGGAAGTGGCTGACACGGTAGGTGCAGGCGACAGTTTTACCGCTACCTTCGTAGCTCAACTGCTGTTAGGCAAAACGATTCAGGAGGCGCATAAGAAAGCCGTAGCAGTCTCCGCCTTTGTCTGCACGCAGAACGGCGCTATGCCCGTGTTGCCCGCAGAACTGCGATAAGATTGCGTACGCTGATTTCAATTATCAACTGTCAATTACAAAAAAATCGCTCTCACGGGCGATTTTTTTTGCGTATATAAAAAAATAGTTGTACCTTTGTACTCGATTGGGACTGCAGAGATATGACAAAATGGCAGAGAAGTGCGTTTTGGCATGACTATTGACGTGTTCATTACGCAAAATAGTATGATTATGAGCAAAGAAAAAGAAATAGAAAAAGAGGCAGCAGAGCTGCAAAACGAAACGGCTGTGCAGAGCGAGGAAAACACTCCCGCCGCAGAGGAGAAACAGGCAGACAACAGCGAGAGCAAGGACACGCCCGAGGAGGAGTTGGCCAAGGCGCAGGAGCGCATCGCCGAGCTGGAGGACAAGAACCTGCGGATGATGGCGGAGTTCGACAACTACCGCCGCCGTACCAACAAGGAGAAGCTGGAGTTGATGGCTACCGCCGGCGAGCGTATCTTTACGGAGATGCTGCCGTTGGTGGACGATTTCGAGCGGGCAGTAGCTGTCATGGACAAGACCAATGACATAGACGCGGTGCGCGAAGGTATCAAACTCATCCAGCAGAAGTTCATCTCCTTCCTGGACAAGCAGGACGTGCATGAGATTGAGACCGAAGATGCGGATTTCAATACCGACGAGCACGAGGCGGTCACCACCTTCGCTGCCGGAGAGGACAAAAAAGGCAAGGTGATCGACTGCACCCAGAAAGGCTACAAACTCGGCGAAAAGGTCATCCGCTTCGCAAAGGTAGTCGTTGGCGAATAAGGATAAGTGTGATTTGACAATTGAGATTTGAATTATGGCAGAGAAAAGAGACTATTATGAAGTGCTCGGGGTGGAGAAGACCGCGAGCGCAGAGGAGATAAAAAAGGCGTACCGCAAGAAAGCCATCCAATACCACCCGGACAAGAACCCCGGCGACAAGGAAGCCGAGGAGAAGTTCAAGGAGGCGGCGGAGGCGTACGAGGTGCTGTCCGACCCGCAGAAACGGCAGCGTTATGACCAGTACGGCTTTGCCGGCATGGGCGGAGCAGGAGGCTTCAGCGGTGGCGGTATGTCCATGGAGGATATATTCACCCATTTCGGCGATATCTTCGAGGGCGCAGGTTTCGATCTGGGCGACTTGTTCGGCGCCGGGGGCGGCAGAAGCCGCGGACCGCGCGTACGGCGGGGAAGCGACATGCGCGTGAGGGTACACCTGACGCTGGAGGAGATAGCCTCCGGATGCGAGAAGAAAATCAAGGTGCGCAAGCTTGTGCAATGCAAGGACTGCAACGGTTCCGGCAGCAAGGACGGCATGACGGACACCTGTCCTACCTGCAAAGGCTCGGGCAGGGT
The DNA here is from genome assembly GCA_902774995.1 of uncultured Bacteroidales bacterium. Taxonomy (GTDB): domain Bacteria; phylum Bacteroidota; class Bacteroidia; order Bacteroidales; family Paludibacteraceae; genus Colicola. The sequence continues at coordinate 35,352 of CACYKR010000011.1, read as the reverse complement.
GGTGCGCCAGCAACGCGGTATCTTCGGCATGATGCAGATGCAGTCGGAGTGCGAGACCTGCGGTGGCGAAGGACGCATTATCAAAAACAAATGTCCGAAATGCGGCGGCCAGGGTGTCATCCGCGACGAGGAGATCATCACCATCACCATTCCTGCGGGTGTAGCGGGCGGCATGCAGCTGACCGTGCCCGGCAAGGGAAACGCAGCCCCGCGTGGCGGCGTGAACGGCGACCTGTTAGTGCTCATCGAGGAGGAGGAACACAAGGACTTCATCCGTCAGGACAGCGACCTGATCTACAACCTGCTGCTCGACATGCCTACGGCGGTGCTCGGCGGGCAGGTACAGATACCGACCCTCACGGGCGATGTGAAGATTACCGTCACCCCGGGTACGCAGCCGGGTAAGGTGCTGCGGATGAGGGGTAAGGGATTGCCGCGGATCGACCAGTACGGACGCAACTACGGCACGGGAGACCTGCTCATCAACGTAGGCGTATATATCCCTGAGAAACTGAGCAAGGATGAACGCAAACTCATCGAGAAGCTGCAGGACAGCCCGAATATAGCACCGGGTTCGGCGGATAAGAAGAGTTTCTTCCGCAACCTGTTTGGGTAAAGTGAAAGGTGAAAAGTGAAAATTGAAAGGACATATTGGTACAAGTTGTTAGGACTCATAGTCCTTTCAGCTTTCATCTTCCCCCTTCCTCCTCTACAGGCGGAGGTGGCAATCGGGAAACCGGATATGAGTAAGCCGACGGGAATAGCGCCGGCTTACTTCGGTCCTAACGCCCTGCCGGTGATTGACATGCTTGACGGCTGCACACAGCGGGAGTTGGGGCTGGAAATAGCCGGAGAAGGGTATATCGGATACCATAACAACCGTACGGCGGATATTTTTGCACGCGTGCGCGTGCCCCTGTTCACGAGATGGGCGAACCTGAGCGTATGGATGCCTGTTTTCGGGTGGTATGACCAGTACGACGGCAAGGGGCAGGGAGCGGGCGACGTATATATCGCTACGGATATTCAGGTGCTGCATAACGAGTGGTTCCGCTCCGACCGGTCGAGATATATTCCGCAGATGACCGTCCGGCTGGGTATGAAAACCGCCAGCGGGGAGCAGTTCGAACGCCGGCGCCATTACGACTGCCCCGCGTATTTCTTCGATGTCTCGATGGGTCAGACGATTCCGATGGGGCCTCTCTCGCTGCGGCTCGCCGGTTCGGCGGGTTTCCTGTGCTGGCAGACTGACAATGGCCGGCAGAACGACGCGGTGATGTACGGCCTGCAGGCGCAGCTCCGCCATGAGTACGCCTCCCTGCAAGCTACCTGGGGCGGTTACGTGGGGTGGGAGCGCCACGGCGATGCACCCATGACCGTCAAGATCCGCGCTGCAGGACATGTCAAAGGCTTTGAGCCTTACATCCAATACCAATACGGTATAAAGGACTATCCGTTCCATCAGATCCGCGTGGGGCTGGTATATAATATAGCTATATTAGACCGCTTTGCTCAAAGTAGAAAGACCGCTTCGCTAAAAGACAAAAGATGAAAAAGAACTATTTATATATAATCCTCCTTTCACTTTTCACTTTTCACCTTTCACCAGCCTCGGCTCTGGAGGTGAGTCACACCGCGATGGACGGAAGCGACTCGGTGCCGGCGGAATATTTCCGCAAGTGGTATCATCGTACCGACTTGGTCTATTATCTGGAAGCTCTCAACGACCATGTGATCGTGGAGAACCATGCCACGGGTCAGTGGGCGCAGCCCGACCGGTTGAATATCGCTATCGCGGGACTGCCCTGCACGATGACCGGCTATACCATCAACGGCATGAGGACGGACGACCGCTTCGCGCCGGGTAACACGGTCTTCGTGCCGAACATGCAGCAATACGACCTGCTCATCAACACCCATACGGGGCAGATGCAGTTCTCCTCCGACACCGCTGCGAGGGACTATGTGCAGGTGCAGTACAACGTAGGCCAGGTAGGCAACGGTGCTCCCGCTCCCGGCACGGCTGCTATCGTAAATATCACCCACCGCACTGCCATGCAGAGCGCCGACCTCTTCAAGCACGTCACCGCCCGCCGCCATCTGCGCGGAGCGGGAAACATAGACGCTGCGTACACTTTCCGCGACAAGGACGGCAACGCCTACCGGCAGCACCTCTATGCGGCTTACGGCATGCGGCGTATCACCCGTGAGAACGCGCAAGGGCTTATCACGGAAGCCCCCTATTACAACGCCGGGTACTACAAGGTGCAGGCCGACGGACTGCTGCCCATGAAACCCAACAAGGTGTTCTCCGCCCTGGGCTACCGCCTGAATTTCTCCGGCAAGGAAGACGGAGGCAGCGAGTACCTCTACAACTACAACGAGGTGTTTGATCATAAGAACTATACCGTCCAGCTGTACGTACAACGGCAATACCTGACCACCGGACTGACCTGGGCTACGAATACCGTACGGCATGACACGCTCTCGTTCAGTAGAAATATCCTGGATATCGACGGCGAGAGTTTCTCACCTTGGGTAGCGGACGGAAGGACACATGAACTGAGTTGGTCGGTGAACTACGAGCAGCCGGTGCTGCCATGGCTCTCCGTCCATGTGCGGTCGCTGAACTCGCTGGTGCTCTTCCGCCCGACCGAGACACATTTTCACAACGATATTTATTTCCGCTCGCCGGTAGCTACCGTCGACACCGCGCTCTATCGCTATGAATGGACGAGCCGTGCCTTCGCCGGAGGCATACTGGAGAACACCGTCGGCCTCAACGCCGACTATACCATCTGCCGCCAGCTGGACCTCCATGCCCATCTGGATTTCACACTGGACGGATTGCTGTTAGGCGGCGGCAAGAGCAAAGTGTCGCCCAACTGGCAGGCCGGTATCAGTTTCGACCTGCATCCCTGCCGCTGGTTCGAGATGGGACTGAGTATCGCCCACGAGCGGATGCCGTATAACATGGATTATCTGCGCTATTTCTCCAATGACTATATGAATGCCGACATCTATCTGGCCGGTACCAACACCCTTTTTGCTACTACCGGCGGCAGATACCACGACTATAAAAAAGGACTGATGCAGACCTCCTATCTGGAGGTGCATATCCCTATCCGTTTCGTCTTCGGCGACAAGCAAGGGGGAAAACATGAGATAGTCTTGCAGAACGCCTACCGTAAGTTCTTCAACGTGTGGCATACCTATTACGCCGACGGCGCCGAGGCGAACGGAAACTATATGAATTTCGGCGACGTGCCGGTTTTTATGACCACCTTCGGAGAGAAACGCTACGAGGTAGGTACTACGCCCGGCTTCGGCTCCAACATACTGATGAACTCCCCTTATTATTTCTCCCAGCTGACCCGATATACTTATACGGGCAAACGGGTGACGGTAGGTATCAGCTGGCAGTCGATGCAGGCGGCCGGTTATACAGGCCTGGGCAACGGAGCGAACAGCAACACCATGGGCGTCCTCTCCGAGAGTACCGCCAACCCCAACACCCTCCGCGTCATCAGCAACCCCAACGGACCTCATCCCGGGGTAGGGCGCATGGATCTGGACAAGGGCTTCGTGGCGCGTTTCTATCTGGGGTATAACATCTGCAAATGGGTGCAGGCCGGTCTGACGCTCAAATGGACGGACGGCAAGCCGTTCACCTCCTACCATTATTACTATGACCGAACCTCCTGCCAGATGGCTATCGCGCCTTGGGACTCCCGCGGCACCAACCCTACAGATGGCCATTTCGGACGCCGTCACGGCGCGCACTACAACATTGACCTGCATCTGCAAGGCTCGTGGGAGGTGCGTGGAGTGCCGATGCGGCTGAATGTGGAATGCTATAACCTGTGGGATTTCTGTCATGACCTGGCGGAGCTGTCTTTCGAGCAAGATACCCCGCAGGCGGTCCGTTCGTCCATCATCATGACTGTACCTACCGGAATATTGGTTACTTATGCAGTCGATTTGTAGTTTCGTCAAATATTACCTCTTCTGGATAGCTTTCTTCCTCGTGCAGAAACCGCTGTTCATGCTCCTCAATCTCCCGCAGATGGGACCGCTTGAGTGGCAGGACTGGTTTTTGGTTCCGTGGCATGCCTTCCCGCTGGATATGAGTGTGGCGTCGTACGTCACGGCTTTGTTCGGCTTGTTGCTGGCGGTCTATCAACTCTGGCCGTCACGTCTCTTGGGACGTATAGCGGATGGATGTACCGGACTGTTGCTGGCCGTAGCGCTGCTGGTCTTCATCGGAGACTGCGGGGTGTTCCCCTCCTGGGGGTATCATCTGGACAAGACTGTGTTTATCTATCTCTCCTCGCCGCGTGAGGTGCTGGCCTGCGCCGAGTGGTATATGTGGGTGATTGGTCTGTTGGCGCTGGTAGGAGGATGGTGCTGCGCGTATGTGCTTTATCGGCTCGCTATGCGTGGATGGGAGACCATGCCGGTGCCGGCTTCCCGGCCGCTACGTGCAGCAAGGGCTTGCGGTATGCTGGTGCTCACGGCGTTGCTTATTCTGCCTATGCGGGGCAGCGTGACGACCTCTACAATGAACACCGGACGGGTTTATTTCTCCGACAGGCAGCCGCTGAACATCGCGGCTATCAACCCGGTATTCAATATTATGGAGTCGCTCGGCGAGAGCACGTTCGACACGCGCCGCTATACTTTTATGCCTTCAGCAGAGGCACAGAGGCTGGTAGCGGAACTGCTGCCGGACAATGCCTTCGCAGCTCCCTCCCGCCGGCTGCTCAAGACTACGAGACCGAATATCATCCTGTTCATTCTGGAGAGTTTCTCGCTCAATGCCATGGATGCGATGCCGAGGCTGCAGGGGTTGGCGCAGGAGGGCGTGTTCTTCTCCCGTGTAGCGGCGTCAAGTTACCGTACCGACCGCGGCGTGGTAGCTGTCATGAGCGGCTATCCGGGGCAGCCAACCTCTTCGCTGATGGTGCAACCCGGCAAGTCGCAGCACCTACCGCAGTTAGGCAAGAGCCTGAGTGCCGAGGGGTACCGGCTGAAGTTCTGGTACGGCGGCGATGAGGATTTCACCAATATGCGCTCCTATCTCATCAGCGGAGGCTTCATCGATCGCGTGAACGACCGTTCTTTCCCCCTCTCGCAGCGGTTGTCCAAATGGGGCGTGCACGACCATGTGCTTTTTCGTACGGCAGCGGAGGAAATCCTCTCGCGTCCCGCGGATACCGTTCCTACGCTGGATGTCATCCTCTCCCTCAGTAGCCACGAGCCTTTCGAGGTACCGTCCATCCGCCGGTACGAGGATATATACCTCAATTCGGTAGCCTATACGGACAGCTGCATCGGAGCTTTTGCAGACTCGCTCAGGCAGACGCCGGCATGGCGCAACACCCTGCTCGTCTTTGTAGCCGACCATGGCTATCCGTACCCGCAGGGCGTGCAGAACCATGAGCCCCGCCGCTATGCTATCCCGATTGTCTGGGCGGGCGGGGCTGTGAGCGAACCCTGCCGGATCGACACCCTCTGCTCGCAGATAGACCTCGTGCCGACACTCCTCTCGCAGATGGAGATAGACCACTCGGACTACCTCTTCGGAAAAGATATATTATCCCCCCTCTCCGTGCCCTTCGCTTTCTACAGTTTCAACGACGGCTATGCCCTGCTCACCGACCGCGACACCGTAGTCATTGACGCTAAAGCCGACCGGTGTGTCATCGGGCATGACGGAGAGACGGAGCGGCACGCCCGTGCTTTTATGCAACGGGTGATGGAGCGGATTGAAGAACTATAACGATTGATATCTGCTCCGGGTGGCTTGTCCTGCGGCATACGTGGCAGTTTCCGGCACAACCCTCTCCGCCTGTCAAAGGATAGCAGAGTCTGAATTGTAGTCCTTTTTGATGCTTATAATCATTAACATGAGTATGCAGTAAATCATGTTAAACCGTCCTGTGATGAACATGTCAAACATCGACTGCCCCATGCTGATAAGGGTGAAGAAAAACGCTATCCACCATTCTTTTCTACCCCGGCATATGTACAAGGGAGTGAGATAGATTGCCAATAGAAGAATTAATCCGAAAATCCCATATTCCAGAGTTGTTTGGATGAATTGGTTGTGGCAATCCACATAATGGCTATGTTCTTCGGTCCAGAATATGCGTATCTCGTCGGTTGCATATTTCATATTTACCCGGTCAAATTCTTCTTGTGCGTGACTCATGCCGTATCCTAAGATTGGCTTCTCTTGAATTAACTCACTTGCCGCTTTCCAATAACAGTATCGCAAATCGGAACTGAGTGTGAGGGATGAGACACGCGGGTGCAGGGTGGTAATCTGCGGAATGACAGAAAGAACTATTATCGCATAGATGATGCCGGCCCATTTTCGCCAGCGGTAGATTTCTATACTGCTCATCATTCCGATAATAACCAAACTCATGAAGAAGCCTGAGCGCCCGTCAGAGAAAAGCAATGCGGCGAAGATGAAACATGCGGCTATAGGATAAACGATTTTTTGCCATAGCAATGGTTTGCGCTCCGCATGGAAGAGCAGATACCACATGCCGATGAGGGTGCTGTTGAGGAAAAAATTATACCCCATATGTGCGTTGATATACTTAATACGGGTTGCGGATAAAAGCCAACTGGAATCCGACGTATGGATTAGTTCTGTCCAACCGGTTTTGCAGAAGAGAAACAGCACAGACCCCACACTCATGATAACCATGCTGTTGATCATTATTGCTTTGGAGAAATGATTATTGAGCCCCCAAAGACCGATAAAGCCGAAAACAAGCAAAGGTAGTCGTTGCTCTAAATGGTGCTGAAAATAAACCTTTCCGTCCCACGGCCAGTAAAGGAATGCCCATAGATAGAAGACGATGAGCAACCCGTAAAAAAGCCATTCACGGTTGGGCTTTGTATGCCAGCGTTGCTCCAGCACAAACTCGATACACCAACATATTAAGAACAACGCCAAACCACCATATAGGATGATATTCGGTACGAGGTTGGAATAAAAGATAGTTACGCACAGCGTCCAGACTAAACCGAAAATGGCACCCTTAGTCAGTATACCAGCCGCGCAGGAACTCACGCAGTTTATGGAATTTATCTTCATTGTCGTACAAGCAGATACGTTTGATATATTTTTTTACTTGTTTGCGGTAATACTTTTGCAATTCCGGATACAAATGTAGCATGCGATGTATATTGCGCGCAATATAGAAATACCGCCATGCCGGGTGGGGCGTATAGGGATGTTTGGTAAATCTGACATACTTCACTCCGTTACCAAGACGATGAGAAAGTAAGATATTGTTGGTTCGGACTACTAACCATCCGAATTGCCGGACATGACAGCATATCTCGTCATCTACAAGGTCTATGAAGAAATCTTCTCTGAACCCGTTGACCTGTTGCCATGCTTCCAGACGCAATAGATTTCCGGAGCACATCACTACCTCCCGTGTCTCGAAGCGTCCGTATTTATGATGCTTGTCTGGTGTTCCGTCGCAATCATGATAAGGTGAAAAAATAGCTACTTTGTCCAATTCACCGTATTGTGCAGCCTCTTCTATATATTCCTGAACGCTCTGTTGATCCCACCGGCTGTCCTGGTCCATCGTCAGTACCCATTGGGCCCCGGCTTTCTGAGCCTCCTCACAGCCTCTGTTAAGCGCTGCCGCAATACCGAAGTTTTGCATCAGCGGAATATAGGTTACACGGGGGTCATTGCGCAACAGGGACCGGTTGTCGGTCTCGCTGTTATCCACGACAATGACGTGCGTTACGTCCTCTTTATATAAAGAGAGAGTTTGGTATTCTTTCTCAGTCGGATGAAACCATACGACAACCGCATATAAGGGCTCAAAGTTTCCGAATGCCATTTTTACAGATGAATTGATGTTGTTCTTGCATTTGCTGGCAATAAGCGGAGTTCTCGTCGTGATTTTGCCAGTTCTCCTTATGATATAAGTGGTATTGTACAGCCAGATTACGAAGTGATACAATCTTGCATCCTATACTCTGCAGGCGCCATTCGATATCGTAGTCTTCACCGGTAGCGGGCAGTGTGTAGTTCTCATCAAAACCGTTGATGGCAATCAGGTCCGTGCGCGACATGGACATGTTGCTGCCTACTAAATGCTTGACAGGTCTGCGGAGTACTTCCGCCCAGCGGCAGAAAAAGGCTTCTTCTACAAACCGGCAGCCCCGACGGAAGAACAGGTACGGCCAGAGATGTATCTTCTCGCCCCGTAGGTATCGCTCGCTCAGTTCCTGATTAAGCTTAATACGTTTGCCGGCTAACATCACCCCGCGTTGTTGATAGCGGATATGATATTCTATGAATCGCGGGTGTAATACACAGTCTCCGTCAATAAAAATGAGCCAGTCGGTGTTAGCAGCCATGACCGCCTGGTTAAGGATGCGCTCTTTGCGCCATCCTAAATCCTCTTGGGTGAGGTGTTGCATGGGCCAACGAAAAGGGTAAGACTCTACAAACTCAGCCATATGGGCATCCTGACCGTCTTCTGAAATAATAATCTCAAAATCCTGTTCGGTCTGCCGTTCCAGACTCTCCAGAATAGCTCGGAGAGCCGTGGTGTTCTTGTAAACAGAGATAATAAGTGTTGCTTTCATTATAATCCGTATGATGTAATGGTAAGGTGTTCTTTTTTGGTTTGTAGCCATATGGCGCGGTTGGTCTGCCAATCTTGCTCATTGCGGTAGGGCCGTAGATGATACAAGTGTAGAAGCGGAGTGCCGTACCTTAGCTGGATACCTGTGATATGGGCATTCTCTAATCGCTGCCCGAACTCTCGGTCTTCTGCTCCATACCGCATACGGGTGTCAAAGCCCTTTGCCTGTAGGATGTAGTCTCTCCATGTAGAGGCATTGCCTCCGTTCCAACTGGCGTTAGCGGGTGTGAGTAAGTTCATTAGACGGCACAACATAGGGTTGCTCCATAGTTTGCTCATCTTCCAGTTCCAAGGCATACCGTGTGTACGCAGCCACGAGATGCGGAAAGCGTTGCCGAGACGGATATCTTCTTCTGTGAGCGCATGGCTCAACTCCTTGGTAATCATGATAGCGCCTCCTGAGACAAAGTGCCCGCGCCGTGCATGCTTGTAATGCTGACTGATAAAATCACGGCGGGGAATCAAATCCTGATCCATAAAGATCAGGTACTCGCTTTGTGCTGCCAGTACGGCTTGGTTCAATATAGTGGTTTTGCGGAAACCCTTGTCCTCGTGCCATACATGTTTGAGAGGCAAGCGGGACTGATAACGCTCGATTAACTCGCGTGTGCGTTCGTCCGAACCGTCATCGGCAATGATGATTTCATTGGCGGGATGTGTCTGATAGAGCAGACCCCACAGCACTTTTTCCAACCATTCGGGATGATTATATGTGGATATGATGACACCAACCGAGAATGTGTCATCCGTTACGAAATGTTCATGCGGATGGTGCGCCCAGAAATGCTTTCGAGCATCTAAAATCCATTCCCTGCATTGTTTGGCATCAATATGTCGTTCTTGTGCATATGCCAATGATAGTACATCAAAGAAATCGGTTTTCCCCCATAAACGGCAGAAATTACGGCATCCTTGCTGTGCTGTTACTTTTCCGAAATGCATGCGGTTGATATCTACCAGATTAAACTGCCATTCGCCGTTCACCCGGTCGTATAGTATGTTCCCGGGTGAATAATCCAGCGGTAAAACACCACTCTCATGGAGATGGACGGAGAAACGCGCGAATGACCGGATGAGGTCTTCTTTTCCGGAAATAACACCGTCTCGGAAATCGTAAAACGTATGTTGAAGTGCACTTTTGACGGTGATGAGGTATGACTCTTTTAATAACCCGTTCCCGCAAAGGATGTATGCCACGGGCTGCGGGGTGGCTATACCGTAAGACAATAGTCTTAGGGCATTCTCGTAAGCCCGTTTCGCTTTCGGGGAACGCAGGAACGAATAACTGATTCGGTTCAGGAACCGCGGTGTATGAAACCGCTTCACGCACATCTCGCTGCCGTCCGGAGCCGTCATGATACGGATCTGGTTGCGCGCGTCGTAGATTACTTCGCCTTGTTCGGAGAAGATACGCGGCACGGATTCTATCCATGCCTGCAATGACTGATATGCGGGATTAAGCACGGTCTTCATACGCTTTCAATATCCGTTCGGCTACTTCCTCGGCCTTGATATCAAGACACCGGTAGTCGCCGTATTTGCATTTCTTGTTACCATAGACGGAGCACGGGCGGCACTCTAACTCACGCTGGATACAGTCGCTTTCTTGTTGCCCGTAGCCTAAGAACCCGGCGAAAGGGTGGGTGGCACCCCAGATGGAGATGACCCGTGTGCCGACCAGCGAAGCCAGATGCATGTTGCCGCTGTCCATCGTTACCATCAGTCGCAGCCCCCGCATGATCTCCAGCTCCTCACGCATGGTCTTCCGGCCTGCTACGCACTCCACACCTCCGTATCGCCCTGCCCAGCCGTCTAATATCTCCTGTTCTTTCTTGCCGCCGCCGAAGAGGACGACAGGGATGTTTTTGCTGCTCAGCAACGCTACCACGCGCTCCATCCGTTCAATAGGGTATATCTTCCCCCGGTGAGCGGCAAAAGGAGCAATACCTACTCCTGATCGGAGGTTTATCGGAGGGGTATTATATCGGTATTTTATAGGGACGTCAATCCGGGAAAACACCTCTTTATAACGCTCCGTGGTATGTCTGAGTGGCCTGTGAATAAAGCCGTGGGTGAGCAGCCATTTGGACCACCGCCCCTTGTCGATGCTGGCTACCCGTGCGCCTCGCAGCCTCATGGCATTCCGAATCACTACCGACCGGAGCACCCCGTGCATGTCCGCTACGTACTCGTACCGCCCCAAGCCCCGGATAATCTCCCGTAACGACTGTTTCTTCAGCTCCGCGCCGTGGAAACGGACATTCGCAGGCATCCCGGCAAACAGAGCCTCAAACCGTTGCTGTGAGAGTACGGTGAACTCCGTTTCGGGGTGTTGCTCCGCTGCGGCGCGGACGACAGGCGCTAACATCGCTACGTCGCCTAAAGCCGAAAACCGTATGACCAAGATCCTCTTCAAATCTCAAATGTCAAATCTCAAATCTCAATTCTTCTTCCCGTACAGTACCGGGTTGAGGTTCGGGTCGTTGTACATCTTCATCTGGCGATAGACCTTCATGATGCGTACCCCTGCTTCATAGTCTGCCAGTAGCTGGCTGATAGAGGTCGTCATGTCGCCTAACTGCTCTTTCAGCACCGCCATCTTTGCTACGCATTTCTCATGCTGCTCGGCGCTCACGTCCGTGCGGTCCACCTGCTCCTGCATATGCCATAGTTTGACATGCAGGATACTCAACCGGTCTATCGCCCAGGCGGGACTCTCGGTGTTGATACGTGCGTCCGGCTGCGGATGCACTTCGTGGAACTGCTCCCAGAAATAGCTGTCAATCCGCTCTACCAGATCCGTGCGATCCTGGTTGCTGTGGTCAATGCGGCGTTTGAGGGCGAGTGCTTCCACCGGGTCGATGTTTGGGTCGCGGATGATATCCTCCAGATGCCACTGAACGGTGTCGATCCAGTTCTTGAGGTACAGGTCATGCTCGATCGTGCCGGCCTGATAGGGGTTGTGAATAGGCGCATCTACATTGTCCGTGAGATGATAATCCTTCACGGCCTGCGCGAAAATAGCATTGCTTGTTTCTACAAAATTCATATTTACCATGATTTGATGATTCCTTGTTTGCGTACGGTGACCATTCCTCCGAACTGGTTGCCGTACAGATTGCCGTGGTCGCCGGCAAGGGCGATGCCGAACTCTAATCCCCAGGCTTGGGGTACTGTCTTCTTCACCTCTACCAGCCAGCTGGTGTTATGGCTCTTGAGGGGGGCGGAGTAGGTGCCGTAATGGTCGGAGTAGGTACACAATGCCTTGTACCGGAAGCCGTAGATGTCTCCTTTGAGGCCTATATGGTGTGCCATTATACGGCTGTCATCCGGACTCAATAGTGGAGAACCGATTACGCGGCCGAAATAGGTCCAGCCCTGTCGGTATATGCTGTTTTGATAATAACTGTCCCTTCCTCCGTACACGCAACCGTCGCGGTCATGAAACGGACCGCTTTGGTCTGTTGTGTTCAAAAACTCATATGTTACACCTTGGACGAACGGCCATATGCTCTGCGAGGCACTCACACCCCATAAGCCGTCTTTGTTATTCATGCCGAATCCGATAAAGCGTATAGGGCCGTCCTCTTGTATGATCTGCCAATAGGCGCTTACTTTCCAGCCTTTGCCTTTCACATCAATGGCCATTTGTTGATAGCCGATATGGTTACCTTGTGCGTTGATTTGGTCGTTCCGCATGGTACCGCCGGATTTCACTAACAGTGTCGAGCGGAAAGCCGTCCAGTCATTCCCCAGGTCACCATATAAGTCCGAATAACCGCCCCATTGTGCCGCGTGGTGGAACTCATAGCTGATATTTACCGGTAGTTTGCCCCCCACGCGTCCGCCTATATACTTGTGGTGCAACAATGTTCGGCGCACATCCGGGTAGTTGTCTGCCAACCAGCCGTGTGTCAGGCCGCATTTGATTTCTAAATAACCGAACAGACCGGGAAAAGCCGTCCATCGGTCAATGCCGACGCTGATACGCGGAATAGGGTGTGCGTTGGCGGAGAAAAGCAGTCCGCCGCTGCTCAACTCAGGGTCACCCGTGCCGAATACCTGCGGTTGGATGCCTACGGTTATATCAATGATATATAAACGCGTATGTGCGTATAATGCGCGAAAGAAACCGGTCCCTTCTATGTGTCTCGGGTCGCCGGACTGCATTCCGGACACGCGTCCGCTCAGTACCACCGCGCCGTCATAATCGAACCATCTGTTCGGACGTGTAGCTGGTTTGACGATACCGAGGCTCAAATTTCCGCTATGAGGCAGTGATGATACTTCGCCGTTGCGGTTCGCTTGCATCCACGTAGGAGCGGTCTTGCCGCTCGAACTGAGCGCACTCAACTCGCCCGTGTACAGCAACATTTCGTGGCACGTGTCCGGCTCTGCCATGGGTAACGGCCACCAGTCCCATGCAGTGGCTTGCAGAGTGCATACGGCAAATAATATGATGAGCAGTTTAGTCTTCAACGCGGTACAAACGGTCAATTATTTCTCCTTTCTCGTTTTCACCGAACCCTACATATGCCTTTCCGTCAATGCTGAAGGCAATCTGGTTCTCTGCGCGGCCGCACGGCATACGGTTGCACCATTCCCATTGGTTTTGATCCGGTGAAAAGCGTAGATATGTGTCAAAAACCTCTCCGCCGGTTAAATCTCCGGCAAAATGGCGTCCTCCGAATAAATAGACGTATTTAGCCGAAGCGGTACAGGCACAAAACTGCCTTCCTTTGCCGGGCACAGGACTGCACCGCTCCCATTTTTCAGTAACTATATCCGAAACGTACCAATGATTCATACTGTATGTTGCATAGCCTGTGCCGTAATAATACAAACCGTTCAGCCATGTGCCGCGCCCTCCGAAATTACGGTTGGGACGATCTGGATGATCCGGTAGTTCTTCCCAACGGTCGGATGCTACGTCGTATCGGCATATGTCTCGTGTGAAATTATACCCGAACCCGTAAATGGCATATAGTTTGTCTCCTATGGCGAAGGATAAGGCTGCTACGGTGTTGGCATTGGGAAAGTCTGCCAGACGTTTCCATTCTCCCGATGACGGGCTATATTCCCACCAGTCCCGCTGGTAGGCGGTGTCGTTGTAAGCGCGCAGTGACGAATAACCCAAACCGGCATACAACTTGTCGCCATATGCGGTAATAGTGGCATTGACCCGTGGAGTCATAGGTGCTTTGCCTAAACAGGTCCAACTGTCCGTCTCCGGTTCGTAACACCATAGGTCGTTCAGATAATGACCTTTCTCGTCCCGTCCGGAGAACACATACCCTTTCCCGTTTAGGGAACACGCACATGCAGCAGCCCTGCCGCCGGAGGGCAACGCCGCACACTCCCGCATGCGGACTTCCACTTCCGGCGTGTTCCGACAACTCATCATGGTCAGTACCGCCACTACGAACACTATGCTCCTTTCACCTATCACCTTTCGCTTTCGACTTTTGACTTTTGACTTTCGACTTTCCCCTCTTCCGCTCTCGTCTTTTTCTTCAGCTCGAAATCGCGGCCTAAGTAGTTCTGCCGTACCACCGGGTTGGCGGCGAGTTCCTCCGGCGTGCCGTGGAACAGGATCTTGCCTTCGAACAGCAGATACGCCCGGTCGGTGATCATCAGCGTCTCATCTACGTTATGGTCGGTGATGAGGATACCTATGTTCTTGTCCTTGAGCCGCCATACTACGTCCTGTATCTCCTGCACGGCTATCGGATCGACGCCCGCAAACGGCTCGTCTAACATCACGAACTTCGGTTCGATGGCGAGACACCGCGCTATCTCCGTCCTTCGCCGCTCACCGCCGCTCAAACGGTCGCCGAGGTTCTTGCGTACGTGCGCTAAGTTGAACTCCTTGATCAACTGCTCCAGTTTCTCGGCCTGGTACTCTTTGCTGAACTCCGTCAGCTCCAGTACCGACCGGATATTGTCCTCTACCGTCATCTTGCGGAACACGCTCGCTTCTTGCGGCAGATAGCCGATACCTAACTTCGCGCGTTTGTACATCGGGAAGGAGGTTATATCCTGGTCGTTGAGGAATATCTTGCCGTTATTGGCGGTCACCAGACCTGTCGTCATGTAGAACGTAGTCGTCTTGCCGGCGCCGTTGGGGCCTAATAGACCTACGATCTCCCCTTGCTCCAACTCGATGGAGACGTCGTTCACTACGGTTCTCTTTCCGTATTTCTTAATCAGATGTTCTGTTCTCAGTTTATCCATAATGCTACCGGGCAGTGATCGCTGTGCACTGCTTCTGTTAGTATTTTTGCGTCCTGTAATCGGTCTTTGAGCGGAGCGCTCACCCATAAATAGTCAATCCGCCATCCTACGTTGCGTGCTCTCGCTCCGGCGCGCCAGCTCCACCAGCTGTAACGCTCTGCGCTCTGGTCGAACACGCGGAACGAATCTACCATCCCGCTGGCCTCCCATCGGTCCATCCACTCCCGCTCTTCGGGCAGAAAACCCGACACACCGATCTGCCGCTCCGGGTGGTTGATGTCGATGGGCTTGTGACAGATGTTATAATCTCCGCATACAACGAGGTTCGGCCGTTCTTTGCGCAGTTCCTCTATCCACGGCAGGAAATCTTCTAAGAACTGCATCTTGAATGCCTGCCGCTCCCCGCCGGTTGTGCCGCTGGGGATATATGCGTCTATGACGGTCACGTCGCCGAAATCGGCACGCAGCACGCGTCCCTCGCGGTCGTATTGGGGATTACCCATGCCTGCGATTACTTTGTCCGGCTCTGGCTTGCTGAAGATGCACACACCCGAGTAGCCTTTCTTCTCCGCCGAATGGATATAACTGTGGTATCCCATCTCCTGCATTGCCATCACGTCTATCTGCTCTGGCTGCGCCTTGCTCTCCTGGATACAGAACACATCCGGCTGTTCCGCTGCCAGCCATTCCAACAACCCTTTGCTGATGGCGGACCGTATCCCGTTCAAATTATAAGAAATAATCTTCATAACTCCCAAATGTCAAATCTCAAATCTCAGATGTCAAATCTCAAATCCCTTCTCCCCCTCTGAGAGGGGGCCGGGGGGTGTCCTCAAATCCTCCTCCCTTGTACATCGTACATTGTCCCTTTGTACATAATATAGAGTTTGCCGTCGCGGAGCACCTTTGTACATTGTACATCGTCCCTTTGTACTTCTTCTATCCCTTGCTGCTCTCCGCCGTCCACGTCAAAGGTGATCACGCCGTTCAGGAGTCTGATATTGGTTATCTGGTGGTTCACATACGGCTCGACGAGCAGACGGCTGGAGGTGGTGAATGAGGTCGTGAATGAGGTAGCACCGGCGGGGAAAGCGTCCCGCGCTTTGCCCTGATAGTCGTAATACGAGGCTCTTCCGTCTGCTTCGATGATATCGACTCCCATCGCGCTGGCAGTGTTGTTGACGGTGTTGTTTAGCCATTTGTTTCTGTCCCAACTGACTTTGGTGATCAGCATGCCCTTGCCTGGAATATACTTGTCCCAACCGCTCTTCTCGCGGTTCTCGAACAGGTAGAACACACTCGGAGTGGGAGCCAGAATATCGCTGATTGCTTTGCCTGTCTTGGTGATTACCGCTGCGGCTCCCGTCTCCTGGAGGAGCGGAAGCGTCACAGTGCTTGCGGAGCTCACCAGCGTCGGCTCGATCCAGCCCATGAACCACCGCTCGTAGGCCGAGTAGTTGGGAGGCGTGTTGCCGTTGTTGTTATAGGGCCCGTAGTCCATGATGTCCCATGCGCCTAAGGTCTTGTGTGTGGAGTTCTGCGTCGTGGAATAGAAATCCGGCAGACCCATCACGTGGCTGAACTCGTGGCAGAACGTGCCGATGCCGCACCGTTCGCCTGTCTGGCCGTTTGTCTCGTTCAGACAGCAATAGTGGTCTATCGTCTTGCCGTCCAGCATGATATCCATGTTGGTATAACTCAGGTCGTACTGGTGCGGCCAGATGGTGCTTGCCTCGCCGCCGTCCGCCTCGCCTTTGCCGGCATACAGGATCACTACCCAGTCCACCTTCCCGTCGTTGTTGCTGTCGTATTTGCTGAAATCGACCCCCTGAGCGTCGGCTAACCGGCAGGCTTCTACTACCAGCTCGTCGGCGTGCTCGTCGCCGGAGTTGCCCCAGTAGTCGGTCACGTTGTTGCCGTAATAGGAAGCGTTCTTGCTTACCGTCACAGGACCTACTACATCTATCTGCATGTTGTACTGACCCCAGCTCTGGTCGTAGAAATACTGGTGGATGGAACCCGTAGCGCCGTTGTAACGGTAGTCTTTGCCCATCGCCCATTCTGTCATGTCGGCGTTGGTACTGCTGAAGGGCGTGTCTTTGTAACTCACTAAGATCACCACTCCCCGCGGTGCTAACAGACGGCTGGTGCCGGTCTCCATCTGCGCTTGCTGTACCCTGCGGCGAGCGGCGATACGTGCCTCGCCGTGCTCCTGACGGGCGGCTCTCGCTTCTTCGCTCAACGGCATCAGCGTCTTCTCGTCTAACCAGTTGCCTTCTCCGTCGGTCATGTAGTGGTAGAACGCGTCTCCGTGCAGATAGACCGTTTTCTCGGTCCCGTCGCTTGCTGTCCGGACTACGCCCTCACGGCGTGCCGGCATGGCCGCCGCACTCGCTGCGGCAGCGCATAGCATCACTATGCTTAAAATCTTCTTCATATTTCTTCGTTCGTATTTCCAATCACCCCTTCTTAACCCCATTCTTCTCCAGCCATTTCTGTTCGCATCTGCTTCTTTTCTCGGCGTTGTGCGCTTTGCGGCAACCCGCAACAACCGTGCCGTTTTTCTTCTGCTTGGCGTATTTGTACCATCCTTTTGGGGTCTCTTTGATCTGCCATCCGTCTTCGGTCATCATCCAGTGCATGTGCTCGTCGCCGCGCAGATACGTCCGCAGCGTGTCGCCGTTCGGCTGCACGCGTTTAATCAAACCTCTGTATGCCGGTACTCTTGCCGGTTGCTGGGCATAAACACCCATTCCCAACATGGCAATTACTGCCATTAACAAAAATCGTTTCATATAATAAAAATGTAATATTAGCGTTTTATTTTTGTTTATTGCTTTTAAATGCTTTACCAGGTACGGGTCGGGATTTTGGTGGTAAAAAGGACTAAAAGTGTTTATCTATGTTTATTTACTATGAAACAGCCGCTGCCTTCACCCGCTTGAACAGCTCGCTGGCGAAAACGAAATCGTTCAGCGCCTCGTTGTCGCTCTCCATAATCTCGTGCCGGCTGCCTTGCCATTCTTTCTTGCCGTTTTTCAGAAACAGGATATTGTCGCCTATCTCCATGATGGAGTTCATGTCGTGGCTGTTCACCACTGTGCAGATGTTGTATTCCTTGGTGATGTCCTGTATCAGCGCGTCAATCACCAGACTCGTCTTCGGGTCCAGACCCGAGTTCGGTTCGTCGCAGAACAGGTATTTCGGTTCTAACACGATAGCACGGGCGATAGCTACGCGTTTCTGCTGACCGCCGCTTATCTCGCTCGGCATCAGATGCCATACTTTCTCAGGCATCTCCACGCGCCTCAGGCAGAACTCCGCACGCGCCTGCATCTCCTCGCGGCTCTTTTGCGAAAACATCTCCATCGGAAACAGCACATTCTCCATCACGCTCATCGAGTCGAACAGCGCCGAACCCTGAAACAACATTCCCACCTCGCGGTGCAGCATGCGGATGTCTTTGCTCCGCATCTGTGCCAGGTCGCGTCCGTCATAGAGGATATGCCCGCTGTCCAACTCATGCAGACCGATCATACTCTTCATCAGCACCGTCTTGCCTGAACCCGACTGACCGATGATCATGTTCACCTCGCCGTCCCGCATCTCGGTACTCACGTGGTCCAGCACCACATTCCCCTCAAAACTCTTGACTATATCTTTTACTTCTATCATCTAAAGTAATTATTATTTTTCTTTTTATAATATTTTTGTAAGCAGCTAATCGGGCGCCATCTCCTTCTTCTCAGCCGTCTGTAATTGTTATTTTTCTTATTTTCTTTTATTTTTGTAAGCAGCTAATCGGGCGCCATCTACTTCTTCTCAGTCGTTTGTAATTATTATTTTTCTTATTTTCTTTTATTTTTGTAAGCAGTCATGTTGTCGCCCATTGGGGCGTCAACGAGCGGAAAGGATTAGTAAGGCGCGTATTGAGCTTGCTCAAAGACGCGAATTAATAGTCGTTTACGCTCAAGGCCGCATAGGCCAAAATGGCTGCGCATTTTCGTTTAATCCCATCACAGCAGCAACTTACTCAAAACAAGGTCCAAAAACAGGATCATGATGTTACTGTTGACCACGGCATTCGTGCTCGCCCGTCCTACATCCAGCGCACCGCCGCGGACATTATAGCCGTAATAACTCGCCATACTGGTGATTACAAACGCAAATACCAGACTCTTGATAATCCCGTACCATACGAAATACGGGTTGAATGCGTACTGTACGCCTACCAGATAGTCATGTACCGTGATGATGTCCGTGAACGCACCTACCGCCCAGCCGCCTACCAGACCTACCGCAGTGGAGATAATCACCAACATCGGCATCATCGTCACGAAAGCCATGATCTTCGGCAGAATAAGATAGTTGGCGCTGTTCACGCCCATGATCTCCATCGCGTCTATCTGCTCCGTGATGCGCATCGTACCGATCTCCGAAGCGATGTTCGAGCCTACTTTGCCGGCGAGAATCAGACACAGAATCGTGCTGGAGAACTCTAACAGCAGCGTCTCCCTCGTCAGCAGCCCTACGGTGTAGGTCGGCAGCAGCGGGTTCTCGGTGTTCGTCTTAGCCTGAATGGTTAGGATAGCACCGATGAATACGGAGATAATCAGCACGATCGGCAGACTCTGCAGACCTTGCTTCTCCAACTCGCGGCTGTATTGCCGCCAGAACATGCGCTGTCTGTCCGGCAACCGCAGTACCTTGCCCATCAGCAAGGTGTATTCCCCTATGTGTTGTAAAATATGTGTCATATCCTATTGATTTTCTGCTTGTTCTGTATGCCTTATCGGAGTAATGTCGGAGTAATCTTGGAGTTGTATCAGACTTTAATCTGCCTAAAGCTCTCCTGCAAACTCTTTTCCGCTCCCTCTTAGAGCGTGCAAAGGTACTAAAAATTTTGCATATATGCAAATAATTCGTCCGAAAAACACGGTATCTGTCTCATTTTGCTCCATTTTGTGCCGCTTTCTGTTCAACTGCCGGCATATATGTCGGCAAAAAAAACAGCCCCGCATTTCTGCGGAGCTGTGAAAGAGATGGTCTGTCCGTCTAGTCATCTAGACCTCTAGACTTCTGGTTTTCTAACCGATTTATTTTACTACGTTTCCCTGTGCGTTGTACAGCACGCCGCCCTTCTCAATGAACAGCTTGCCCTCGCGAACAACCTTCACAGCCTTAACAGCTGCCTCGGTATTGGTGATACCGGTACCGCTTTCTTCAACGAACGTAGCAACTACATTGGCTGCCTGTGCCGGCATCGTGAAGGAATAAACACCCTCTACTGCTTCCAGGGCAACTTCGTTCACGGTGATGGTCTCCAACTTATAACCCTCAGCAGGGGTAGCGGTCAGCGTAACGGTTGCGCCAACAGGTACATTGACCTTCTTATCGGTCTTGCCTTCCCATGCTGCCTCTAATGTTCCGTTCTCGGCATTCAAGGTAATAGCATATGCGCCCGGAGCAGGGAGAGTAACCTCTTGAATACCTTCATTAAGCAGCATCAGCTGTTTGAGCACAACGGTGCTACCGGTAACGGTGCTGATCTTAACCAATACTTCCTCGGTGAAGCCCCAAATCTGGAACTCGTTGTCCGTTTCTGCCAAGTCTGCAGCAGTGAAGGTCTGCTCCAAATTGGTGTTAGCACCGGTTATGGTTACCTTGATATCACTGCCGAGGTTACCGAATTTAATCACTACGCCGCCGTCAGCAGGAATCCAACCCTGGATATAAGCGCCTGCGGTCTTCAGTTTCAGACCAAGGAACGCATAGTTGCGGTTGTCCTTCTTCTCCAAGTCATTGAGGGAGTCCAGACTGTTGAGGTTTTCAAAGCCCCAACCGGCAGCGGTGAGAGCCGTCTTGATATCATAGTTTGTGCCATAATCCAGAACGAGTTGCTCGATATTGACCGATTCGCTGAGGAATGCCTTGTCGAAAGCAGCGTAGTAAGTAGCATCAACAGAGATAACCTCAGCTGCTATATTGGCTACAGCCTGGGTCAAATCAGCGTCTTTGTACCATCCGCCGAAGGTTGCAAGAGGCATGGTCTCATATTGAGCGTATTCTGCCGGATTTCCGTTAACCGCAACGGTTTCAGTACCCAGAACTTGCTCGCCATACATGTAGGTAACGGTGCGGCTGGCAGCTTTTGGAGCATATACATAGTATGCGTCACCATTGATCGTAGCAGAAGCACCCCATGTAGTAGTTGCTGGCTGGGAGGTTACTTCGATGACTTCGTCTTTCACTTTGGTCGATTGATCATCGTAGGTGATGACGGTGTGCTTCGTGAACTTAACCACCGGAGCGGTAACATACGCATCCTGAAGGAAAAGGTACTTGTTTGATACCAGAGTGGCGAGATCAGTTGCGCTGATAGCTACGTCGTTAATAGTAACGGCCGTTAAGCTCTCAACCGTCGAAACGATGGTCTTGGTCTCTTTCAACCAAACTTTGAGACCATAAATTTTAATGGTCTGTCCGGTACCAAGAGCAGTGCTGGAACCTGTGTACTCAGGATTTGCAGAGCTGACATATTTAGTGGTACGATAAATACGAGCGCACTTTACCTCTGCCTTGCTTAAATCGTACGTAAACCACTGTGCAGCAGCATAAGAGTTTGCTGTTACGACCTTAGGGTCTAACAGTACATAAGTGTCTGCGGTGTTGCTTGTTGCGGTCTCAGCCCATCCAAATAAAGGAGCTTGAATGTTTTTGTTGGATCCGTTACCTGAAATCAGGAAACTGATACTATCAATTTCTGCAGAACCGGCAAGTACCTCAAAATAGTGCTGGTCGTAGGAACTTGGGGTGTTTCCTAATTGTACAGCTCCGCTGCTAAAAGAAGCGGTAGAAGACAGGGTAATACCTTCTGCCTCATAAGCCTTGACGAAGTCTTCTGTTCCTTGCGACTCAGTGTTGATTGCTAAGTTCGGCTCTGCTGCAATCAAGCTGACACTTGCCAGTACGGCAGCGCAAAAAGTAAAAATCTTTTTCATAAAATTAGTTGTTTTTGTGTTTTTAAGTTAAACGAAAAGTTGGTTTGTATAATAGCGTTTGCTATGTTTACTTTGCAAAATCGGACACAAAGATACAACTTTTCGCGTATATACGCAAATATTTTATGAAGAATAACAATTTTTCTCCAAAAAACACCAATTTTTACACATTTGTATCCACGGCTCTCTGTTGAACCGTCGGCATACATGCCGGCTGCTTTTGTCAAAAAGCATCCATTTGTTATGAAAATCGCCCTCAAGACTCTTTTTTCTTTGAAAAAATTTGCCCAAGTCAAAAAAAAACACTATCTTTGCACGCTTTTTATGGATGGCATATCCGCATAGCATGTTTTTTCTTTAAAATCAATAGGTATGAAAAGAGTTTTATCTATACTTCTGCTCTGCAGCATGGTGCTGACCCTCTCTGCCGCGCCGGCGCGCAGAGGATGGTCGCTCCGGACTATGGCGGATGGTTCGCGTATGGAGCTGCAGCTCTCCGGCGATGAGTACTACCATTATCTACAGACCCGTGACGGACGCCTCGTCCGCGAGACGGAGGCGGGGCTCGTCCTCTCCGATGAACCTGTGCCTGCGCCCGAGCAGATAGCGCAGCGTCGTGCCGCCTCCCCGCTATACCGCGATAACCTTCGCCGGGTAGGGACGCGCAATCTCGCCCCGCGGGGGCTGCTCATCCTCGCCGCTTTCAGCGACGTGCCTTTCCGCCCGGAGAACACCAAGGCGGCGATAGATAGTATGATGAACCTCTCCGGCTATGACTACTCCTATACTTATGGCGGCAGAACCTATACCGCTACCGGCTCCGCACGCGACTATTTTATCGCCCAGTCGGACAGCCAGTATATGCCTGTCTTCGACGTCGTAGGCCCCGTCACGCTGCCCCAACCGGTTGCGTATTACGGTAAAAATACAGGCGGGGACGGTACGGACGCCAACAAACCGCAACTGGCGGTCGATGCCTGCAAGGCGGCGGACGAGATCGCGGATTTCTCCCGTTATGACAATAATAACGACGGAGTGGTGGATTTCGTCTATGTGCTTTTCTCCGGCATGGGAGAGGCGGACGGCGGTGCGCCTGAAACCGTCTGGCCTCATAACTCTAACATGCCTTACCATAAGCTCCAATTGGACGGCAAATGGCTCTATAGCTACGCCTGCTCGGGGGAGATAAACGGTTTTACAGACAACCGCACCGGCATTGGCACAATCTGCCATGAGTTCGGTCATGTGCTCGGGCTGCCCGATTATTATGATATCTACTACAAGCACAACTACGAATATTGCCTTACTCCCAACGCATGGTCGGTGATGGACCAGGGTACCTATTGCAACGAGGGTCTCACCCCGCCTAACTACTCCGTCTATGACAAGTACTGGATGGGATGGGCTACGCCGGAAATCCTGGCGGCGGAGAGCCGGCAGGACGTCGCCCTCACTACCGCCTATGACGATGCTTACCAGATCACCGGAGGCGCAACGCTCCTGCCCTATTCCGATACCCATACCGTTTATTATATCGAGAACCGTCAGCAGCAAGGATGGGATGCTTATATTCCGGGGCACGGTATGCTGGTCTGGAAAGTGCAGTACAACCAGTCCCGATGGAATGCCAATACCGTCAACATCACAGCCGATGCACCCCTGCTCACTGTCCTGAGTGCCAACGGTGGCACGATAGGTGCTATGCCGGGGGTGGTGAATGTAGGAGACGGGGCAGGCGGATATATCACCGATGACGACAACCCCTTCCCCGGCTCTGCCGGCGTGCAGACATTTACGCCCTTCGACGGTTGCGCTTTGACGGACATCACGGAGAAAAACGGCATCGTCACCTTCAAGTTTAACGGCGGCGCACCCGATGACCCGACAGCCGTAGAACAACTCTTCCTGAAAGACACTCGTGCCAAGGGACGCAAACTCCTGGAGAACGGACAACTCCTTATCCTCCGTGGCAATAAACGCTTCAACGCCCAAGGCATAGAAATACAGTAAATGTAAGTAAATATCAAAATCAAAATCAAAATCATGAGGAAAATTGTTGCAGTAGCAATGCTGTGCGGCGCTGTGCTCGCCGCGAACGCTGTACCCGCGAGACGCGGATGGCAGACAAGAACCCAGGCTGACGGCTCCACCGTCGAGGTGCAGCTCCTGGGAGATGAGTATTACCACTACCTCGTTAACCGAGACGGTCAGCAGGTGAGAGAAGTAAACGGGATGTATGAGGTGGTCGGAGAGACACCTGCCCCGGCGAAAGTGCAGGCAAGACGAGCAAAAGCACGCCGCGCACCCAAAGAATTCGGCAAGACGCCGAACCTCGCGCCCAAGGGAGTGGTTATCTTGGTGAACTTCTCCAACAGAAGCATGGCTTCCGGCCATACCCTGGCTACCTTCAACGAGCTTTTTAATGCAGAGAACTGTACCGTCAATAACGGCTATCCTTCTGCGCGGGAGTATTTCAAATCGCAATCCAACGGAGCTTACTCGCCCCAGTTCGATGTCTTCGGACCCGTCAAACTCAGCAAGTCCTATTCCTATTATGGCAACAACGTGGGCTACGGCGACAATTCCGAGGACGAGTTCGCTACCGATGCGGTCATTGAGGCGTGTATCCTCGCGAACCAGCAATACTCCTCTCTCAACTTCGCGGACTACGACTCCGACAAGGACGGTAAAGTGGACTTCGTCTATGTCGTCTATGCCGGCTACGGCGAAGCCGACGGAGGTGACGAGAATACCATCTGGCCCCACAACTGGAGCATTCAGGAACTCGTCACGCAGTATTCCGAAAGCACCGCTTATTCGAAGTCCCAGACCAGACTCGACGGCGTCTATCTGGATAACTACGCTATGTCCAACGAACTGAATTCTTACAACGATGTGCTCTGCGGCATCGGCACCCTCTGCCATGAGTTCGGCCACGTCATGGGACTGCCCGACTTCTATGAAACCAATTATGGCAGTAACTACCAGAATGCCCTCACGCCCAACGACTGGGATGTCATGGACGGAGGTGCGTACAACGGAAACGGCCACTGCCCCCCGAACTACAGCCCGTGGGAGAAGTATTTCTTCGGATGGCACACCCCGCTCAACTTGGGCTCCGACGGACAGAACCTCACCCTCTATGCCAACGGCACGGAGAACTATCAGGCGTATCAGATCAACGCCTCCGGCAAACAGCAGGGCGCTACAGCTACCGGCGTCTGCTATTACATTGAGAACCGCCAGCTCCAGGGTTGGGACGAAGGACTGCCTTCCCATGGCATGCTCATCTGGAAAGTCAGTTACAACGCTACCGCATGGGCGAACAACGCGCCGAATAACGACGGTACTTCCGGCAGCCCCCTCTATACCCTGGTCAGCGCAAGCGGAACAAAGATTGGTACGTATCAAAACTCTTCCCATACAGCTTATGTCTATGACGGACCGAAGAACCCCTATCCCGGATCCGCTAACGTAACGTCCAAAACACTGATTACCGGCAAGCCCCTGAAGAATATCAAGGAATCCAACCAACTCATCACCCTCACTTATATCGAGGAGCCGGTGATACCCGTAGATCCGTTTGACGTCACTTTCATGTCCAACGGCACCCAATGGGCAACCACCCAATCGACAGGAAAGCTCGTCATGCCTGCGGCGCCTGCCTGCGAATGCAAGGAATTCGTAGGATGGACCAAGACAAAAGATTACGCTTCTGCCACCACCGCGCCGACTCTCGCTGCGGCAGGAGACGCAGTAGCAGAAGGAGCGACTTTCTATGCCGTCTTTGCGGAGAAAAACGAAAACGCCAAACCGGCTGTGGAGGACGAACTGACACTGGCTACTACGGGAGTAAGCGGAACAAACTATGCTGTTTGGAGCGGTAAGCAGGCTTCTTCGGATGCCGTCTATGCCGGACATAGCGCAGGAGGAAACGATGCTATTCAGCTGCGGAGCAAAAACAGCACTTCCGGTATAGTGACAACCGCTTCGGGAGGAACATTGTCCAAAGTGGTAGTCGCTTGGAATACCAATACGACAGCAGACCGCGTACTGGATATCTATGGCAAGAATACCGCCTATACGGCCGCTTCGGATTTGTATGGGGATAACAAAGGAACCAAACTGGGCTCCCTCGCAATGGGCAGTACTACATTGGAAATAAACGGCAACTACGAGTATATCGGTTTCCGCTCCAATAACGGTGCGGTTTATCTGGATAAGATCACTGTCCTCTGGCAGGGAACAGGGGCAGCCTATAGCAACTACACCACTGCCTACACTTGCACCCAGACGGATGTGGAAGCTGTTCGGCAGACCAAGACCCCGGAACCCAAGACACGCAAAGTGATAGAGAACGGACAAGTGCTCATCCTCCGTGACGGCGTACGCTATAACCTCCTGGGACAACCCGTCCGTTAACTCCGCCCAATGAATCATATAGCACGAATATCGGTATTGACACTTCTCATTCTCAGCGCTGCTACCGGCAACGCTGAGAATGTAAAGCGTGTTCAGAATTTCAATACGATGTACCTTACCGATACGCTTACGACCGATAAGGACTACTTAGTCGGCACAACGGACTTTGTGACCTATACGTGTTCAGGCACCGGTGCAAGGTTCTTTTTGGATCTCGTTTATAAATCAAAGATATCTATCAATCTGCCGGAAGCGGGAAGCACGGTAACAACTACGCAGATAAAGGACTTACACGGTTTTCTGCTGCATTGCTACACTGCTAAAAATAATCCTCCGGATCTCAAGATTTACCTTTCGAAAGATGGCGTGGATTTTGGAGAACCGCTAACAGCGGATCATATATCTGTCGTGGGAACGTCCGTAGATGTCTCCTTTCCTCTGGAGGATTATTATATTCGGATAGTGAATGCAGACGGTTCGCCTCAGGTCTCTATCTTCGCCATTGACTATTACATGGACCACTGCCCTAAATGCTTTACGTATAACTGATGAAGATAGCCAACGATATATTGATACCCGAACTGGCGCGGCTGCTTGCAGAAGGCAAGGAGGTGCGCTTTACGCCTTCCGGCGTGAGCATGCGCCCCTTCATAGAAGGCGACCGCGACAGCGTTGTCCTCTCTCCTATTGTTGCCCGGCCGAAGGTAGGGGATATTCTCCTCGTGCGCATTGAGAACAAATCTCAACTCTCAACTCCCACCTACGTTCTGCACCGCCTCATACGTATCGAGGGGGAGACCTTCGTGCTCCAGGGAGACGGAAACCTCATGGGAGAAGAGACCTGCACCCGCGAGGGACTGATAGGGCGTGTTACCGCCATAGAGTCGCCCGCAGGACGCCGTAAACCCCTTACCCGAGGCAGGCTATGGCACTTCCTCTTCCCCCTCCGCAGATGGCTCCTGAAAATCTACCGCCATTCCCTCCTCAAATGGTGCTATTAAATTTTGTTGAACCCTCGGCATACATGCCGAACCTAAAAATCATCAATCACTTTTGTCCCGTCTTCGGGACAACCAAATTATCAATTTTTTATGAAAACAATCGAAGGATTTCGCCTGCGTAAGTTAGGCAACGAATACATTCTCGTCGGAGAATCCATGGCGCTCATCAATTTCAACAAGATGATCACCCTCAACGAGACCGCCGCTTTCCTCTGGGAGAAAGCGGAGCAGCAGACCAAAAACCAAGGCGCTTTTACCGCCCCGGAACTCACCCAGGCCCTCTGCGCTGAGTACGAAGTGGCAGCCGATCAGGCCGCCAAAGACGTGGAGGCTACCGTCGCTTCGTGGCTCGAAGCGGGTGTCATTGAGGCATAATGCCGACCAATCAGGCGAGCATCACGGGATCATCTCCTGGGAACTACCCGGGAACTACCTGGGAACGGCTCAAAAAGGCTTAGGTTACGACTCAATCCCGTCATATGACCGCGATATGACCGCGACCATACCGATGTATTTCAGAGCGTGCACTTGTGCGCGCTTTTTGTTTATGTATCTATGGATAAGTCCCTTAAAAAGTGTCATTTGTTAAGAATCGGCTATTCCTTATTATTATTCGCGCGCGTAAAGGACAAAAAATTTGCATAATTCAAAGAATTATATTAATTTTGTACCCGATTTGCAGGCTAAAATACATCCATTTATGTGAAATCCCTTAATAATCGTATATTTTGCAAACTCTACCTGCCAAATCCACTCAATTGCCAATTTTTAAGAACAAAAAAGATACAAAGATATGAAAAAGATGATAAAAACAGATAATTTAGGGCAAATGAGTCCGAGTTGCCTCTTACTTAACCCTTATTTACCCCTTACTTTACCCTTACGCGCCCCTAAACGCATGATGTATCTGTTTGCCGTACTCGCCATGCTCCTTCTCGGCGGATGGAATACGCAGGCGTGGGGAGGTATAATTCCGCATTGGTATTATGCCAAATTAACTGTGAATACTTCTCCATCCGGTACCGGAAAAGTAATAGTGGATACAGAGTATAAAACACCAAGTGCAGAATCAGATTGGGAGGATATTAGATCCGGCTTATCTTATAATAATGCAAATGTAACTTTTTATATTTCTATACAGGCAAATACAGGATATCAGCTTAGCAGTTGGACTGGTGCTACGCCGACGTATGAGAAAACACAGAATGGATACGATTGCTATAAGTATTCTATGAATACGTCATCAACTAGTTCAAGTAATCCTGCTCAACAAACAATTACTGCTAATTTTACTCCTAAATCTTATACTGTAATGTTTAATGCCAATGGCGGAAGTGTTGGAACAAGCACTTCTACGGTTACATATGATGCAACGTATGGCGCAGGAACAGGCGGATGGCCCACTCCGACACGTACAAATTATACGTTTACCGGATGGTATACTGAGGATTCTGGTGGCACAAAAGTAGAATCTACCACTACGGTTAAAATAACTTCTGCGCAGACACTTTACGCTCATTGGATAGCTAATTATACCATTGTATTTAACGGTAACGGAGCTACCAGCGGCACAATGAG
This sequence comes from uncultured Bacteroidales bacterium, assembly GCA_902774995.1. Lineage (GTDB taxonomy): Bacteria > Bacteroidota > Bacteroidia > Bacteroidales > Paludibacteraceae > Colicola. The sequence continues at coordinate 6,420 of CACYKR010000011.1, read as the reverse complement.
TAATCTTGCAATGACATACGAGACGGCAAAGGCGCTTACTGCCAACGCGTACAGTCGTGTATATACAGTAAGTTACAATGCCAATGGCGGTACAACAGCATCCACTACGACCGCAAATACAAAAGCGACCTATACTTTCAATGGCTGGGAGGATAGAAATAGCATTACCTATAATGGTACGACATATTCTTATACGACTTTTGATGCTCCATATTATGCCAATACATATGCAGATTTGTATAAAGCCTTTGGGTATAATAAGTACAACCTTATCAAGCACTATGTGAATCATGGTAAGGGAGAAAATCGTTCCTGTAAAGGTGATACGCCGGGTTTATATCCTAACAAGGCGAGTGTGGCTAATATGACGACAACGGTAGGCGGAACGGTAACTCTATATGCCAATTGGACGAGTGCTTCCGTAACTTTACCTGAGGCAACGAAAACAAATAGTGTGATAGAAGGCTGGTACATCGGTTCAACTAAAGTGGGAGTTCCGGGAGATAGTTATACACCGACAGCCAATGTAACACTTACTGCTAAGTGGATAGACCAATATCCGTTTACCATGTCGGGCGCTAATTATGAGTTGCTTGTCGGCGAGACTAAAGAGAATGCATACACATTCACCTATGCCGAGAATCCGGAAGTGCATATCAGTCCTTCGGGAATTATCAGTTACGCAAATGGAACTATTACTGCCTTGTCCGAGGGAACGGCCACCATCTATTTCACGCAGGCAAACACGAGTTCGATAAAAGAGGGTGAATCGGCGCATTGGACTGTAAAAGTATCCCGATATGACAATACATTGGCGTTGAATAAGAATTCAGCTACCAAATATGTAGGCGAGGAAGTAACGGATGTACTCAAGGATGCTTCGATTAATAGCAATGCTAAAATTGAGACAAGCAGTACAGATGCTACTATTGCCTATTATGATGTTACAAACGATAAGATTGTAGTAGATAATAGCGGAAATAACTCCTTTACTTCAACAACGGTAACTATTAAGATTTGGCAGGCACAGAATGTAAAATACACTGCATCTGGCGAGAAGACATTCACGCTGACGGTAAATAAAATAGCCAATACGCTGGATGTGACTACTTCGACGCACACAATGTATGTGGATGAAGAGTTGGCAGGTATCATCAATAGCGGTGTAGCTATCAAGAACCGCAACAATAACGACGTTGCGGTTGATGTGGCTTCTACTGATGCCGACTTGTTGCGTTATGTTTTAGAGGGGGACAAGGTGATTGTTCCCAATGATGCGAATGAGACATTTGTTGATAAAGTGGTGACACTTACTTTCTCGCAGCCGGAGACCTACAAATATACGGCAGCCAGTGAGACAATAGCCGTGACGGTAAAGAAATATGTTCCTACCTTTGCATTGAGTAAGAATACATTGGAACTGGATCAGACTGCTACATTGAGTATGACGGATGTGGAAGGAGCCGGTGTTACTGTCGAGCCTGCAACAGGTGTCGTTACCTATGCCGATGGAGCGGTGAGAGCGGTCGGATTAGGTTCCGCCAAACTGACGGTGACGCAGCCGGAGACACGTACTCATGCATACAAAAAGCAAGAGTTTGATGTGGCGGTGATTAAGAAAACACCGACTTTGGTAGTTAAGATGGATGGAACGGCTACCACTTCTAAATCCGTTTCGCGCGGAACAGTCGTGAATGTGGCTTTTGAGGAGAACTCTGATGCAGATGTGGTTGTTACCAATGTTAGCGGTGCGCAATATGCTTCGTATATAAATGGTGTAATGACTGCTGGTGCGGTAGGAACTGCAACTTATCGTGCTTCGTTAGCAGAGACGGATACTTATCAGGAAAAAACAATTGACTTCAAACTGACGGTGACAAAGGCTGCAAGTAATCACGTGCCATTTACTATTGATACTCAATCACGCTATAACGCTCTGAATGTAGAGGGGAAATCAAGTGGAGACCATGAGTGGAGTAATAGTAATGGAGTCGGAATCGGTGAAACTGATAGTTGGACTGTCGGAAACTGGGATGACAAGTATGTGACTTTTAAGTTTGAAGGAGTGCCGGATGAATTGACATTTGACTACATATTTGTATATCGTGATAATATAGCAAATAAAATGACGGCAACTCCTCCGTTCGGGTCAACTGTTGACGGACAATTATACTTTATCTATGTGGAAGAGAGTGCAGATGGATCTACTTGGTCTGCCTTAATGAATGACCAGAGTATCGACAAAGATAATTGGAAATCCTTCGCAAAGTCTCTGAAAAAAACAACGCGGTATATTCGTTTTCACTTGCACGCCGATTATGGAGCATGGTTCCGAAATATCAAAGTCTCGGAATTGAAATACGTAGAAACGCCGGATCCATCCACTATTGATTTTGGCTCTGCAACAATCAATTCAGGAGAGGTAAGCAAAACATCACTCATAAATTGGTGTAATATAGCCCCGTTGAGTGTCATATGCGACAACCCGCGTTTCACGGTGACACCGGTAAGCTTTGGCAATTTTGATACATATGCTACTCAAACACTGACGGTTAAATACACCCATACCAATGAGGCAGGGACTAATGAAGGGGACATTACTATTTCCAATGGTGATGCCACCTACACCAAGACAATTCATGTGACTGCAACCACTACCAAGCGTCCGCAGACTATTACTTGGAATAGCGATTTGGTAGCAACCGGTTACGCGATGAACGTAGGTGAACAGTACCCGGATGAGGTGATCACTCCGATTGCAACCGCCACCAGTGGAGGAAATATAACATACAAGTCGGACAATACCGATGTGATAGAAGTGATAGACGGTGTAGTGCTGAGTGCGGTTGGTACAGGTAAAGCAAACATCACTGCTTATCAGGCTGGCGATGATGACTTTGACGAGGTCTCTGATATGAAGGAATTTACAGTAACTGAGTTGCAAAAACAAGTCATTACTTGGAATCAGAACCTGTATGGTTTATTGACGACCAGCGGAAATGTGACATTGAATGCAACTGCTACAAGTGGAATGGCGATTACCTATGAGTCGGCAGATAAAAACGTGGTACGTGTTGAGGGTAATACATTAATCGTCGTTGGCGAAGGTGAAACTTATATTACAGCATCGCAGGCAGGTGGTAAAGATGCGAATGATGTGGAGTGGTTGCCTATCTCGCAGAATAACTATGTCATTGTGCGTGATCCTAATTCGCAGTGTAACGGTTTGGCTTTGTCACTGGGGTCGCTGACACTAAACAATAATGAGCGTGAATTTGCACTGGCAGGTATTCCTCAGACTCTGACATTTACAGCAAAACATGGTAAGAAATCTGCAGTGTGGGGCACGGCACCGAGTTATGCACCTCTAATTGTGGAACAATTCGCTTATGAAAACAACCAATGGGATTGGTCTGTGGTGTATAATAAAGTAACGGGTACCGATAATACAGCATCAGGAAACATTACACTTGATGAATCTGCTACAAAAATACGAATCTCGACAATCGAGTCTGGTACAGATTATACGATTAGCAATATCCGTGTGACGCGTCCTAAGTTTATGAACTCCGATGTGTCTAAGGTGGATCAGGAAGTAGAGACCAATGCACTCTGGCAACAAACGGTGACCATTAGCCATTCCAACATTGATGTGATGAGTATCTCTACCAAAAAAGGTCTGTTGACTTTGAGCACTTCATCGTTGGGCGATGGTTGTGAGGACTTCGGAGAGGATCAGTTCGTAGTTAGTTACACTCCGATGCAGAAGGATGCGGAGTATTTGGATACAATCGTTATCACGGATTCTAAAGCGGAGCCGACAACGATTACAATTCCTATTCGTCTCCATACTACAGGATGGAATCAGGAGATAGAAAACTTCAACTTACCGGCTGTGGCTTTGACAACCGATGCGCTGCCTGCCCTAACAGCAACAGCTACAAGCGAATTAGATGTCCGTTATGAGAGTTCTAACGAGAACATTGTCCGTATTGTTAACGGCAATGAGTTGGAAATCATTACTTCCGGAACAGTGACGATAAAGGCTATCCAAGACGGAAACAATAGGTATTACGAAACATCCGCTGAGCAAACAATCACAATCAGCAAAGCCGTTCCTGCTCTTGTAGCGCCGGAAGGAACCGATGTGACCTATTTGGACGCTCTTAGCACGAGTTTGCTGTCCGGCGGTTCGGCAACGGTAACCTTGCGTGGTGCAGAAAATACAACCGTAGAAGGAACTTTTGCGTGGACTAATTCTACACAACAGATTACGGATAATGTCGGTGTTCATAGCTATTCGGTTACGTTCACTCCGAACAATACCGTTTATTATGCTCCTGCTACCACTACGGTTGAGATAAATGTTATTGCGGCAACTTCTGTAGCTACTCCTTCTGCAGCGAATATCGTTTATGGACAGAAAGTGAGTGCGTCTCTGTTGTCGAATGAAGGTACAGAAGGAAAATGGGCTTGGAAAGAGGCGGATAGGGAGACTGTACTCCCAGCCGGTAAACATACCATGTATGTGGACTTCACGCCGGAAAATAGCAACTACACCGAGCTGGACGGAACCGTCACCCTCACCGTGGAGAAAGCAACTCCGGTGGTAACGCCTGCGGCTGCGGCTATCGAGCAGGGACAGACCGTTTCGCAGTCTGTACTGAGTACGGCAACCGGCAATATACCGGGTACATGGACCTGGCATACCGCAGATAAGGATGCCCAACTGGCGCAAGGCGCACACACACTGTATGTGGACTTTACGCCCAACGACGCGGATAACTACAATGCGCTGACAGGCATACCTGTCACGCTGACGGTGAATATGCCTTCCTCCTTTGTCTTCAACGGAGAAGGAGAGTGGAACGAGGACGCAAATTGGAATGTAGGCGCGGAACCGGAGACCCCCGTGGACGTAATAGTAACCGGAAATGTGGTTATCAGTACGGATGTGACGGTAAGCAGTCTGACGATTGCAGCAGGAAGCACCGTCACCCTGACGGAGACGGGTTCGCTGACTCTTGGCAGCGAGGCTTCGGAAGACAGAACGGCCTACGGTGACCTGCATGTAGAGGCCGGTGGGCAAGTGATCTTGGGTGAAGGCTCCCTTAAAGTGCATGACTTCATCCTGGATGCATCGCTCGGCGGACTGGATGCCGAGAAGCACAACCAGACAGCCATGTCCGGACAGGTGACCAACGCAGAGAAGATAGTGAAACAAGGAAATGCCTATTTCGATCTCTCGTTTGACCCGAGCGGAAAAATCTCTTACGGTTGGTATGACTTCACCGTTCCGTTTGAGGTGAACATCGCCGGAGGTATATACCGCATCGGCAGTACAGACGATCGTCTGATGGTAAGCGGTACCCATTTCATGATAATGGAAGCCGACGAGGCAAACCGTGCTAATGGCGGTAAAGGATGGAAAAACAAGAACAGCGGTGTCCTGCAACCGGGCAAGCTATATACCATAACATTCAACTACAGCAAGTCGTTTGACCAGAATACGTTCCGCTTCATGTGGAATGGCAATGGTTCGTTGTCCAACGGAGAGACGTATAACGCCCAGTTTGCAGCCGGAAGCGAAGAGAACTTGCGCGGTTGGAATGGTATGGGTAATGGTATGTTGCGTCACGGCTACCCGGAGGGTGATTATAAAATGCAGGTATATAACCATAGCACCAATACCTATGATTTAGTATCCGGTCAAAAGACTTTTGCGGTAGGTTCGGCATTCTTCGTTCAGGTTGATAAGGCCGGTGAGATAAGTTGGGAAAAGGATACGGCTACCGCAGATCGTCCGCTCTATGCTCCATCTCGTGAGGCCTACAAAGTCGAAGAGTTCTGTCTGACTCTGCGTCAGGAGGATGCCAATTCGGCAGCCGATGTGCTCTATTTCTCCGCAAGCGAGGAGGCTACCGAGGCATATGTCATTGGGCATGACCTGCTGAAGATGGGGACTCCTACCGACTCCAAAGTGGCTCGTCTATGGGCTACCAAGGGTGGCAAGAAGTTATGCGACGTAGAAGCCGGGTTGGCGAACAATAATGCCGAAGCACCGTTGTCTATCTACGCTCCGCAGACAGGTACGTATATTCTGTCTGCTGACGAGGCACCGGCAAACACATCGCTCTATCTGACCTACAACGGCCGTGTCATTTGGAATCTCTCCTATAACCCCTATACGCTTGACCTGACGAAGGGCACGACGGAAGGCTACGGTCTTAAACTCTACGTAAACCGTATCACAACGGATATCGAGGAAGTACAAGGCGACGGCGCACAATGTACCAAAGTGCTTATGGACAACAAGATATATATTATAATGCCGAACGGCGCCATGTATGACGCAACCGGCAAAAAAGTACAATAACTCTTGCATATGTCAAAAAAAAGCAGTACCTTTGCACCCGATTT
>CACYKR010000010.1 GCA_902774995.1 uncultured Bacteroidales bacterium | reverse complement strand
GACGAGTTTCGCCATCGACGCCACCGTCTATAGCGAGACTTTCCGTAACAGCCGTTTCGTGACCTATCGGGTGAAGGACGCCATCGTGGATTGGTGGAAAGAGAAAGCCGGCAAGCGCCCGAACGTGAGCGTGAGCGAGCCGGAACTCTTCATCAACGTGCATATCGCCAATGAGACGCTGACTATCAGTCTGGACAGCAGCGGCGAGAGCCTCCACAAACGCGGTTACCGCGTAGCGACGACCGAGGCGCCTATCAACGAGGTGCTGGCGGCGGGGATGCTGCTGACCGCCGGATGGAAGGGGCAGAGCGATTTCTATGACCCCATGTGCGGTTCGGGTACGATACCTATCGAGGCGGCACTGATAGCCCGTAACATCGCCCCGGGCGTCTTCAGGAAATCATTCGCCTTCGAGAAATGGCCGGACTTTGACGAAGAACTCTGGAGCGAGATTTACAACGACGACAGCCATGAGCGGGAGTTCACGCACAAGATATACGGCTCGGACGCCTCTTTCTATGCCGTACAGCAGGCGCAGAAGAACGTCAAGTCCGCCGGTGTGGCGAAGGATGTGGAGCTGCGCCAGATACGGATGGAGGAACTAAGACCCAATGACCAAATGGCAAATGCGCTGGTGATGATCAATCCGCCGTACGGCGAGCGGCTGGCAAGCAACAAAGACATGGAGGAGCTGTACGGCAAGATCGGCACGGCGCTCAAGCACCGCTTCACCGGCGCAACGGCATGGATCATCTCCTCCAACGACGCGGCGATGAAATGTATCGGGCTCAAGCCGGCGAAGAAGATGCAGCTGCTGAACGGCGAACTGGACTGCCGGTTCAATAAATACGAGTTGTTTCAAGGGAAAAGAAAAGAAAGATGAGAGAACCGATTTATATAGCTGATTATAACTACCCGCTGCCGGACGAGCGGATTGCCAAGTATCCGCTTGCCGAACGTGACCAAAGCAAGTTGCTGGTCTATAAGAATGTACAAGAGGACGAAGGACAATGTGCGATTTCGGAGGACAGGTTTTGCAATATAGGCAATTATATCGCGTCGGAGGCGTTGCTAATTTATAATAACACCAAGGTCATTCAGGCGCGGCTGGCTTTCCATAAGCCTACAGGCGCACGGATAGAGGTGTTCTGTCTGGAGCCGCTGACGCCCCGTGACTACCAGCTCTCGCTGACTTCCACTGCCGGTTGTACGTGGAAATGTATGATCGGCAATGCCAAGAAATGGCATGAGGAGGACCTCTCCCTAACCCTCCCCTCAAGGGAGGGAACAGTGTTTCAGCTGCGTGTCCATAAGGAGGCGCAGATGGGGAATACGTACGCTGTGCGGTTCGAGTGGGACAACGGAAACGTGTCGTTTGCGGAGATCCTCGATGCAGTGGGCGAGTTGCCTATCCCTCCGTATCTGAACCGCAAGACCGAGGAAAGCGACAAGACGACCTACCAGACCGTCTATTCGCGTATCAAAGGCTCGGTAGCGGCTCCTACGGCGGGTCTGCATTTCACCGAACGCGTGCTGGACGACCTGCGCAGCCGCGGCATAGAGACGGACGAGGTGACGCTGCATGTAGGTGCGGGCACGTTCCTGCCGGTGAAGACCGCAGATGCCAATGAGCACAAGATGCACACGGAGATTATCGCCGTGCCTCGGGAGACGATAGAGCATATCGTCCGGAAGCTGGGGAAAATCGTGGCGGTAGGCACGACGAGCATGCGGACCTTGGAGAGCTTGTATTTCATGGGCTGCAAGAGAGCCGCCGAGGTAGGCCAGTTCGACCCCTACGACACGGATTATACGCTCAGCACCCGGGAGGCGCTGCTCGCGCTGCTCGGATGGATGGACGAGACAGGACAGGAGGTGCTGCACGGCGAGACGCAGATCATGATCAAACCCGGATATCGGTTCCGTGTGGTGGACCAGCTGATTACCAATTTCCACCAGCCGCAATCGACCTTGCTCCTGCTTGTGAGCGCGTTTGTGGGCGGCGACTGGAAGAGGATATACGATTATGCGCTGAGCCATGACTTCCGCTTCCTCTCTTACGGCGACAGTTCCATCCTTACCCGTAAACAAATATGATAGATACCCATTGCCATATTGACGAAGAGGCTTTTGCAGCGGACCGCGAGGCGGTGATAGCCCGCCAGCAGGCGGCAGGCGTGGAAGCGATGATCGTGCCGGGCGTGAACGCGGCGTCGATAGAGACGGTGACGGATGTCTGTCGCCGCCATCCGGGATACTGCTTCCCGGCCTTAGGGCTGCATCCCGAGGATGTGAAAGACGACTGGGAGGAGCAATTGGCGATCGTGGAGCATGCTATCCGCGAGCACCGGAACGAACTGGTGGCGATAGGCGAGATAGGGCTCGATTATTATTGGGACAGGACCTACAAGGCGGCGCAGCAAGAGGTGCTGCGGCGGCAACTGCTGCTGGCGCGGGAATTGGGACTGCCGGTGATCCTGCATAACCGCGAGGCAACGGAAGACATACTGCACGTTGTACAGGAAATTAAAAATTCAAAATTAAAAATTCAAAATGAATTAACCGGTGTGTTCCATTGCTTCAACGGGAGCAAGGAGACGGCGGCGCAGATTCTGAAGATGGGATTTTATCTCGGGATAGGCGGCGTGCTGACCTTCAAGAACTGCAAGTTAGGCGAGGTGCTGGCAGCGGTGGATGAAGGGGAGCTGATCAACCGTCTGGTGTTAGAGACCGACGCGCCGTATATGGCGCCGGTGCCGCACCGCGGAGAGCGGAACGAGAGCCGCTTCATGGCGCACGTAGCCGGACGGCTGGCGGAGATATTGGACATGACGCCGGAGGCGGTCATCGCGCAAACGAGCGAGAACGCACGGCGGTTGTTTGAGAAAATAAATACACAAAAGATATGAAAGAAGTAAGTACAAAAAAACTGCTGGACACCATCATCGAAGGTGTCCGTAACCGCAAAGGTCAGCGTATCGTGACGATAGACCTGCGCAAAATCAAAGAGGCCCCGGTGGAGTATATGCTCATCTGCGAGGGGCAGAGTAACACCCAGGTAGCCGCTATAGCGGACGAGGTGGACGATTTCGTCCGTACCACGACGCATGTCCACCCGCTGAGCGTGGCGGGTGTGGAGAACGCCGAGTGGGTGGCGATGGATTACGGCACAATCTTTGTGCATATCATGCAGCGCGAGCCCCGCGCCTTCTACGACATAGAGCACCTCTGGGCTGACGGCAAGGTAACGGAGCTGCCGGAGGAGAGTTGACAGTTGATAGTTGACAGTTGATAGTTTTATCAGATATGGCAGAAAAGAAACGAAAACAAATGCGGCAAATACCGCAAGGCGAGCAGCCGGGCGGTCCGCGCAGATGGCTGGGAATCCTGTTCTATACCATCGCCTTTGGCGTGATAGCCTTCTGGCTGTTCGGCGGCAAAGAAGGACAGGGACTCAGCAAGGAACTGAGTTATACCAAAGTGACGGCATACATCGAGGCCGACGCGATAGAGAAAGTGACCGTCTATGACGACCTGAGCCTCAAGGCGATCGTCAAGCCCTCGAAATATACCTTGGTGTTCCATTCCCAGGGAGACGGCGAGATGGCGCACGGAGCGCTGAAAAGCCAGGTGCCTTCCGTAGAGGAGTTCAACAAATATATCGAGTCCGTGAACGCATCGCGCAAGGCGGACGGCCGGGCTGCGATAGACGTGCGGTATGAGAAATCGCACGACTATTGGTACCTGCTGCTGGTGAATATACTGCCTTTCGCGCTGATAGTCCTGTTCTTCGTCTATATGAGCCGCGGGATGGCCGGTGCCGGCGGTCCCGGCGGGATATTCGGTGTGGGGCGTGCCAAAGCGCAGCTCTTCGACAAGGAGAAACAGCAGAAAGTGACGTTCCAGGACGTAGCCGGTCTCTATGGCGCCAAACAGGAGGTGCAGGAGATCGTAGCCTTCCTCAAGAACCCCGAGAAATATACGGAGATAGGCGCTAAGATACCGAAAGGCGCACTGCTCGTAGGCCCTCCGGGAACGGGTAAGACCCTGCTGGCGAAAGCCGTAGCGGGCGAAGCGGACGTACCCTTCTTCTCAATGAGCGGTTCCGACTTCGTGGAGATGTTCGTAGGCGTAGGAGCCAGCCGTGTGCGGGATCTCTTCCGCCAGGCGAAGGAGAAAGCGCCGGCTATCATCTTCATCGACGAGATAGACGCCGTAGGCCGCGCGCGCGGCAAGAATGTCATGACCGGCGGCAATGACGAACGCGAGAGTACGCTCAACCAGCTCCTGACGGAGATGGACGGTTTCGGCACCAACAGCGGTGTGATCATTCTGGCGGCTACCAACCGCGCCGACGTACTCGACTCCGCACTGCTCCGCGCCGGACGTTTCGACAGACAGATACACGTGGAGCTGCCGGACCTGCAGGAGCGCAAGGAGATATTCCAGGTACACCTCCGTCCTATCAAATGCGACGAGACGGTGGATCTGGATTTCCTGAGCAAGCAGACGCCGGGCTTCAGCGGAGCCGACATAGCGAACGTATGCAACGAGGCGGCGCTGATAGCCGCACGCGGCGGACGCAAGAAAGTCAGCAAACAGGATTTCATGGACGCTGTGGACCGCATCGTAGGCGGTCTGGAGCGCAAGAACAAGATCATGACCGAAGAGGAGAAACGCTCCATCGCCTTCCACGAGGCGGGGCACGCCACTATCAGCTGGATGTTGCGGTGGGCGAACCCGCTGGTGAAAGTGACAATCGTGCCGAGAGGCATGGCATTGGGTGCGGCGTGGTACCTCCCCGAAGAACGCCAGCTCACCAACGAAGAGCATATCCTTGACGAGCTCTGTTCGCTGTTAGGAGGACGTGCTGCCGAGCAGCTCTTCCTTGATCAGACTTCGACGGGTGCGCTCAATGACCTGGAACGCGCTACCAAGCAGGCGTATGCCATGGTGGCTTACTACGGCATGAGCGACAAACTCAAAGACGTATCTTTCTATGACTCCACCGGACGGTACGACTACGGGTTCACCAAACCCTATTCGGAGAGCACCGCGGACCTCATCGACAAAGAGACCCAGCGTATCATTGCCGACCAGATGGCGCGCGCCAAACAGATCCTGACGGAGAATGCGGAGGGCCACCATCAGATTGCGCAGCTGCTCATCGACCGCGAGGTAATCACCTCCGAGGACGTAGAGCGCATCCTCGGTCCGAGACCGTGGAAGAGCCGCGGAGACGAACTGCTGGAGGTCAATGCCGCACTTGCGAAAGCGGAGAAACCCAAGCGCAGCAGGAAAAAGAAAACAGAAGAAACACAAAATACAGAGACTAATGAAGAAGCAACTGCTTAATCTGGTGCTGCTTTTGACCGCAGCCACCCTCTCGGCGCAGGCGCCGGAGAAACTGCCGATGGATCCCGAGGTTCGTTACGGCAAGTTAGACAACGGACTGACGTATTACATCCGTCATAACGAACAGCCCAAACAGCGGGCGGAGTTCCATATCGCTCAGGCGGTAGGCGCTATCCTCGAGGAGGACCACCAGAACGGTCTGGCGCATTTCCTGGAGCACATGGCGTTCAACGGCACGCAGCATTTCCCGGGCAAAGGAATCATCAATTACTTCGAGTCGGTGGGTGTCAATTTCGGCGGTAATATCAACGCCTATACCTCTATCGACGAGACGGTCTATCGTCTGTCGGACGTGCCTACCTACCGCAGCGGTATCGTGGACAGCGCCCTGCTCGTCATGCACGACTGGAGCTGCGGCCTGCTGCTCCAGGACGATGAGATAGACGCCGAGCGCGGCGTGATACTCGAGGAGTGGCGCACCGGCCGTACAGCCAACCGCCGTATCTGGAAACAGATGCAGGCGAAGATGTACCCCGGTACCCAGTATGCCAAACGCGACGTCATCGGCGACACCGCCGTCATCAATAACTTCGCCTATCAGGCGTTGCGCGACTATTACCATAAATGGTACGGCCCGGACAACCAGGCAATCATCGTGGTAGGCGACATCAACGTAGATACCATAGAGGCGAAGATCAAAGCCCTCTGGGCGGACGTGCCGCGCCGTAAGAACTACGGAGAGCGGCCTATCTACACCGTCAACCATAACGACAAACCGCTGGTAGCTATCGTCACGGACCCCGAGGCGCAGAACAGCCGTATCACCATGGAGTACAAGTTCGACCAGGTACCCGACGAGATGCAGGCTACGGCATACGAGTATATGCTGGACCAGATGCGCGACATGGTATGCCGTATGCTCAACAACCGCTTTACCGATCTGGCGCTGGACCCCAACGCATCTTTTGTAGGCGAGCACAGCATGTATGGCGAGACGGCGAAGAAGATGGATGCTTTTGAGGCAATCATCGTGCCCAAGGAGGGCAGGGAGACCGATGCGTTCAACGACCTGCTCTACCAACTGGAGAAGATGCACCGCTACGGATTCACCGCGGCGGAGCTGGAGCGCGTGAAGAACGACAAACTCAACGAGATGGAGAAATACTACAACGAGCGCAACACCCGCAAGAACATTACTCTGGCGCGCGAGTGCATCCGCCATTACGAGAACGGCGAAGTGATGCCCGGCGCAGAGTGGGAGCATGATTTCCTGCAAGCCACCCTTCCGCTCGTGAGCCTGGATAAAATCAACATGGTAGCCCGGGCACTCGTTCATCCGAACCCTACGGTAGCCGTCTCGGGTCCCGAGAAAGAGGGCGTACACCTGCCGTCCGAGGAGGTGATTCTGGCAGCGCTGGCAGCCCAAGGGGCGATGGCGGTAGAAGCACCGGTGGAAGAGAAAATCGAGACGGAGCTGGTGAAGAAAGCGCCGAAGGCGGGCAAAATCAAGGCCAAAGGCTACAACGAGGGCTTCGGCTTTACCGAGTGGATACTGTCCAACGGTATAAAAGTAGTCATCAAACCGACGGAGTACAAAGCCGACGAGATTCTGATGAATGCTTTCTCGAAGGGCGGTCTGTCGCAGGTTGCTACAGCCGACCTGCCGTCCGCCGAACTGGCTACGACAATAGTAGGCATGTCCGGTCTGGGCGCCTTCACGGCCACGCAGCTGGAGAAAGCCCTTTCGGGCAAGACTGTAGCCGTGAAACCGGAGATTAACACCAACACCGAGTGTCTCAGCGGCTCGTCGTCTGTCAAGGACCTGGAGACCCTGCTCAAACTGACCTATCTCCATTTCACCGCCCCGAGGCGCGATGAGGAGGCGTATGCCACTACGCTCAACATGCTCCGTACCCAGCTGGCTAACCGGGAGAAGAACCCCAAGGTTATCTTCTCCGACTCCGTCCAGATGATGAGCAGAAACCACTCCGAGCGTCTGGTGCTGTTCAATACCGATATGCTCGACCGCGTGAGTCTGGATAAAGCGATGGAGGTCTATAAGGCGCGTTTTGCCAACCCGGCGGACTTCACCTTTGTCTTTGTCGGTAACATAGACCCGCAGGACCCGAAGGTACAGGCGCTCGTTTGCCAGTGGCTCGGCGGACTGAAGACCAAGAAGACCCGCGAGCAGATTATCGACCATCATGAGACGGTGGCATTAGGAATGCAGAAGAACTATTTCACCCGCAAGATGGAGACTACCACGGCTTCCAACCGCATCCAGTACACTTCGTACGACATACCTTACACGCTTTCCAACGAACTGAATATGGAGATGATAGGCCGCGTCCTGTCAACCCGTTATCTGGAGTCGATCCGTGAGCGCGAAGGCGGCTCGTACGGCGTAGGTACATACGGCTATCTGTCGTCTCTGCCTACCCCGAGAGCGGGACTTCTGATGCAGTTTGACACCGACCCCAAGAAGCAGGAGCGTCTCATGGAGATTATCCATGAGGAGGTACAGACCATCATCGCGAACGGACCCCTGGCTAACGACCTGCTCAAGGAGAAAGAGTCCATGCTCAAGGATTACCAGGAGAACCTGGAGAAGAACAGTTACTGGAGCAAGGCGCTGTATGAGTACTACCTGCTGGACGTGAACCTCATCCGCGACTACAAAGCAGCGGTAGAGGGTATTACCTCCGGGAGCGTGCAACAGATGCTCAAACAGCTTGTCGCTTCCGGCAACGTGTTTGAAGTAGTGATGTTCCCTGAAAAATAATGGCGCGTTATTTCGTCATAGCAGGTGAGGCTTCCGGCGATCTGCACGGGGCGGCGTTGATCCGCGCGCTCCGTCAGGCGGATCCCGGGGCGCAGTGCTCAGGACTCGGCGGCGACAAGATGGCCGCCGCCGGGTGCCGCCTGCACCAGCATATACGCCGGATGGCGTTTATGGGCTTTGCTGCCGTGCTGGCAAACCTCGGCCAGGTCCGCCGGAATTTCCGTATTGCGGAGCAGGCGCTGCTGGACGAACAGCCCGACGCGCTCATCCTCATCGACTATCCTTCGTTCAATCTGCGCATGGCGCGTTTCTGCCGTGCGCATCTGCCTGAGACCAAGATTTTTTATTATATCCCGCCGAAGGTATGGGCATGGAAACGCCGCCGTATCCATGCCATCGCCAAGCTATGCGACGAGGTACTGGGTATCTTCCCCTTCGAGCCGGATTTCTATGCCCGTTACGGCTACCGCTGCACCTATGTAGGCAACCCCACGGCGGAGGAGATAACTCAGATTACTCAGATTACTCAGATTACTCCGAGTGCTCCGAGTGCTCCGAGTACTCCGAATACTCCGAGTATTGCCATTCTGCCGGGCAGCCGGCCGAGCGAGATCAGCCATTGCCTGCCGCGTATGTTGGCGGCGGCGCGGCGTTATCAGGATTACTCTACGGTGGTATGCGGGGCGCCGGGTATCGACGACGCATTCTATACCCCCTATCTCCGTCCCGGCGAACAGTTCTCCCGTGAGACGTACGCGGTATTGCAAAACGCCTCTGCGGCGGTGGTCAATTCCGGTACGGCTACGCTGGAGACCGCTCTCATCGGCTGTCCGCAGGTAGCGGTCTATCATCTCGCGCTCTCTTGGCTCATCGGACTCATCCGGTGGGCGCAGCCCCTCGTATTCTCCATACCGTATTTCACGCTGGTGAATATCATTGCCGGCAGGGAGGTCATCAAGGAGTATGTAGCCAATGACTTCAGGACGGAGAAAGTAGCCGCCGAGCTGGGCAGGCTCCTGCATGACGAGGCATACAAAAAAGATATGCTCGTTTCCTACGGGCATATCTGTTCTCTCCTGGACACGCAGCCTGCGGCTGCAACGGCGGCGGGAATCATCGTCTCGCGCCTGTCCTGACGCTTATAGCGATCCGTAATCCGTCCAGTCCATTTTCAGCGGGGTGATAGAGAGCAGTTGGTGCTCCATCGCCCATATATCCGTATCAGTGGATGCCGGTTCGTCGTTGACAAACGCGCCGCCGAGCGTCCAGCCTTTCAGTACGCCTTCCGGCAGCTTCTCCTCCAGCGGCACCAACTCGTTTGCCCAGTGGCCTACGCACTGCCGCGTCCAGCGGATACCTTCTATCTCGCCTACCGGCGCGTTGATGTTGTAACACGTCCGCGGGGCGATCCCTTCTTCGTACAGATGCTGCGTCACTTCCGTCAGAAACGGTTGCAGCCAGTGCAGGTCCACATCCGCCTCATGGCTGTCTATCGACCATCCTACAGCCGGTATCCCTTTCTCCGTAGCTACGAGGCAGGCGCCTATCGTACCCGAATACATGGCATTGACAGCGGCGTTGCTGCCGTGGTTGATACCCGAGACGAGCAGGTCGATATCTCTGTCGGCAAAGAGAATCTCCCGCGCTATCTTCACGCAATCGGCAGGGGTGCCGTTGGTGGTATAGACCTCGGCGCCGTTGAGATCGTGCTCCTCTATCTTGCGCAGGTAGAGCGGCTTGCCGGTGCTGATAGCTACGCCGTAACCGCTGCGGGCTCCGTCCGGCGCAATCACCGTCACAGACCCTAACTTCGTCATCTCCTTGGCAAGCATCCGGATGCCGGCTGTTCCCCAGCCGTCATCATTCACTACTACGATATTCATCCTTTTACCACTTTTATTACTTGTTGTGCCAGTTCGTCGGCCTTCTGCATCGTAGCCGCTTCCGAATAGACGCGGATGATAGGCTCGGTGTTGGATTTGCGCAGGTGTACCCATCCGTCGGCGAAATCAATCTTCACGCCGTCGCGGTCGTTCACACGTTCGTTGCGGTACAACTCTTTCACCTTCGCCAGAATGGCATCTACGTCGGTATCCGGCGTGAGGTCGATACGGTTCTTGGAGATGCAGTAGTCCGGCAGTGTCTTGCGCAGCTCGCTTACCTTCATGTCCAGATGGGCCAGATGGCTCAGGAAGAGCGCTATACCTACCAGCGCGTCGCGGCCGTAGTGGCATTCGGGGTAAATCACTCCGCCGTTGCCCTCTCCGCCAATGACGGCGTTCACGCGTTTCATCTCCGCTACTACGTTCACTTCGCCTACTGCCGAAGCGCTGTACTCGCCGCCGTGAGCTCGCGTCACATCGCTCAGCGCACGTGTGGAGGACATATTGCTGACCGTGTTGCCCGGAGTATGCCCCAGTACGTAATCCGCTACGCTGACGAGCGTATATTCCTCGCCGAACATCTCGCCGTTCTCGCAGATGATTGCCAGTCGGTCCACGTCGGGATCGACAACAAAACCTACATCCGCCTTGCCGGATTTGAGCAGGTCGCTGATCTCGGTCAGGTGCTGCGGCAGCGGTTCGGGGTTATGCGGGAACCGGCCGTCAGGCGTGCAGTTCAGTTCGATAATGTTCTCTACTCCTACCGCCCGCAGGATAGCCGGGATAGCCAGGCCTCCTACGGAGTTGACGCAGTCGATAGCTACGGTGAAATGCCGTTTCCGGATGGCCTCTGTGTCCACCAGTTTCAGTTTCAGCACCTGCTCTACGTGGTAGGGCAGGTAGTCTTTGGCGGTCATGTGTCCCAGTTCGTCCACTTCGGCGAATGAGAAATCTTCTTTCTCCGCGATAGCCAGTACGCCTTTGCCTTCGGCATCGTTGAGGAACTCGCCTTTCTCGTTGAGCAGTTTCAGGGCGTTCCATTGTTTGGGGTTATGGCTGGCGGTGAGGATAATACCTCCGGTGGCCTGCTCGCCGGTGACGGCCAGCTCGGTCGTCGGGGTGGTAGCCAGACCTATGTTCACTACGTCGTAGCCCATTCCCATGAGTGTACCGCATACAATCTGCTCTACCATATGACCGCTCAGACGGGCGTCGCGGCCTACTACAATCTTGTTGTTGTCCGGCATGGCAGCGCGGCGTTGTGTAGCGTACGCAGCCGTGAAACGGACTATATCTACGGGGTTGAGCCCCTCTCCCACACGGCCGCCTATCGTGCCGCGGATACCGGAAATAGATTTTACTAAACTCATCTTATTGTTTTACTTTGATATTCAGGATATATACATACGGAGTGACCGACATCTGGTCGGCGTCGAAGCCTAACTTGCTCGGTACGATAATCTCGCACTCGGAATCGCTGTATTTCATCAGCTGTACGGCGATATGCCATCCTACCGCTTCGCAGGTGGAGGTGTTGCCGTACTGAAACTCATACGGATGCGGCTGGTCCAGCGTGGTCCAGTAACTGAGGGTGTCCGCTCCCTCCGTGAGGGCGAATTTCTTGTACCGGGTTACGATATCATCGTTGACCAGTACTTCACTGTTCTTGTTCCCGCGACGGCGAAGATGGAAATACAGTTCGTCGGAACCGGAGAGGTCTTTGTAATAGTCTTTCTCTCCCCAGACATAGTCGTCCGACGGCATCTCCGTCAGGATATTCAGGTTGTTGCGACTGATATAGTTTTCTATCAGTTTCTTCTCCTTGTTGCGTAGGTTGGAGTAGGTGTTCGCTTTGCATCCCGCCAGCAGTATTACAACGCCTGCCAGCAGGTAAAATACTGTTTTTCTCATTCTTTTATTGTTAATTCTATTCGTACGTTCTCGTAGGGCGGAATCTCCGCTGTACCTTTGATACCATAGGCTGCATACCAAGGGGCGATGAGGGTGAGGCTCTCTCCGTGGTGCCATTCGGTGATGTTCTCGTCAATGGCCGGCGGTAACTCGTATTTGCCGGCATGAGCGGTCAGTTCGCTGTCGGTATAGAGTTGGCCGCCGAGGCTCAGTACCCTTATCTGCACGGTGCACTCCTCGCCGGGATGTACGGGGCGGCTACTGTCGCCGGGACGGGTGATCTTCGCCCATGTGCCCCGCTCGTAGAGCGAGTAACCGCCTTCCTCGTTTGCCAGCCGGTAGAGCTCTTCATCCGCCGTCTCCGTCATCTGCCGGTTCATAGCCATCAGCGCCAGGGTGGTGCTGTCCGCCTTGGGCGCTTCCCCTTTGCGCTGCGACGGACGCTGGGGGGACTGCCTCCCGCATCCTGCCATCACACCTATCGCAAGGCATATGACCAGAACCGCTCTCATTGCTCTTTCTCCTCCTCTTTGATGAACTGCTTGCGGTACTCGCTGGGGGTCATACCATAGGTGTTCTTGAAGCATTTGGAGAAATACCTGCTGTCGTTCATGCCTACCATGTAGGTCACCTCGGTGATGTTATGCTTGCGGTTCTCCAGCAGCTGTGCCGCGCGTTTCACGCGTATCTCGCGGATGAACTCTACGGGACTCATACCCGTCATGCTCTTCAGTTTGTTGAAGAAGACGGTGCGGCCCATATTCATCTCTTCCACCAGCTCATCTACCGTCAGGGTGTTGTTGTCCATCTGCTTCTCCATGATATCCAGCAGTTTTGCCAGGAAGGTATCGCCCGATATGGCCTCGTCCGTAGGTTTGGCTTCCAGCCGTAACAACCGCTCGCGGTAGTTGCGCTCTAACTGGGTGCGGAGCTTCAGTATATTCTGTACGCGTGCGCGCAGGTACTCCGGTTCAAACGGCTTGGTCATGTAGTCGTCTGCGCCGTATTGCAGCGCCTGCAACCGGCTCTCGATAGCCGTCTTGGCGGTCAGCAGAATCACGGGGATATAGTTCGTGTCGGGGTCGGATTTGATATGCTGTGTCAGCTCCAGACCGTCCACCTTGGGCATCATCAGGTCGGTGATGACCAGGTCGATATGCTTCGTCTTGATGACCTGTTCGGCTTCTTCGCCGTCGCCGGCGGTCTCTATCGCATATTCGCGACTGAAGATGCCTGCCATGAACTGCAGCATCTCTTCGTTGTCATCTACGATCAGGATGGTGCGCCGGTTATCCTCATGCTCCTGCGGGAGAGCCTCTAACTTGTCTTCGTTTTTCTTCTCTACTTTGGTTATCGCCACCGGCTCTTCCGTTACGAAATCCACCTCCGCGCCGAAATGTTCTCTGCCGGTATGGAGCATGACGGTGAAGGTAGTGCCTTTGCCTAACTCGCTCTCCACCTCTATATGACCGTGGTGCAGGTCCACCAGCTCTTTGGTCAGGTTCATGCCGATACCCGTTCCCGTGGTGTTGTTTCCGCTCAGTTCGTTATTGCTGTTGAACCGTTCGAAAAGCACACTCCGTTTCTCCGGCGCGATGCCTACGCCCTCGTCCTGTACCGCCAAGGTGACGAAACCGGGTTTGGAGTCGATGATCACGCGGATACATTTGCCCGCCGGGGTGAACTTGAAGGCGTTGCTCAGCAGGTTCCATAGAATCGTGTCCATCCTGCCGCGGTCCACCCAGACAGTCGAGTCTTCCGCGCGGTTCTCTATCGTGAAAGTGATATGTTTGTCGATCGCCTCTTTCTTGAAATTGGCGCACGTCTCGTTCACCAGCTCACTCAGCAGGGTGGGTTGGATCTTGAGTTTCATCTTCTGGTTCTGTATCTTGCGGAACTCTAACAGCTGGTTCACCATTCTCAGCATCCGCCGGCTGTTGCTCTGTACTATCTCCAGCTGGCTCCGTACGGAGGAGGTGATCCGTTCGCTTTGCAGGATATTCTCTACCGGTCCTACAATCAGCGTCAGCGGCGTACGCAGTTCATGGCTGATATTGGTGAAGAACCGCAGTTTGATATCCGTCACCTGCTGCTCTACAATTACTTTCTGCCGCAGTCCGTTATACAGGCTCACTATGTATCCCGCAATGCTCAGGACCGCTATCAGAACGAAGATAAACAGCATGAACGCCCACCATTTGAGCCACCATGGCCGCTCTACGATAATCGTAATCTGCTTGTCGTTCGCCACGTCGGCTCCCTCGCGGTTGGTGGAACGTACGTGGAAGATATATTCGCCGTACCGGAGATTGTTATAGGTCACTCGCCGGCTACCCTCTGCGCAGGTCCAGTCGGCATCGATACCGTCCATCCGATAGGTATATACCAGCTTGTCGGCACCGATATAGTCTATCGCTGCATACTCAATGGTAATGTTGCTGCCGTCGGGCAGGACGATGGTGTCGCCGGGGGGCAGTGTTCCCTCCTGGGTCTCGATGCGGGTGATATGTAACGGGGGAACGGAACCGGAGTGACGGACACGGGAAGGGGAGAAAGTGCAATAGCCGTTGCTGTAGCCGAAATAGATTGTGCCGTCGGCAGTGCGTAAAGCTTCCGCCTCTGTGAAACATGTGTTATGATGGTTGTCCAAAGCGTCGTAGTAATACAGCTCGCCGCTCTCTATGTTCAATTCCGCGATGTCGCTCTCGCTGCTGAACCATATACTGCTGCTGTCACCGCTCATGGCGAGGATGATATCATGATAGGTCTCCACCCTTGTGATCTCCCGTTTCGGAGCGCTCAGGTCGATTGTCATCAGTCCGCCGCCGAAAGAACCCAACCACAGCCGTCCTTGATGGTACCGGACGGTGCGGATGTCATAGCTGGGAAGCACTGTGCATCGTCCTGTACCCAGTTCTACGCATAGCACACCGGTCGTAGTGCCGCACCATAGCGTGTTGCCTACTATCTCGATGTCGCGTACTTTCATGCCGTTGCCTGCTACTTCCGGTTCGCTCCAGGAGTGCTTGCTCTCGTCGTAGCGCAGGATATTCACGCCGCCGCCGTAGGTAGCTACATACAGGGTGCCGTCCTCTCCTTCCTCGATGTCGTATATATCCGGGTGGGAAGTAACTATCCGTCGGTGCGGGTTGCGCTGGTACAGTCCTTTGCCTTTGGTACCGGTCAGCATTCCGTATCGGGTCAGCTGTGCGCAGTAGATCCCCGTCTCGCTCTTGAGGAAGGTCTCTACCTCGCCTTTCTCGTTCAGCGCGAATGCGCGTACCTCACCGTTGCTCTGTCCGCTCCGGCCCAGGTCGTGCAGCTTGTAGGGCGCAGGATCCATGTTTACGCAATCTACGCCGCCGTCATAGGTGGCTATCCACATCTGACCTTCCCGGTCCATGTAAGCGGTGTGAATCATGTTGGTCAGCCCCTCGATGGGATAGACCAGCTCGTCTTTCGCGTAGTCGTAATAGCTCCATCCGCCTCCCGTGGGGTTCACCCAGGTACGTCCCTGATTGTCCTCTATGAGGAAGAAATGTTCGCGTAGCTGTCCGGCGTAACGGCTGTCGAGGGGAGGGGTGAACCGTTTCCATTGCCCTTCGCGGTAACGCATGATACCGTATTGCTCGTCGGCCTGCCATATAACGCCGTTTCCGTCTATCTTCGTCCGGTTGCCGCTCTCGCTCATCTGCTCGGTCATCCCTATCGGCAGACTGTCGTAGGGCATGGCGGTGGTGTGCTCGCGGGTTTTGTCCAGACGGTAGTAATGGTCGTCGTAGGTAGCCCACCATATACGCTCCTGCTCATCCTCGTAGATGCTCGTCACGCGGTTGTTCACCTGGGCTTCTACGCCGTCGTTCATCGCCTTATAGACGGTAAACGTATAGCCGTCGAAACGGTTTAACCCGTCCCACGTACCAAACCACATAAGCCCCTCTTTGTCCTGCATGATAGCCATTACGGTGTTCTGGCTCATGCCGTCCTTGATGGAGTAGTGCTGCACGATATAATGCTCGTGCGCATGCGCGCTATATATGCCCGCGAGAATAATAAGGTATATGGAGTAGAACCGCTTCATCGTGCTATCCGCTCCAGGTACCGGCCGTATGCTGTCTTCATCTCTTTGCCCAAGGCGGCTAACTGCTCGGTGCTGATCCAGCCGTTATGCCAGGCTATCTCCTCAATGCAGCTCACGTAGAATCCCTGCCTGTTCTGGATGGTGGCGATGAAATTGCCGGCGTCTAACAGACTGTCGCAGTTACCCGTGTCCAGCCATGCAAAACCGCGGCTGAAGAGTTTCACCTTCAGTGTGCCTTCCTTCAGATAGAGTTTGTTCAGATCCGTAATCTCGTATTCGCCGCGCGCGCTGGGCTGCAGACCCGCCGCTTTCTCGCAAACGGTATTGTCATAGAAATACAGTCCCGGTACGGCATAGTTGCTCTTCGGCTCTGCCGGCTTCTCCTCCAGACTCAGCACCTTGCCCGCCTCGTCGAACTCCACTACGCCGTACGCACGCGGGTCGGCTACCTCGTATCCGAAGATCACCGCGCCGCCGTTTTGTACCTCTTCTACCGCATCGCGGAGCATATGGCCGAAATGCTGGCCGTAGAACATGTTGTCGCCCAAAATCAGGCAGCCCGGTTCACCGTTCAGAAACTCACGGCCTAACACAAACGCCTGAGCCAGTCCGTTCGGCACCTCCTGAATCTTGTATTCCAACTTCATGCCTATCCGCTCGCCGTTGCCTAACAACTCGCGGAACATAGGCAAGTCACGGGGCGTACTGATCACTAACACCTCGCGGATACCGGCCATCATCAATGCGCTCAGCGGATAGTAGATCATCGGTTTGTCATACACCGGCATGATTTGTTTGCTGATGGCTTTACTCAGGGGGTACAACCTGGTTGCACTGCCGCCTGCCAAGATAATTCCTTTCATGTCTCTTAACCTTTGCGGGTGCAAAGGTACAACAAATATTTGGAATATACAAGGATTTGCCCATAAAAATTACAAAAAAATCCCGCTACTCTCACGAGCGGCGGGATCCCAAATACTTACAATTACATGAAAAAACCTCTACAGGCTAGTCTCACTAGATTGTGAAACTCGATGCAAAGGTACTGCTTTTTTTTGAATTATGCAAACTTTTCGGGCAAAAAAATCAATAAGAATTAAAATATTGATTAACTATCGAAAATCATTTTTCCTTATTGGAATAAAAATGCTTCATATCACTCCAATTCTGTTTTTTTGTCTGTACTTGGTCATTATTTTTTTTCTGAATTTATTTGCATATGTGCAATTTTTGTTGTACCTTTGTAGCCGAATTGCAAATCGGTTATGGTTCAAATAGAGCATCTGAATAAGTCTTTTGGCGCGCAGCAAGTCCTCCGGGATATCACGCTCTCCATCCCCGACGGTCAGATTGTCGGCTTGCTGGGGCCCAACGGAGCCGGCAAATCGACGCTGATGAAAATTCTCATCGGCCTCTGGAATGCGGACTCCGGCGTTGTGCAGGCTCCTCCCCGTATAGGCTATCTCCCGGAGAACAACCCTCTCTACGAGGAGATGTACGTAGCCGAGTATCTCGGCTTCATGGCTGAAATGACAAATGACAAATCTCAAATCTCAAATGTCAAATCTCAAATAGTAGATCCCCTCATCGACCTAGTCGGGCTCACTCCCGAACGCCACAAGCACATCCGGGAGCTGTCCAAAGGCTACCGGCAGCGTGTCGGTCTCGCCCAGGCGCTGATAGGCAACCCCGAACTGCTCATCTTGGATGAACCTACCACGGGTCTCGACCCCAACCAACTCGTTGAGATACGCGCACTCATCAGGAAACTGACCAATTCGGCTAAGACGGTGATTTTGTCCACCCATATCCTCCAGGAGGTGCGTGAGATGTGCGACCGGATTATTATCCTCGACCATGGTACCGTCAAAGCCGATATGCCCATGAAACAGATCCCGGATTTGGAATCTCTCTTTCGCGAGGCTACTAAATGACAAAATGTCAAATCTCAAATGTCAAATCTCAAATTCCCTATGTCCGATTTTGATATCCACAACCAGATAAACGAGAAAGAACAGGATTCTGCCCTCCGTCCGTTATGCTTTGCCGATTTTGCCGGTCAAAGCAAGGTCACTTCGAACCTGAAGATCTTCGTAGAGGCAGCCAAACTCCGCCATGAGTCCCTCGACCATGTGCTCCTCTTCGGCCCTCCGGGACTGGGAAAAACCACCCTCTCCAATATCATCGCCAACGAGCTCGGGGTAGGCTTCAAAGTCACCTCCGGACCCGTCCTTGATAAACCCGGCGACCTCGCGGGCTTGCTTACTTCGCTGGAACCCAACGACGTGCTCTTCATCGATGAGATCCACCGTCTGAGCCCGGTGGTGGAGGAGTACCTCTATTCCGCCATGGAGGACTACCGCATAGATATCATGATAGATAAAGGACCGTCTGCGCGCACGATACAGATAGACCTCAACCCCTTTACCCTCATCGGTGCTACCACCCGTTCCGGTCTGCTCACCTCCCCGCTCCGTGCGCGTTTTGGTATCAACTGCCATCTCGAGTATTATGATGCGGACATCCTTTCGGGTATCGTCACCCGTTCTGCCGGACTGCTGGGAGTGGAAATCAATTCCAAGGCGGCAGGAGAGATAGCCCGCCGCTCGCGCGGTACGCCCCGTATAGCCAACGCCTTGCTGCGCCGTGTGCGTGACTTCGCACAGGTCAAAGGCGATGGCGCCATCGACCTTGACATAGCCCAATACGCCCTTGAGGCACTTAATATCGACACCTTCGGACTCGACCAGATAGACAACAAACTCCTTACGACCATCATCGACAAGTTCCGCGGAGGACCTGTCGGACTCAATACCATTGCTACCGCCATGGGAGAGGACGCCGGCACGATAGAAGACGTCTATGAGCCGTATCTCATCAAGGAAGGCTTCATCAAACGTACCCCGCGCGGACGCGAGGCTACTCCGCTGGCGTATCAGCACCTCGGTAAGACCCCTCTCGCCCCGGACGGACAGCAGTCTATCTTCTGAAAAAGACACAAAATACGAACAAAACTTATCGGCGTAAATAACCAACACCCCAGCAGAGTCAATCTGCGGGGGTGTTGCTTGGATGCACTATAGCAATTTGCTCAGCTGCTCGTAGTATTTCGGAGAAACGGGAACCGGCTTGCTCTCCGCGATATCCAGCTCCGCTTGGATCATCCCTTCTTTGTCGCGGCGCAGCACTTTCACGTGGCGAGGGTTGACGAAATAGGACCGCTGGCAACGGATGATACCGTGTTTCTCCATCAGTTCCTCGATACCCCGCATAGACTGCCGGAGCGAGTACTCTTTCTGCTTTTCGCCCTCCAGGTAATGGACGGAGACATAGTTCTCCTGCGCCTCAATATATAAGATTACGTCGTGGGCAATCACCAGCTTCAGGCGGCCCGTGTTATCCGCAAACCGCACCAAGTCTTCCTCCGCCGTCTCGTCTTCGTCGGGTCGGATATAAGCCATCAGGAGCGCGAAAATGGTATAGGGGAAACAGAGCGTGCCTAACGCCAGCTGCTGGCATTTGGCTAAAGCGGGGAAGTAACCGAGCGTACCGTATATCAGCGCCATGTACAGCGCGGCAAAGCAGGTGAAGACAAACACCTCGCCGAATGACCACAGCGTATATTGCCACCAGCTGAGCCTGTGCTTCTTGCCCGCAAAGAACATACCTACGCGCGAGAACGTCTGGATACCGATGAGGATAGAGGTCAGTATCAGTGTGTTGAAAGTCGTCATCTCGTTACCCGCATTCAGAAAATCCGTCATCCATCGGCTCTCATAGAGCAGGATAAACACCAGAAAGAATACCGGCACGGCAAAAATATGGATCAGTAGCATCGTTACTGACTGCAAAGAAGCTGGGATTTTATTCATGTTTTTATCTCCTTATTTGGTGTGACGAAATCAAAACACACTGATTTTCGTCCCTATATTGGCATTTTAGTCTCAAAACGGGCTGTTTGGTCACTTTTTTTTGTCACTCGTCACAATTACTTGCACCCCTCGCAAAATAGTAGTAATTTTGCACCGTCAAATCAACGAATGTACAACTATTTAACGATTACAGATATGGACAAGACAATTATTATTCAGCCCGAGAGCGGTTTACAGTACGATTGGAAAGCCATTGCGGCTAACCCGTCAGGTCATCATGAGCCTCAAATGGACTTGGTTGCCTACAAGGCTCTTTATACGAATAAGATTGCACAAGCGCGTGCACGCGGTCTGGAACCTGTCTTGGTGAGCCTGCCTATTATGGACGAGGACCGCTATTTCGCGTCTGTCACGAGAGGCATGTCCATGCAGGAGCGCAAGAACGTACTCTACTGGCTGGGAGGTAAGACGGAGCGTTTGCGTAACCTCCACGCCCTGTATAACCTCTCCCTCTTCCGCTTGGCGTCCACCCAGTGCGTGCACCTGATTGATATCACCTCGCCGATGCTCGAGAGTGCTCATTATGAGCAGCTCCTCGAACAAGACGGCGTGACGCTCTCCCGCGAGGGACAAGCGCTCGTGGAGAACGTACTATCGACGTTTAGCAGCCGCTTTGGCCTGCTCGCGGGCTAAGCGTTGCTGCTCGCGCTGCATCTTCTCCAATCGCTCCATAAAGCCGGACTTAGGTTTGCCGGCTTTTTTCTTTTTATTCTCTTCTATCTCCGCCAGCATCTTCTCGTCGTCTAAGGTCCAACGGAAGATCATCGTCTGGATGATCGTCACGAACAGCGACAGCAGGTAGTAATAGCTCAGACCCGCAGCATAGTCGTTGAAGATAAAGAGGAACATCAACGGCATAGCGTACATCATATATTTCATGAACTTCATGTTTGGGTCCGTAGCCTGCGACTGCATGGTGATATAGGTGTAACCGATGTTACAGATGGTCATCAGGAGGCAGAACAGCGACAGGTGGTCGCCTAACAGCGGGATGTTGAAGCCCCAATGGAAGACGGCGTCATAGGTAGAGAGGTCGTCCGCCCAGAAGAGCGACTTGCCGCGAAGCTCGATAGCGGTAGGCAGGAACCAGAACATAGCCATCAGTACCGGGAACTGGAACAGCATCGGCAGACAGCCGGACATAGGACTGACACCCGCCTGCTGGTAGAGCTGCATGGTAGCCGCCTGGCGCTCCTGCATCTTCTCCGCAGGGTATTTCTCATTGATGGCGTCCAACTGCGGCTTCAGCGCTTTCATCTTCGCGCTCGACTTATAGGAGACGAACACGAACGGCAGGATAATAAGCTTGATGACCAGCGTCATCAGCAGAATGACGATACCGATATGCAGCCCCCAGCCGGTGAACAGGTCGAACATGGGGATGACCAATGCGGTGTTAATCCAGCTCACGA
Source organism: uncultured Bacteroidales bacterium (assembly GCA_902774995.1). GTDB lineage: Bacteria > Bacteroidota > Bacteroidia > Bacteroidales > Paludibacteraceae > Colicola. Next base: position 52,843 of record CACYKR010000010.1, on the reverse strand, counting down.
TCTTCCATCCTAACGGCACCAACTCGTTCAGGTGCAGCCGCTCCTCGCGCGCTACGCCTTCGTCGTACGCCTTGAGCGTGTGGTAATGGTTAGGACCGCAGTAGAAACGCATGCCCGTAATGGACTTGCCTGTGATATCGAACGGCACCGTGGTGTGGGTGCTGTACTCCTTGATATAGCCCGAGTGGCGGCTCTGCATGGTGGACCGGAACTCCGAGGACGAGAATGCCTCATCGGCGATGAGGACGGTAGAGAAGAACTGGTCCTTGTAGCCGATCCATTTGACGCGTGCGGACTCTTTCTCGCTGTCGTCCTTGCTCTCGCTCAGCTTCTCCATATCGCCCCCTACAAGCATATATTGCAACTGGGCGTAACGTTCCTCGAACTTGCGTCCCTTCTCCTGTTGCGGAATGAGCTGGCGCCATTGCAGGTCTAAGGAGTTGACATTCTGCGCCAGCTCGTTCTGCATGTTATGCGGCACGAGGGACAGATGTACCATATAATCCTCCGAGAGCTCATAGACGAAGTCGAGATACGCATCCTCCGTGCTGCCGGGCAGACGCATGATAGCTTTGTTCGGCTCCTCGCACGGTACAGGCGTGAAGACGAGGTTGGAGGTGTGTAATATACGGTTGTTGATGGTAATGAGGGTGAAGCCGAAGGAAGCCTCGTCGGCACGGAAGAGGCACAGCGGGTTGACGCTGTCGCCCGAGGCGTGGTACTCCGGCAGCTCCGCGCGCTGGATAGCACCGCCGTAGGTGGAGAGGGTAAGGCGGAGGTGTTCGTTCTGCAAAGTCACCCATTGCTCCTCCGGTTTGGACTGCTGTTGCGGTTGTTCTGCCGTGGTGGTATCCGTGAGCGCACGGATGGAATCCGACAGACGTTGCGCCTCCGCTTCCATCAGGCGGATGGCTGTAATAGAATCATGTACGCGTTGGCGTTCCGCCAGCTGCTCTTTCGATGGACGGTTGAGCATGGTGAACCCCACAATAATTGCGGCTATCAGTAAAAAGCCGATCCAAGTGTTTTTATCCATTTATAGTTTGTCGTTTATTATAGTTTGCCGTTTGTGACTGTTTATCGTTTCTTTAACTTGCCGAACATAAAGCCTACATACAGGCGCGGTCCGTTCGGGCTCATGAAATTGCTCCAGTTGACGTTCTTCGTCAGCGAGCTGCCGCTTTTGCCGAAGGGCAGCATGTAATCCACGCGGATGAGCAATGCCACGTGGGATTGGAGGGCTATCTCCAGCCCGATATAGGGGTCGAGTAAGAAGAACGGCGTCTTGGTGTAGGACGCATTATAAGAGATGCTGTCCGAGGGGTTGGATACCACTTGCGCCTCGTCGGGCACAAAGAGCCTGCTCATGGAGCCTCCTCCGATGGTCAGACCGATCATCGGGCGCACTTTGCCCCACTCGGTATAGGCGTCGCAGAATGCACCTCCCCATCCGGAGCGTACATTGGAGCCGGAACCCATCAACGGCATCGTACTGACAAAACCCTCGGCTCCCAGGTGAATATGGTTAATCAGATGTAACCGCAGCGCACCGCCTATACCCATCGTAAAGCCGCTCTTGGGCAGACTTTTCATGTACTCGTCGCTGCCCAGACCCGTGCTGCTGAATACTTTGCGGGGGTCATCCGTGAAGAGATAGCCGCCATGAATCATCATTCCCCCGGACAGGCCGGTGATGATACCCGAAGATTTTTTCTTCTGCTCTTTCCGCGGTGAGGCTGCGTCTCCCTCCTGGTAAGCAGACGTACCCTGTTCCTGGGCGCAGAGGCCCAGGGACAGCAGTACGAATGTGATTGTAAATAGTATCTTTTTCATTAGCCGACGATATCGAATGCTACATCCATCATGTTGGTGAACGAGTTCTGGCGCTGCTCAGCGGTAGTGGCCTCGCCTGTCAGAATATGGTCGCTCACGGTACAGATCACCAGCGCTCTCTTACCTGCGCGTGCCGCGTTCATATAGAGTGCCGGAGCTTCCATCTCGTCTGCCAGCACACCCATCTTCGTCCAGTTCGCCTTGCGCGGATCCTCGCTATAGAAGATGTCGGCGGAGAAGACGTTCCCTACATGGTAGGTGTAACCGAATTTCTCGCAGGCGTCAGCCGCTTTGCGCGCCAGTTGGAAGTCCGCTATAGGTGCAAAACTGCCGCCTAAGTCGTATTGCTGGGCGTAGTTGCTGTCCGTGCAGCTGCCCAGAGCTATTACCAAGTCACCCAGATGTACGTGCATCTGGCGGGCACCGCAGGAACCTACACGGATGATAGTCTCTACGTCGTAGAAATTAAAGAGCTCATAGGTATAGATACCGATGGACGGGATTCCCATTCCATGACCCATGACGGAAATCTCCTTACCTTTATACATACCTGTATAGCCGTACATGTTCCGTACGGAGGTTACTAACTTCGGGTTCTCCAGATACCGCTCTGCCATCAGTTTGGCACGCAGCGGGTCACCTGCCATAATCACTGTTTTTGCAATTTCACCGTACTGCGCACCGATATGCGGAGTAGGACAGTTCTCTTTTGCCATAGTTGTTTTGTGTTTTAAGGTTAATATATCAAATGTCAATTATCAATTATCAATTATCAATCCCCGTTATACTTATACCACTCGATTGCCTTTTGCAGGTCCTCGGGGGTGTCGATGCCGATGGTGGATTGCGAGGTGACGCCTACGCGGATGGTATATCCGTTCTCCAGCCATCGCAGTTGCTCCAGCCGCTCGGCTATCTCCAGCGGGCTCTGGGGCAGCGTGGTGATCTTGGCCAGCACGTCGGCGCGGTAAGCGTAGATACCGATGTGCTTGTAATACTTGCCGTCGGAGGCGGCTATCACCTTGCGTGAGAACATCTTCGCTCGGGCGCTCTCAATGTCCCAGTCCACCTTGGGCGAGTTGGGGTTTTCGATAGCGTTCTTATCCTCTGCAAAGGGTTGTACGAGTGTAGCTATGTCTGTATCTGGGCGGTCAAAACAAGCCATGAGCGTCTCTATCTGCTCGGGTTGGATAAACGGCTCGTCGCCCTGGATATTGATGACTACGGTCTCGGCGTTGTTCTGCTCGCGCCAGGTAGGCGTAGTGATTGCCAGATAGGCCTCCAGGCAGCGGTCGGTACCGCACTTGTGGTCCGGGCGGGTCATTACTACTTTGCCGCCAAAAGACTCTACGTCATTGTAGATACGCTCATCATCCGTAGCTACGACTACGGTGTCAAGTGCCTTGGAGGCTTGCTCATATACACGGCGGATGACGGTCTTGCCGCATATCTCTGCCAATGGTTTGCCGGGGAAACGCGTGGAAGCGTACCGGGCGGGAATGATTCCTATGAATTTCATAATTCTCCTTTTTCTATCTTGGTCAGCAAGGTGATAGCCCCTGCTATTGTTTTTACGTTGGTGATGGTGACGTACCGCCGTCCGGTGGGGATACCTTTCTTGTCTTTCTCCTCGTGCAGCGAGCACCGTTCGGCGCGTGAGACGGCATATTGGATGATGTTTCCGAATATCTCCGATTGCCAGTAGGCGTCTTTATGCTGTACGAGGTAAAGGGTCATCCGCTCCTGTTTGAGGAGGATCTTCTCGATACCCAGCCGGCAGCAGAGCCATCTCAGCCGTACCACGCTCAGCAGTTCCTCCGCCGGCTCCGGCAGTACGCCGAAACGGTCTATCAGACGCTTGCGGTAGTCCAGCAGCTGCTCCTCGCTGTTGAGGTTGTCCAGCTCGCGGTAGAGGGTGATGCGCTCGGATATGTTTTCGATATAATCCGTCGGGAAACTGACAGGCAGATCGGTCTCCAGCTGGCTGTCGGAGCACCAGTTCATTTTCTCATTTGTCCATTTACCATTTGCCATTTGGCCTTCATCGGAACCGAGTCCTTCCTCTTCGCGCAGTTCCTCCACGGCTTCGTTGAGGATGCGCTGGTAGGTCTCGTATCCGAGGTCGGCGATGAAGCCCGATTGCTCGGAGCCGAGCATGTTTCCCGCTCCGCGTATATCGAGGTCCTGCATGGCGAGGTTGAAACCGGCGCCTAATTCCGCAAACGTGCTTAACGCTTCCAGACGGCGGCGGGCATCGTCGGTCAGCAGCTCTTTCTGCGGCGCAATGAGGTAGCAGTACGCCTTGCGGTTGGAGCGACCGACCCTTCCGCGCAACTGGTGCAGGTCTGCCAGACCATAGTGGTTGGCGCTGAAAATCAAGATTGTATTGACATTCGGTATATCTACGCCGGACTCAATAATGGTGGTGGAGATGAGGATGTCGTAGTCATAGTTGATAAACGCTTCCAGCCTCTCCTCCATCTCGCCCGCAGGCATCTGGCCGTGGGCGGTGATGATACGGGCTTCGGGGCAGAGTTTGCGGATGCGGTTCTCGATACGGGGGATCATCTCAATCCTGTTGTTGACGATGAACACCTGTCCGTTGCGCTCCATCTCTAAGTCTATCGCCTCTTTAATAAGGTCCTCGTCCTCCACGGTGATGAGTTCGGTCTGTACGGGGTACCTGTTGGGCGGCGGAGTGGTCATGACGCTCAGATCCCGTGCCCCTAAGAGCGAGAACTGCAAGGTCCTCGGGATAGGTGTCGCCGTGAGGGTCAGTACGTCAATGTTCGTACGGAGCGTCTTCAGCTTCTCTTTGGCTGCTACGCCGAACTTCTGCTCCTCGTCGATAATCAGCAGTCCCAGGTCGTGCCATTTGACGGACTTGCCGATGAGTTTGTGGGTGCCGATGAGGATATCTATCTTGCCTGCCTCCAGGTCGGCGAGCAGCTCTTTGATCTCTTTCGGGCTTTTCAGACGGCTGAGGTATTCTATCCGTACCGGCAGGTTCTTCATCCGTTCGCGGAAGGTGTTGTAGTGTTGCAATGCCAGCACGGTGGTCGGTACCAGTACGGCTACCTGTTTGCCGTCCGTAGCTACCTTGAAGGCGGCACGCATAGCCACCTCGGTCTTGCCGAATCCTACATCGCCGCAGACGAGGCGGTCCATCGGCATCGGGCTCTCCAGGTCGCGTTTGATATCGGCGGTAGCCTTTGCCTGGTCGGGCGTGTCTTCGTACAGGAACGAGGCCTCCAGCTCGTGCTGCATGTAGCCGTCGGGCGAGTAGGCGAAGCCTTTCTGCTGCTTGCGGGTAGCGTAGAGCCGGATCAGGTCGCGGGCTATATCTTTGACTTTCTCTTTGGTCCGCTCTTTGAGTCGCTCCCACGCGCCGCTGCCTAACTTGGCTATCGTCGGTTCCGATCCCTCGCGGCCTTTGTATTTGGAGATGCGGTGGAGGTTATGGATGGATACAAAGACGTTTGCGCCGTCGCGGTAGTTGAGCTTGATCATCTCCTGCGGCTTGCCGTTGACAGGCGTCGTGACGAGCCCGCCGAACTTCGCAATACCGTGGTCGGAGTGTACTACGTAATCGCCTATCTGGAGCTGGTTGATCTCGCGGAGGGTGATGATAGCCTTGCCGCGGCGGGCGTTCTCGCTCGCCATCGTCACGCGGTGGTAACGCTCGAAGATCTGGTGGTCGGTATAGCAGCAGATTTTCAGTCCGTTATCTACGAACCCTTCATGCAGCGTGGCATTGACACCGATAAACAGCCCCTCTTTCGCCTCATCGGCATTGTCAAGGGTCGCTTCCATGATTGCTCTCAGGCGGTCGAGTTGCTTCTGCTGCTCGGCGAGAATATAGATTTGATACCCCTCGCCGATATGCCGTTTGATATCCTCCGTGAGCAGGTCGAACTGCTTGTGGAAGACCGGTTGGGGTAGGGTGTCGTAGCTGATTTTGCTATGCGTAGGGAAAGTGCTCTTGGACGCTATCTCTATCGTCCGGCGTTCCTCCACGCCCAGACTGCCGAGACCTAAGCCCTCCGATTTATACTGTACTACGCTCCAGTCGTTGCTTACCCAGATGGTCTGTTCCGCCAGGTAATCTATGATAGTAGCCGCGTTGTCTCCTTCCGGGGAGGAAGGCGAAGCGGTGACGGTAGCTTCGTTGACTTTGTTCTTGGACAACTGGTCCTCTATGTCGAACTCGCGGATGGAGTCTATCTCGTCGCCGAAGAAGTCGAAACGGTAAGGGTTGTCATGGCTGTAGCTGTAGATATCGATGATACTTCCGCGGATGGCGTACTGGCCGGGCTGGAAGACGAAATCCACGTGCTCAAATCCCAGTTCTGTCAGTTGGCGGCTGATCTCCGTCTGTTGTATCTCTTGCCCGGCCTTGAGCGTGAGGCTGCGGCCGGTAAGGTCTTTCTGCAACGGTACGGTCTCAGCGATAGCCTCCGGGTAGGTCACTACGATCTGCAGAGCGCCTTCTGCTGCCTGTTTGCTAAGCGAAGCCAGCACCTCTGTGCGCTGGATGACCATTGCCTCGTCCGTCGTCCTGCGCCGTTTGCTGGAGGGGAAGAAGAGTGCGTTGGCTCCCAGCGACCGGAAATCGCCGTAGAGGTACTGGGCAGCCTCCGCGTTATCCAGCACGATGAACAGCGGAGCCTTCACGTGCGTAAGCGCTAATGCACGGGCGCTCGCGTGCAGACCGGTTAAGAGAAGGTGGCACACCTTCCCTTTTGCCAACTCCCGGTTTGCGGCTGCAATCTCCGGATGCTGACTGAATAATATATTCAAATCACTTGTCTGCGTAGCTTTTATCGCATGATTTTGAGAGTTTGTCCTGCCTCCGTGACAACAATATACATTCCGCGCGGCAGCTCCATCGTATAGATATCTTCGTTGGTTGTAGTGACCTTGCGGCCGTAGATATCATAGATATTCACCCATTGTCCGACTTCGTAAACTTCTTCTATACCTTGCGGCATGAAGCGTTTTACTTTCACGTTATACACCTCGCGCCGTACATAATCCGATACGATGAACTTCACCGGTGTGTTAGCCGCATAGAGATAGTTCACTTCGCTGCCGTCTGCCGGTTTGACATAGGTGTAAACCGGGTCTTTCAGTTCGATCTTCGTCTTGAGTGCCGAATAATCCAACCCCGGGTTGGCGAGTGTGTCTATCTTGACGGTGATGGTCTTGTCATAGTCGTCTATCTCTCCTTCTATGCCGTTTACGGCAAACCGGGTGATCTGCAGTTCAGGCGCAGTGAGGGTCTCGGCTTTCTCCGCCGTCAGGTATTTGACGATGGCGTCAAGCAGTTTCTTTCCCTCCGCCGTGAGAGTCACCTTGCGTGCCAGACCCAGGCAGATGTATTTGTTGCCTCCGCGCATCGCCGCCGGCATCTCATGCAGGACGGTCTGCAACTCGCCGTCCCTGTAGTAGTCATTTATATCACGCGTATGGGCGGTAGCAAGGGAGTAGGAGAAATCGTCCTGCTGGATCTCGACAGGCATGACACCTTGTTTGCCTTTCTCCATCTCTACGATAGTAATGGAGTCGCCGTGTTTCTTGTTGAGCGATTGGAAGATACTATGGTCCTCACGCTGCACATAGAGCTTGGTGGCACCCGCCGTGAGCGTGTCTATCGAGCCGTTGTTCGGTCTTCCCCATGCCAAACGGTCAGTAGAGTAGGTGAAGCTTTTGAGGTTGAGAACGGGGATGTTGACAAAACTGCTTCCGTTGCCCTGGATCAGGCGGAGCACCTCTTCGTTGTTAGCATCGGCGTCCTCGGAGATCAGCACCCATTTGTAGTTAGCGTACTGTTCTACAGGACGCAGACCGTCTTCTTTCTGCTTGCGGGGAATGAGTTCCCATGCTCCGCTCAGATATTGATATACGGCGTCGTTATCGAAAGCCAGGTTGTTCTTGTAGATATACAATACGGATTTCTCGCTGTAGGTCAGCGTCTTGATTATGATCTGGCCGGTGATGGTAGTGTCTCCGTCTGTCGTTGTGATCCAGTAGGGGAAAGTGCCGGTGGCGGTAGGGGTTCCGCCGATGATATATTTGCCGTTAGCCCCGGAGCCGTCAATGCCTTCCGGCTTGCCGTTCGGCCAGTTCAGATGAACGTCGTCGGCTGACAGCGCATAGTACGTGAAACAGATTTGGTCCATCTCTTCGTTGGTATAGGCATAGACGCAGGTATCCGTTTTGGCGACAATAGATGAACTTACCCTGAAGGTACCGGACAAACCGTTGGTCTCAGCGCCGTTGTAGTAGGCCGCTATACGGTATTTGTATTCGCCTACCGGGCAGTTGGCTTTTCCTTTCAGGACCAAGGTGTCGGACAACTCGCCTGGTATCTTGGTGAGCGAGATACCGCTAGCTTCCTTGCCGTCCCATACCAGACGGGTCTCTGCTCCCTGGATATTATTGTATTTGGTGGCGTAAGTAATGGGCTTGATACTGCTGGTCTGCAAAACCGATTGGGTACTGTCATTACCGTCAAGGTATTTGACGCGGGGCTCTCTGGGAACACGCAGAGAGAAACCGTATAGTTTGATCTGGGTGCTGGAACCTGCTTTGACTTCGATGAGGTATTCTTGGGATGGAGAGAGTGCGAATGCGCGCGTTGTCGGAGTATTGCTATACGTCATTGTCTGCTCGTTCCCATTGAGAAATACGTGGAATCGTTTTTCCGCATTAGAGGGATCATTATCAGCGGCTACTATTTTGAACATATCGTAGCCCTTGACGTGCAGTTTTAAGGATTCTCCCTTCATCTTCCAGTCCCCGTTTCCTTCAGCAAACTCTTCCATGGCCGGAGCACCGCTTTCTTCCATGCTGCCGGGATTTGCTTCAAACCATCCGTCAATGGCATCAGAATTTGCATCTGTCAGGTACACTCCTCCGGGTGTTGTGGCCACAGCGGCTACGCTGCTTCCGGAGATTTTTCCTTTGAACGTATAATAAACTTCATATTCGTATCCGTTGTGTACACGGAGTTCCGTGTTATAGCCTCCCGCAGCGCTTTCTTCTTCGTAAATTCCCGGCTGGTGAAGAGTGAGGTTTGTGGCTGGAACGGGATCTCCTGCCGTAACTTTTACCGTGCAGGTGGCATTTTGTTTGCCGTCTGCCGTGGTGACGGTGATAGTCGCTTCTCCTTCGCCTTTTGCTTTCACCACACCGTTTGCCACGGTCGCTACGGCCTCGTTGCTGCTTTTCCATGTGACGTTTTTGTCGGTGGCGTTGTCCGGCGTGACGGTCGCTTTGAGCGTAGCACTGGCACCCTCTTTGAGTGACAGTTCCGTTTGATCCAGCGAGACACCGGTGACGTTAACAAACGGCTCGGACTCAATGCTGAGATCATAATAGGCGATCGGACCTTCGCCGGAGATGATATATGTCACCGCCCCTTTGCTGAAATCTTGGGCACCGTCCGGCGTCCAGGACTTGATGTTTTTGCCCGTGAAAGTGGGGGTTAGGGTTAACGAAGCCCCGTAAGTCACTTTGCCGTGGATAGTACCGTTGGTGGTGCCCTCCGGATGCGTGATAGTCGGTGTGCCGGAGATGTTCGCCCATGTCGCACTCAGGACCACAGGAATACCGTCCGACTTGGTGAAATTGACGGTATAGGTCTGCTTGGTCTTGCCGTCCTCGGCAGTGACGGTGACGGTCGCCGCACCCGGTAGTTTGTCCGCCTGGGTAATCGAGACAGTCGCTTTGGTGTCATTGGCTGTAGCCGCTACAACCGGCACTTGGGTCGTTCCCGCCGGTAACTCAATGTCGTAGGTCAGTTTCGTTGCCGAGAACGAAGGAACCGAAGTCCCGTCGTAAGTCAGCGTTTTTAACGTCGCGTCGGTGGACGGCCCGGCAGAATAAGTTACTTTTATATTGTCAATGGCTGCATATTTGCCGGAAGAAGAGGCGTACATGGATATTTGTACGTGGCCGGTTTGCGCAGGAGAAATAGCACTATTCGATTTGCCCCAGTTATTCACACCGCCCGTTCCGAAATCATTTTTTGCCTGTTTGTTAGAATAGATGTTTTGGACGATCGTTCCATTGTCATCCACAATATTCAAGGTGAAATCCGGTTTGCTGTTGTCGGCCGAGCATACATCATAGTAAATGTTGGAGATGTTTTTGAATGATTCGTTGGAGGTCATCGTTATCCGGATCTTGCTCTGGTTCAAGAAAGAGAAACCTACATAAGAACCATCACCTGGGTTCAGACTTTGAAGAGATGACGTTATTTCATATTTGGCTGTACCGTTTTTAGGATTCTCTACAGTAAATGTCCAGTCATCCAAGGCATTAGCACTCGAGAAATCATATGTCTTAACTGTTTGATTTTGAGCATAACTAAAACCCGCCATAACCAAAGCAGCGAGGATTACCAAACTCTTTTTGATTGTGTTTGTCATATGTGTGTTGAGTTAAATTTTCTTTGTTTACTGCATGGGCGCAATACCCGATATTATTTCACACTGCAAAATTACTACTTTTTTTGCAAATATATGTGTATATATTAAGAAAAAATGTGTAAAAATTGACACTCCGTGTTTTTTTGTACACAAAACACATTTTTTCCACCTCTTCTTCGCTTCTTCCGCTTCACCTGCGAACTCTGCCTCTTTTTGCACTCTTTTTCGCAAACTTGTACCTCTTCTATAGTATTATATACTGTGTATATAATACCAACGTGTTAAAGGGCTTAAATTAGTGCGTGATAAGTGCGCGATTAGTGCGCAATAAGTACGCCATAAGTGTGTTACTTTCGACTGCGTTCATAACCCATCTCGATGGCTTCCTGACCCCATATACGGGAATTTTCTGCTCGCCGCGGCACGCGTACGCGCATTTTTTTTCTGCTTTTATTTGCGTATATGAGATTTTTTTTGTAACTTTGTGCCCGAATTCTGTAATACCTCGGAAAACGAGGTGATATATTGTAACAAACAATTTTTGAATAACGTATGAAGAAATCAATTTTATCTGTAGCGCTTTGCCTGATGGCGGCGCTGACAATGAACGCCCAGGATGTGGACAAGGCGCTTGTAACGGACAAGGCGGAGGCAGCTGAGAAGGCTGCGGGTGATCTCAAGAAACTGGATACCGGCGAGAAAGCGTGGAAATTCGATGGTACTGTAGGTCTGAACGCTGCCGCTACGGGGCTGGTGAACTGGGCAGCCGGCGGTAAGAATAATGTAAACGGTATCGCGTATGCCAAGCTGCACCTCCTCTATCACAAGGATGCTATCGCTTGGGAAACCAATTTTGACACCGATTTCGGTATGACCTGGATTGACCAGAAGGAGGACGCTTTCCAAAAATCCAGCGATAACATCAAACTGGCTACCAAGTTCGGATGGGAGTTCAAGAAAAACTGGTATTTGACGGTACTGGGCGGCTTCCAGAGCCAGTACGCCCTCGGCCGCAACTACACGGAGGGATACAACAATATCATCTCCAAATGGCTGGCTCCGTCCTATACCGATATCTCTGTCGGTATTGACTACAAGTACAGCTACAAGGGTGCTGATTTCAGCGTTTATCTCTCTCCGATAGCCGGCCGTATCTCCACGGCTTATACCGGCGACGCGTGGAACAAGCGTTATACCAAGGAGGCTTACATGGGTGCGCTGGATTACCAGTTGAACACCGGCGCGATTGACCAAACCGCTTACGACGCAGCCGTAGCCGCTTATGACTTCGACAAGATGGTGGAGAACAAGGCAGACCTGCGCAGCACCCTGCAGCAGACGGTCGGTACCTACACCTATGACGAGGCGGGCAACCAGACGCTGCGTGACTTCCGCGCTGAGTTCGGTTTGAGCTTCAAGGGTGCTATCGCTTACACCTACAAGGATTTCAAGCTCAGTACCACGCTGGCGCTCTTCACTCCGTACCAGGGCAAGGGCTTTGACGTGAAAGAGGCGTTCGAGAAGGCTAACCCCGGTCAGACCTATGACGGCTATTTCCGTTATTCGAACAAGAACCGCCAGTTCGGTAATTTTGATGTGGACTGGGACGTGGCGTTGAGTTACCAGTTCCTGAAATGTCTGCAGGTGACTCTCCAGACCAGCCTGAAATACTACAACGGAACGCTCATCGCCGACAAAGACGGTTTTGAGGCTGAGCGCGTTCAGTTCAAGGGCGTGATCGGTCTGGGCGTAGGATACAGTTTCTAAGTACCAAGGGACTAAGTACCAAGTACCAAGGGACTAAGTACCAAGTACCAAGTACCAAGTGTAAGGATGCAGGCATTAGATGACCTTTCGCAAAACGTACACCTTCTTCTGGAGCGCTACCGTGCGCTCTGGGAGGAGAACACGCGTCTGAAAGAGGACATCGAGCGGCAGCGGGAGGAGTTGATCCGGACGCACAGCGAGCTGGTGGCGTTGCAGCAGCAGAACCGCCGTATAGCCACCGCCAATGCCATGACCAACGCGGAGACGAGTGAGGAGGCCTATAAGCGCATCAGTGCGCTGATTGCCCAGGTGGACAGAGCCATAGCAGCGCTGAAACGCTAAAGAACCAAGGGACGAAGTACCAAGTACCAAGGAATGATTTCGGACAAGCAACATATCAACCTGCATCTGGATGCCCACACGGTGGGGCTGGATGTGGAGCGCAGCCAGGAGGTGAATTACCGCAAGGCGGCAGAATTGCTGAACAGGAGGTATCAGTATTACCTTAAGTTGCGTCCGAACGCTTCGGCGGAGCAGTTATGGATGTACACGGCTCTGGAGGTAGCCGTCGCGTTGCAGTCCGACGCACGCGAGAAGAGCCTCGTGCCGGTGGAGACGGCACTCAAACACCTCAACGAAGAGGTGTCGGAAGCATTAAACAGTTAAAAACGATAAATATACATGAACACAACAATCATTGCAATCATCGGCGGGTTGGTAGGAGTCCTGTTCGGAGCGGGTATCTATTACCTCATCTCCCGCCTGGCTGCCGCCAATCTGCTCAAGAAAGCGGAGGAGGAAGCCGAGGTAATCAAGAAAAACAAGATTGTTGAGGCCAAGGAGAAGTTTATCGCCCTGAAATTGGAGCACGACAATACGGTGCGCGAGCAGGACAAACGCATACAGCAGCATGAGCAGCGTTTGCAGCAGCGTGAGCAGCAGCTCAACCAGCGTCAGGGGGATATCCAGCGCAGCCTCAACGAAGTGAACCAGAAGGCCCAGGCCATGGAGCAGCGTCAGCAGGCGCTGGAATACAAGCAGCAAGAGGTCGAGAAAATGCACCAGCAGGCGGAGAAGCAGCTGGAGCAGTTGTCCGGCATGTCTGCCGAGGAGGCGAAGAAACAACTGGTGGAGACACTCAAGGACGAGGCGAAGACCGCGGCGATGAGTTATATCAACGAGATTATGGACAACGCCCGTCTGGAGGCGAACAAAGAAGCCAAGAAAATCATCATCCAGACCATCCAGCGTGTCTCCTCCGAGACAGCCGCTGAGAGCACTGTGTCTGTTTTCCATATCGAGAACGACGAGGTGAAAGGCCGTATCATCGGTCGCGAGGGACGTAACATCCGTGCGTTGGAAGCGGCTACGGGTGTAGAGATCGTGGTGGACGACACACCGGAGGCCATCACTCTCTCGGCTTTCGACCCTGTACGCCGTGAGATAGCGCGTCTGGCGTTGCACCAGCTGGTACAGGACGGACGTATCCACCCCGCTCGTATCGAGGAGGTAGTAGCGAAAGTGACCAAACAGGTGGAGGACGAGATCATCGAGACCGGCAAGCGTACCACTATCGACCTCGGTATCCACGGTCTCCATCCGGAACTGGTGCGTCTGGTAGGTAAGATGAAATACCGCTCTTCGTACGGTCAGAACCTGTTGCAGCACAGCCGCGAGACGGCGAACCTCTGTGCCGCTATGGCGGGTGAGTTAGGTCTGAACGTGAAGGCCGCCAAGCGTGCCGGACTGCTGCACGATATAGGCAAGGTGGCTGACGACGATGTGGAGCTGCCGCACGCAGAACTCGGTATGAAGCTGTGTGAGAAATACGGCGAGAAACCCGATATATGCAATGCCGTCGGAGCGCACCATGACGAGTGCGAGATGACGACCCTCATCGCGCCTATCGTACAGGCCTGCGATGCTATCTCCGGTGCCCGTCCGGGTGCCCGCCGCGAGATCGTGGAGAGTTACGTGAAGCGTCTCAACGACCTGGAGAACCTCGCTATGTCGTTCCCCGGCGTAGTGAAGACCTATGCTCTGCAGGCGGGTCGCGAGTTACGCGTCATCGTAGGAGCCGACAAGGTGACCGACAAGGATGTCGAGTTGCTCTCGTTCGATCTGGCGAAACGTATCCAGGACGAGATGACCTATCCGGGTCAGATCAAGGTAACCGTCATCCGGGAGGTACGCGCCGTCAATGTCGCCAAGTAATCAGCCATGCATGGCTGATATACAAAGGACTTCTGCCTACAGGTAGAAGTCCTTTGTTATTTCTTGGTACGCGGCGGAACGGCCGCCCTTCCCGTCCTCTAAGACGAGGCTGTCTTCGGCTATGGATATATCCGTATCCCGGTAATCCGATTTCTCGAATTGCAATAACACTCTCCTTGCCGGTTTTGTCTCCTTGCTGTATACGCGCGTGACACGCGTGGTAAATAAGGAGTGTTGCGCGGCGAGAGTACGTATCTCTTGCTCCGCTTCGGCAGGCAGGATAATAGCTAACCGGCCATGCTCGGACAATAACCGTGCGCTGTGGTATAGCAACTCTTCGTAACTGAGGGTGTCCGTATGTCGCGCCAATTCCCGTCCTTTGTCAGGGTTCTTGAGGCTGTTCTGAAAATAAGGGGGATTGGATACGATGAGGGAGGGGACTGAATGGCTTTGCCACTCTTGCAGGCGTGCATGGAATGCATGCAGTCGGTCGGACCAAGGCGAAGCGGCGAAGTTCTCTGCGGCTTGCTCTACGGCAGCTTCGTCTATGTCAATCGCGTCAATATGCGCTTCGGGAAACCGCTGGGCGAGCATGAGAGCCACCAAACCGCTACCTGTACCAACATCCAAAATGCGGAATGCAGACGGCTGAATGCTGACTGCCGGCTCCGCCCACGCTCCGAGCAGAACGCCGTCAGTTCCTACTTACCCAAGTTCATTTACGATTGGACGATTTACGATGTACTATAGGGTCATTTGACCAGTTCCGTATGGTGGTGGCAGCAGTCTCCGTGCTCGTGTTCGTGGTATTCTATCACGCAATGTACCGCCAGATAGACGCCTAACACCAGAAACAGCACCGCGCATATATGCCGGAACCATTTCTCGAAAGCACCCATCTTACTGGTGAGACTGGCGATGCTGACTGCGCTGTAGCTCACCAGCCACGCTATCAGCATGATAGGCAGACCTGTACCCAAACCGAAGATGACGGGCATCAGCCAGTTCCACGAGCCGGGAAGCGTGAGCGTGATGTCAATCATTGTCAGGAAATATACCAGCCGGTGGGGGCAGAAAGCTATCGCAAAGAAGATACCTAAGATGAACGACCACAGCCAGCTCTCCTTGCTGTCCGTGTCTTTGAGCCATTTGCTGATGCCGTGGTCATGGGTGTGGTGGTGATGCCCGCTGAACAGCAGCACCACGCCGCATATGAGCATGCAGCCCGCCAGAATCGGTTCGCCCCAGTGGCCTAACACATACCGGATACCCTCCGTCTGCGCACCCGTCAGGAAAGGGATACTGAGCAGCACATACGTCGCTAACTTGCCCAGCACGAACATCAGTCCGTTGGTCAGTACCATACGTTTGTTGTTGATCTCCTTGTCGATATAACCGATGGCGGTGATACTCGTCATCAGCGTGCAGGGGTCGAGGATGGTCAGCAGTCCTAACAGAAAAGCCGTAAAAATCTGTACCATAAATATTTTTTTTGCAAAAAAGCCTGCAAAGGTACATATTTTTTTGCACATATGCAAATTTTTTACTACCTTTGCAATCGAAAAACGGAATAAAGACGCCGAAATGAAGAAATCCCTCCGGAATATACCAATCACGACGCGTATCATGTATGTCGTCTTTGCCTGCGTGACGGGTATTTTTGTCTTCACCCTCTTCATGTCCATCCGCTATGTCTATGCCAGCGTGGCGCAGCAGCAGCAGCGGGACCTGCAGATGCGTTCGGAGTATATACAGTCCTATCTCCGCTCGCTCTATTACTGGGATGTCGTCCTCACGCCTGCCCAGTCGGACGGTCTGGCGATCGACTTGCGGGACCTCAGTATCGATATGCAGCAGGACCTGCATGTCTATGACCTGAGCGGCGAACTGCTGGCGTCGTCCTCTCCGGAGCTCTTCGACGGAGGAGTGCTCTCGCGGAGGATGAGCATGAGCGAACCGGTCTTCAACGACGAGCATATAGCCCTCTGCTACGAGCAGATTAACGGTCATCCTTATCTCATCGCCTATCTGCCTTTCCATAACGGCGCTTTTGTGACCATCGGATATATCGCCGTACCCTATTATCTGAGCGAGGAGACACGCAAGGCGGAGGTGCGGGACTTGCTGGAGCGCTTGATCCCTACCTATCTCGTTGCGCTGATTCTCTCGCTGCTCTTCTCCTATTCGGCTACGCGCAGGATGACGGCGCCTATCACGATGATGGAGGAGAAGATGAAACGGTTCGAGATAGGGGCGAAGGACAATCATATCGACTACCCCTACCATGACGAGCTGGGAGCACTCGTCGAGCGCTATAACCTCCTCGTGGACCGCGTGGAGGAGAGTGCCGAACAGCTGGCAAAGGCGGAACGCGAGGGCGCATGGCGGACCATGGCGCGGCAGATTGCGCACGAGATTAACAATCCGCTTACGCCAATGAAACTCTCCGTCCAGAAACTGCAACTCAAACGCGGTACCGACGGCTTTGACGAGTATTTTGACAAGACCACGAAGATGCTCATCGCCGAGATAGACAACCTCGCTCATATAGCCCAGTCTTTCTCTACCTTTGCCAAACAGCCGGAGGTGGTTACCACGGAGGTCGATGTGGCGCAGAAACTGTCGAATGTCATCACCCTCCAGCGCGCCAATGACGAGCAGATACCTATCCGCTATGTAGGACCCGACAGCGGAGTCATCGTCCGCGCCGACAATGAGCAGATTACACAGGTCTTCGTTAACATCATCCGCAATGCCATCCAGGCGTTAGGAAGCGAAGAAATTGCAGATAGCAAACGGACGAATGGCAATTCCCCGGATATCATCATCATTCTCAATGCCGTCTATTCCGAACGCGAGATACAGATATCCGTCTCCGATAACGGCCCCGGCATACCCGAGAAGTTGCAGGATAAGATCTTCCGCCCGAATTTCACTACCAAATCCAACGGCAACGGACTCGGTCTGGCTATCTCCAAACACATTGTTGAAGGCTCCGGGGGACGCATTGAGTTCGAAACCTCGCCCAAAGGCACCACTTTCTTTATCTATCTGCGCAAAAAATGATTTTTAGTATTCTTCAGCCTTCAGGTGCTTTGCGCCCTTATATCCGCCGCTACGTGTTTGTGCGTGCGGAAGGCTCAACGGACACGATGATGCCGCCGGATGGAGATCCGCGGTTCGTGAACGGAAAGCACGTCCAACCCTTGCTGCCTAATTATGGAAGCCTGATTTTCCAGCGCAACGTACAGACAGAAATCGGCGGTAAAATATGCAACGGACTGTTTCTACTGGGAGCCAACCAGACGACTCTGGGTCTGACCACCCTCAGCGGTTGGTACGAAGGAATGATGGCGGATTTTGAGCCCGGAGCAATGCACGCTTTGTTGGGTATCGACATGCAGCAGTTGGTCGGACAGGTGCTGACATCTGCCGAATATGGCGACGAGGGACTCATGGCTTGCGATGATATGTTCAAGCATACAGCCGACGCAGCCGAGATCGCCATACGGCTGGACGAGTTCCTGATGAGCCGCCTGCCGCAACAAACGGACCTTAATTATTCGCGCGTATGCAAAGTAGTGGCGGCGTGCGATGAAGCGAGAGGGGCTGTTACTGCGCTTCAGATGGCGGAGGCGGCTTGTCTCGGAGAGAGGCAGTTCCTGCGTGTTTTCCGTCAGTATGCCGGTGTCACGCCCAAACAATTCATCCGCCTCAGGCGTTTCCACAGCACGATTCAGGACATGCAGCAGCAAGCGGCACAAGGCAAAACGATTGATTTGTTAGCAACTGTTCTCCGCCATGGCTATTACGACCTCAGTCATGCTGCGTTGGAGTTTCAGCAGATGGGGTGCGTTTCTCCCGGGCAATTTCGAATGCTCGGTATTCCTTTGACGGACGATTTTTCTGTCTTTTTTGCATAAAAACAAGCAAATGTCCGTTTTTTCATATACCGGGTGCAAGAAAAGCAGTACTTTTGCACCGGATTTCAAATTTTGTATTGTATGAAACTGAGATTTATCATTGGAGCCGTTCTGGCGTTAGCCGCAGTTTTTCGTTTGCTTTGCTTAACAGGTATCATCCCTCTCACTTTCATTTCAGAACAGTGGGAGAACGAGTACGAACCTTTTTTCGCAGCCGGTATCATTTTCTTCGTGGGTGCTTTCGTTTGCTACGACAGTTACAAGAACATCAAATAGCAAACGCCATGCGCAAAATCTTATTGAGTATAATAGTTTGTTTTGTTTCTGTGATGACTTCCGCAGAAACGCTCAAAGGCTCTGTGGTGGACAGCCGCGGCGAAGTCATGCCGTTTGTGACGATTTCTGTTCTCACAAAGGACTCCACGCTTCTTACCGGTGCTATCACGGATGAGGAGGGAAAGTATATAGTAACCCCTCCCGACCTCCCCTCAAGGGAGGAGAAATATATTATTCAGGCTTCGTATGTGGGTTACCAAACGGCGTTCGGCGGACCCGATTTTGTTCTGCGTGAAGAGGCGGAGCAGTTGGCGGAAGTGGAGGTCAAGGCCAAGAAACCGCTTATCGAACGGCAGATGGACAAGTTGGTGGTGAACGTGTCCGCATCTCCTCTCGCCGCAGGCTCTAACGGGAACGATATTCTCCGTCGTTCGCCGGGCGTGCGTATCGACAAGGACGGCAATATCACTGTCAACGGCAAATCGGTGGAGATTTATCTGGACGGCAAGCCTTCCTACCTATCCGGGCAACAGTTGAAAGCCATGCTGGACGGTACGGACGGCAACACCATAGAGAAGATAGAAATCATCTCCAACCCTTCCGCCAAATATGACGCTTCCGGACAGGGCGGAATCATCAATATCAAGACCAAACGCAATATGATGAAAGGCCTGAACGGAATGCTCTCTGCCGCCTACGGCGGTATGTATTTCGGCGATGTCAGACGATGGTTGAACAACGATATGTTATCGCTTAACCTCAATTATCGCGGCGAAAAGACCTATACTTTCGGTCAACTGACACAGGTCTTTGCGCAGAATGATGCGGATTTTGAAACCCGTAGAAAAGCACCTTCCGACGGTTCAGGTAAGGCGATGGAGAACTATTCGTATTCGGGCTACGACATTGAGTTTCAATATTATATGATGAAACTCGGCAACGACTGGTATATTGATTCCGCCAACACTTTCGGTTTTATTCTGCAAGTTCCGTATATGCGCATCCGGCAGGACATTATTGATGATCGCAATATCGGTTATACCGTTTTAGGTTCGGACACTACGTTCAGCTATACATCTACGAACACCTCGACGCAAGCTCCGCAACACACGGCAAACCTCAACTATACGCACACGTTCAATGAGGCGTTGGAGCGTGAACTGACAGTCAATGTGGATTATAACCGCTATTCCACGCGTACGAAGAATATGCAGCATTCCGACTACGGCACACGATCGCTGGACTTGGATCTGCGTCCTCGCCAGACGGCACAGATCTACTCGGCGAAGTTGGATTTTCAGACGAAGTTCTGGAAAACCGGCATGATTGAGACTGGGGTCAAATATGCCCTTTCTACCACCGATAACCATATGACAACGGACTCCACCGTCAATGGAACCCAAAGTCCGCAAGCCGTTTCCGACTTCCGTTACCAAGAGCACGTGGCTGCGGCTTATATCTCCGTCGGCAAGCAGTTTGGCGAGCACTGGTCGGTGAAACTCGGTCTGCGCGGGGAGTACACCTTCTCACACGGTAACTGGGCATCCGCGGACTCGATTACGAACAAGTCGTATTTTGATCCCTTCCCCACAGCTTATGTCGGTTATACCTCTAAACCGCTGGGTAAACTGCAACAACCGGTAGCCGTTTCCGCCTCATACACGCGACGTATCAAACGGCCGAACTACTGGATGCTGAACCCCTTCCGTACGTATGTGGATGCTTATAGTTATCAGGAGGGAAACACGGAGCTCTCCCCGGAGTTCAACAACGATGTGGAACTGCATTTCAGCTGGACGCAATACCTCAATCTGACCTTCAATTTTGCGCATACGCAGAACATGTTCAACCGCAAGACGGATATTCTTTCCGATGGCACGGGCAGAATGCGTTGGGTCAATTTCGGTACCTGTACCACGCATGGCGGAAACATCTCTCTGACCGAGTTGCCTTTAGTGCCCAAATACGAGAAATGCGATGAAAGCCAAATGGTAAATGGTAAATGTCCAAATCGTAAATTGTCTGGTGCTTGGCTCGCACTTACCGTCAATGCAGGGTGGTATCATTTCCTCAATAAATCGTACGACAAGAAACCGGACGGCAAGCCGGTTTACCAACTCGGCAATCACTACGGTTATGTAGGCGGCACGCTCTCGGCTTATTTGCCGAAAGATTGGACCGTGACGTTTGACGGCAACTGGTCTTCGCCGATGACAACCGGTTATGAGCGGCAGGAGAGTAGTTATTATCTGTCCTTCGGCATTCGTAAGATGTACATGAAAAAGGGGCTGGTCTTCAACCTCAACGTCCAAGATCTGGCACGTTCGATGCGTTTCACCACCACCGATATGGGGCAGCAATCCGGCTACACGAGTTGGTATCGCCAGACCGTCAGGCAGCAGCGCGTCATGCTTTCCGTCGTTTGGATGTTCGGCACGCAGCAACAGCATAAACACCGCCGTGTGGGCGAACTCGACGAATCTTCCCGCCTCGGCAGCGGAACTTCCCTTGGTCAATAGCGGAACCATAAAAATGCGGAAAAATGACGTGCGCTCTTGCGTATGTCATTTTTTTTTAGTAATTTTGCGTGCAAAATTGATAGAGGAAAAAGAAATGTATCCGAAAATAGACAATCGTCCGTGGAAAGTGGTGCATAGCGAGAACATCCTGCACCTGGGGCCATGGCTCTCGGTGCGGCAGGAATGTGTGGAGCTGCCTTCCGGCACGCAGATACCGACGTGGTATATCTTGGAGTTCCCGGACTGGATCAACGTGATTGCCATTACCAAGGACGGCAAGATGGTTATGGAGGACCAGTACCGTCACGCGCTGGGCGAGACCCATTATGAACTGGTCGCCGGCGTGATTGATCCGGGTGAGACACCATTAGAGGCTGCCAAACGCGAACTGAGCGAAGAAACCGGATACGAGGGAGGGGAATGGAGTCTCTTCATGACCCTTTCGCCGAACCCCACGAATCACAACAACCTGTCCTATACCTTCCTGGCTACGGGCGTGGAGAAACGCCGCGAGCAGCACCAGGAGCTGACGGAGGACATTCATGTGGATATCATGGAGAAGGAGCAGGTGCTGGAGATGTTGCAGGACGGCGAGATCATCCAGGCCCTCCACGCCGCACCGCTATGGAAATACTTTGCACTTAATCAACCATAAAAAACACAAAATAATGAAAGTACAAGACATTATGCAGTCTTTGGCTGCGAAACACCCGGGGGAAGCAGAGTACCTGCAGGCGGTTCAGGAAGTATTGGAGTCAATCGAAGAGGTGTACAACCAGCACCCCGAGTTCGAGCAGGCGAAGATCGTGGAGCGCATGGTGGAGCCCGACCGTATCTTCACGTTCCGCGTGACATGGATTGACGATCAGGGCGAAGTGCAGACGAACCTCGGTTATCGCGTGCAGTTCAACAGCGCCATCGGTCCGTACAAAGGCGGTCTGCGTTTCCACAGAGCCGTGACGCCGTCCATGCTGAAGTTCCTCGGTTTCGAGCAGACTTTTAAAAACGCACTGACGACCCTTCCGATGGGTGGCGCGAAAGGCGGTTCGGACTTTGACCCCGTTGGCAAGAGCGACGCGGAGATCATGCGTTTCTGCCAGGCGTTCATGCTCGAACTATGGCGTTGCATCGGTCCGGACCAGGATATTCCGGCAGGTGATGTAGGCGTAGGCGGACGGGAAATAGGATTCCTCAACGGCATGTACCAGAAACTCGCACGCGAATACCACACCGGCGTGCTTACCGGCAAAGGCATGACTTGGGGCGGTTCAATCCTCCGCCCGGAGGCAACAGGCTTCGGAGCACTCTATTTCACGCAACACCTCCTGCACAAGGCAGGCAAAGATATCAAGGGAAAACGCGTGGCGATCTCCGGTTTCGGCAACGTGGCATGGGGCGCGGCTACTAAAGCGGTTGAGTTGGGCGCCAAAGTGGTGGCGATATCCGGACCCGACGGCGTAGTGGCTATTAAGGACGGTATTACCAAAGAGATGATCGACTACATGCTCGTTATGCGTGCGTCGAACCGCAACAAAGTGCAAGACATGGCGGACAAGTTCCCGAACCTCTGCGTCTTCACGGAAGGCAAGAAAGCATGGTCGATCCCGTGCGACATCGCTCTGCCGTGTGCGTTCCAGAACGAGTTGAGCGAAGATGATGCCAAAGAACTGAAAGCGAACGGCTGCTGGTGCTGCTGCGAGGTATCGAACATGGGCTGCCAGCCGGGAGCTATCCATTTCTTCCAGCACAACGGAGTGCTCTTTGCTCCGGGCAAGGCGGTCAACGCCGGCGGCGTGGCAACCTCCGGCCTGGAGATGACGCAGAACGCCGAGCACCTCTCATGGACAGGCAAAGAAGTGGACGAGCGGCTGCATCATATCATGGAGTCCATCCACGAGCAGTGCGTCCGCTACGGCACACAGCCCGACGGCACCATTGACTACGTGAAGGGCGCTAACATAGCCGGATTCATGAAGGTCGCAACCGCGATGCTTGAACAGGGAATCATTTAAGAATACCGACGGTCAGCCGACGGTCAGCCGACGGTCAACCGACAGTCAAGGCTAACGTCGTACTAAGGTCGCTATAACAAAAAAGCAATTATGTACAACGATTTTCAGAAACATCTGCAGCAGACTTTGCAAGAGATCAAAGATGCTGGTTTATATAAGAACGAGCGGGTGATTATCACTCCGCAGTCGTCGGGCATTGCCGTAGAGGGCGGACAGGAAGTGATTAACTTCTGCGCGAACAACTATCTCGGTTTGGCGGACAATCCCGAACTGATTCAGGCCGCCAAGGACCGCATGGATGCACGCGGTTACGGCATGGCATCGGTGCGTTTTATCTGCGGTACGCAGGATACGCACAAAGAGTTGGAGAAGGTAATCTCCGATTTCTTCGGCACAGAGGATACTATCCTTTATGCCGCCTGCTTTGACGCCAACGGCGGACTGTTCGAACCGCTGCTGACGGAGGAAGACGCTATCATCTCTGACGCACTCAACCACGCTTCTATTATCGACGGCGTGCGTCTGTGCAAGGCGGTGCGTTACCGTTACGCGAACGGCGACATGGCGGATCTGGAGGAGCAGCTCAAGAAAGCACAGACGCAACGATTCCGTATCATCGCTACCGACGGCGTCTTCTCCATGGACGGCAATGTGTGTCCGCTGGACAAGATTTACGAACTCGCGCAGAAATACAACGCGCTCGTCATGGTGGATGAGAGCCACTCCGCAGGCGTAGTCGGCAAGACCGGACACGGCGTGACCGAACTGTACAACATGCGCGGCAAGGTGGAGATTATCACCGGCACGCTCGGAAAAGCCTTCGGAGGCTCGGTAGGCGGTTTCACGACAGGTAAGAAAGAGATCATCGACCTCCTGCGCCAACGCAGCCGTCCGTATCTCTTCTCGAACTCCATCCCGCCGATGATTGCTGCGGCGGGTATCAAGACTTTTGAGATACTGACACGGAGTAACGAACTGCAGGACCGCCTGCACGAGAATACGGCATACTTCGTGGCCCGGATGAAAGCGGCAGGCTTTGACATCAAGCCGACGCAGTCTGCTATCTGTGCCGTAATGCTCTACGATGCGCGGCTCTCGCAAGAGTTTGCAGCCAAACTGCAAGACGAGGGAATATACGTCACGGGCTTCTATTATCCGGTTGTGCCGAAGGGGCAGGCACGTATCCGCGTGCAGGTTTCCGCAGCGCACACGCGCGAACAATTAGATAAATGTATCGCCGCCTTCACGAAGATTGGCATGGAACTTGGTGTATTGACGAAGTGACAAAGGGACAAAGTACAAAGTACAAAGGAAATGAAAGCATTAGTTAAGAAATACGCGGAGCCCGGCATCTGGATGGAAGATGTGCCGATGCCGGAAGTGGGGGTCAACGACGTACTGATTAAGGTTATCAAAGCCGCTATCTGCGGCACCGACCTGCATATGTATAAATGGGACGAGTGGTCGCAAGCCCACTGCAAACCGCCTTATACGATGGGTCACGAGTTCGTGGGCGTTGTAGCCGAAGTGGGACCCGGTGTGCGGAACTTCAAAGTCGGTGAGCGAGTCACAGCCGAAGGACACATCGTTTGCGGACACTGCCGTAACTGCCGCCGAGGCATGGGGCATGTATGCGAGAACACCATCTCTGTAGGTATCATGGGAAAGGACGGTTGCTTCGCGGAATACGTCACTATTCCCGAAAGCAACGTGGTCAAACTGCGTCCGGAGATTCCCGATGACTTCGCCGCCATTATGGACCCCTTCGGTAACGCCACCCACACGGCACTGGCTTTCCCGCTTCTGGGCGAGGATGTGCTGATTACCGGCGCAGGACTCATCGGAACGATGGCGGCAGGTATCTGCCGTTACGCCGGCGCGAAGAACATCGTCGTTACAGACCTTAACCCGCTCCGGCTGGAGATAGCCAAGAAGATGGGTGCCACGCTGACGGTTGACGGTTCCAAAGGCGAGACCGTTGAAGGTGCGATGAAGCAATTAGGCATCAGAGGTTTCGATGTGGGACTGGAGATGAGCGGTGCACCGGCGGCTTTCAATGATATGATTGCACATATGTACAAGGGAGCGAACATAGCCCAATTAGGTATTCTGCCCTCCAATACGCAGGTGAACTGGTCGGACGTCATCTTCAATGCACTGACTATCAAAGGTATCACCGGCCGCCGGATGTGGGAGACATGGTACCAGATGGAGCAGATGCTCCTCGGAGGACTGGACCTCAGTCCGGTCATCACCCACCGCTTCAAGTTCGAGGATTTCCAGAAAGGCTTCGATGTCATGGTCAGCGGTCAGTGCGGAAAGGTATTATTAGAATGGTAAATGACAAAATGGTAAATGACAAAATGGTACATAAGAGCGGGTTTGTAAATATTGTTGGCAACCCCAACGTAGGCAAATCGACCCTCATGAACGCCTTGGTGGGCGAGCGTCTGTCCATCATTACCTCGAAGGCGCAGACTACCCGCCACCGCATCCTCGGTATCGTCAACGGCGAGGATTTCCAGATGGTCTATTCCGATACACCGGGTGTCCTCTCCCCGAACTACCGCTTGCAGGAGAAGATGCTGGAGTTCAGCCGCTCCGCCCTCGTGGATGCCGACGTGCTCCTCTATGTGACCGAACCGCAGGACACTGCCGACCGCAATGCCGATTTTCTGGAGAAGGTAAAGCGCATGGCTGCGGCAGGTACGCGCGTGTTCCTTATTATCAATAAGATTGACCTTACTACCCAGGAGACGCTGGAGTCCCTTGTGGCTTTCTGGCACAACCAACTGCCCGAGGCTGAAATATTCCCCATTTCCGCACAGGAGCGTTTCGGCGTAGCGCAGCTCTTCGATGCCATCAAAGAAGCACTGCCTGTCGGACCGCCGTTCTTCCCCAAAGACCAACTCACCGACAAACCGGCACGGTTCTTCGTAGATGAGATTATCCGCGAGAAGATCCTCCTCAACTACGACAAGGAAATCCCGTACTCCGTCGAGGTGGAGGTGGAGTCCTTCAAGGAAGAGGACAAACTCATCCGCATAGATGCCGTCATCTACTGCGAGCGCGACTCCCAGAAGGGCATAATCATCGGCAAGGCCGGTTCTGCCCTCAAGCGCGTCGGCTCGCAAGCTCGCAAGGACATAGAGGACTTCTTCGGGAAGCAGGTCTTCCTCCAGCTCTTCGTCAAAGTGGACAAAGATTGGCGTTCCAACATCTCCCGCCTCAAGCATTACGGTTACGACCTGACATGAAAGTCTGCCAATTTGGCAGGCTTTTTTGTTTGGCACACGATTTGTCATTATTTGGGTGACTAGTAAACTAGAAAACTAGTAGACTAGTAAACTATAAATCGAAAATTAATTAAAGAAAGGAAAAATACTATGTCTAAGATTATTGGAATTGACCTCGGTACTACCAACTCGTGTGTAGCCGTTATGGAGGGTAACGAACCTATCGTTATTGCTAACGCTGAAGGTAAGCGTACTACTCCGTCTGTTGTCGGATTTATTGAAGGCGGTGAGCGTAAAGTAGGTGATCCGGCTAAACGTCAAGCCATCACAAACCCGACCAAAACTATTTATTCTATCAAGCGTTTCATGGGTGAGACCTACGACCGCTTGCAGTCTGAAATCGCGCGTGTTCCTTATAAGGTAACTAAAGGCGATAACAACACCCCGCGTGTGGACATCGACGGACGTCTCTACACCCCGCAGGAGATCTCGGCTATCATCCTTCAGAAGATGAAGAAAACCGCTGAGGACTACCTCGGACAGGAGGTCACCGAAGCTGTCATCACCGTGCCGGCATACTTCAACGACTCGCAGCGTCAGGCTACTAAGGAAGCCGGCGAGATCGCAGGTCTCAACGTACGCCGTATCGTCAACGAGCCGACTGCAGCTGCCTTGGCTTATGGACTCGACAAGTCCAACAAGGATATGAAGATTGTAGTCTTCGACTGCGGTGGTGGTACCCACGATGTATCCGTGCTCGAACTCGGTGACGGTGTCTTCGAGGTAAAAGCAACCGATGGTGATACCCACCTTGGTGGTGATGATTTCGACCACCGTATTATCGACTGGCTCGTTCAGGAGTTCAAGAACGAGAACGGCGGTGCCGACCTGAGCAAAGACCCGATGGCGATGCAGCGTCTGAAAGAGGCTGCCGAGAAAGCGAAGATCGAGCTGTCTTCTTCTACCTCTACGGAAATCAACCTGCCGTATATCATGCCGGTAAACGGCGTACCTGCACACTTGGTTAAGACGCTGACTCGTGCGAAATTTGAGCAACTCATCGACGACCTTATCCAGCGTACCATCGCTCCGTGTCGTACCGCCCTCGAGCATGCCGGATTGAAGACCTCCGATATCGACGAAATCATCTTGGTTGGTGGTTCGACTCGTATCCCGGCTATCCAGGATGCTGTACAGAAATTCTTCGGCAAAGCTCCGTCCAAAGGCGTTAACCCCGACGAGGTAGTAGCAGTTGGCGCAGCGATCCAAGGTGGTGTCCTCACGGGTGATGTCAAGGATGTCCTCCTGCTCGATGTAACCCCGCTGAGCCTCGGTATCGAGACCATGGGAGGTGTCATGACCAAGATGATTGAGGCGAACACCACTATCCCGACCAAGAAGACCGAGACCTTCACTACCGCGGTAGATAACCAGCCTTCTGTAGAGATCAAAGTGCTCCAAGGTGAGCGTCCGATGGCTGCCCAGAACAAGCAGATTGGTATCTTCCACCTCGATGGAATCATGCCGGCACGTCGTGGCGAACCGCAGATTGAGGTTACCTTCGATATCGACGCCAACGGTATCTTGAACGTCACTGCCAAGGATAAAGCTACCGGCAAGGAGCAGAAGATCCGTATTGAAGCATCCTCTGGTCTGTCTGACGAAGAGATCAAGCGTATGAAAGCTGAGGCTGAAGCTAACGCTGAGGCTGATAAGAAAGCCAAAGAGCAAGCCGACAAACTCAACAAAGCAGACGCTACTATCTTCCAGACAGAGAAGCAGTTGGCCGAACTGGGTGACAAGATCCCGGCAGACAAGAAAGCTCCGATTGAGGCGGCGCTCAAGAACCTCAAAGAGGCGTATGAGAAAAAGAACGCGGACGACTGCGAGCGTTACAACAACGAACTGATGTCCGCTTTCCAGGCTGCTTCCGCTGAGATGTACGCTGCACAGCAGCAGGCACAACAGGGCGGAGCCCAAACAACCTCAAACAACGCCGGAGGCGCAAACGACACCAACAATGGTGGCAACCCAACCGCCGAGGACGTTGACTTCGAAGAAGTTAAGTAATAAATGACCAAATCGTAAATGACCTAATGGTCAATGAAACTCCCCCTCTCCCTTGCCGGAGTGGGGGAGTTTTGTGTTCTAACCGCTGCGGTTTTGCCTGCTTTTTGCCTAAAGTGACGTATTTCGGCAAATTTTGCACTTATTATTTGCATATATCAAAAAATAGTTGTACCTTTGCACCGTCTTTCAGCAGACCGCTGGCTCCGACAGCGCTAAAAAGCGGTGACATGTTGATTTTTTCGCGTTTGCGATTTATTGGAATCCTTGGAATGTGAGAAGTTTTAAAGATGCACCAATAATAAGTCACAAACGTCCATATTGTATATATACATATGGGCGTGGCTTATCGGTGTATGGGCATTTCTCACAGCCTCAAGGATGGTAAGAAACGCTCATATTTCTTTTTATATAGTTGGATATGAGATATCATATTACTTATTAATCAATTTAAAACCGATGAGGCGATGGGATAACAGCTGCTAAACTATGAACGCAATAAAGAAAAAAGCACTATTACTGTTGCTATTTATCTTTGGAATTTCTGCTATGTCTGCTCAAAATTACAGAGTGATTGGTAGTGTCTCTGGCATTCAAAATGCAGGTGAAATGTTCGAACTTTACAAGTCTTCAGCTGATTCTTTCCGGGAGTATTTAGCGGGGTGGCGGCATTTGGGATCAAGAGATGATACAAAAGATTTTTCATATGACCAAATAAACAAAATATGTTTGGAACAAGCGAAAAGAGAATATGGAAGATATTACTCTAATATAGATGTTATAGGCCTTAAATATGACATAGATTATGAATATCTTGAGGATGAAGAATATTATTCAAATGTAGTAGGTTCGAGTGCCCAATACAGAAAAAAAGACCGCCAACAAAAGATATATAAATACTCAGCAACTGTTATTTCATATGAATAAAGCCCTTTTAATGGGGAATTTATTATACCATATTCTATTTTAAAACCGATGAGGCGATGGGATATAACCGCCAACAAACAAAATGAAAAAGTTTTTATTCAGTGTGGCCGCTCTATTTTTGGCCATCAATGTAAACTTAATCGCCGACGATTACAACTACAACACAAAGAATGAGGCTACTCAAAGAATCGTACGGTCTGTAGAAGAAGGTAGAGGAGTGTGCCGAGATGCAAATGGAAATAGGGGAACATACCAAACTACAGGGTACACCAGAACAACAACGACATCTTCTTCTAATTCATCTTCTAATAGCAATGGTTATAGCAACTCTAGTAGTACATCCTCGAGTGCATCTGCAAGTTTAACAGGTCCTAGTATCAGCGGATCAATGGGTGTTTCTTCTTCAAGCAATCGATCACAAACTTATGGAAACTCCACAACTACAACCACTAGCACTGCAGAAAGAGTAGAATGTGTTCCATTTAGCAAATAACATGGATATAATATCTGATTGCAAACGCCCGAGGCTAATCCCTCGGGCGTTTTCCTTCTTCTTTTCCGCCGAATCAGATCTGGCATTTCTCCCCCATTCGGCCTTTCCTTCTTTGTTGTACCGTCGGCAAATATGCTGACCTTCTCCTCCCCTCCGGATTTACAAAGCGGTCCGGAAATTCCGGATTTTCCGGCTTTTCCATAAAAAAATAAAATTCACTCTCAAATATTTGCATATTCCAATTATTTTTCGTACCTTTGCGCCGGTTTTGATAATAACTGTTAGAGAGGATATGCGAAATACCCCCCATTTGGTGCGAATGCGCCGCTAATCAATCGAATACAAACAATCGCAACGCTTTAGGCGGTGCTCGGTAGTCATGCCGGGTGCTGTCTTTTTGTTTTTGTAACATTTAAATCCAATATAAGATGAGAAAATTATTCACTTTACTCGCAGGAATGCTTATTGCTTCAGCCGCATGGTCTGATGAACATTTAACTGCTACAGAGGAAGACTTTGCTGCACGCAAGTGGTTTGAACCACTTGAGATAGAAGATACGTGTTTTAATAGAGATGTGATAGCAGAGAGTGTGGTTTATATAGAGGGTTGTACGCACCCGACAATTACGAATGAAGTGGTTACTTCTTATTATGTAACGAATGATCAACTTGCATCTTCACAGGAAATGTACAATGCACAACCTATTAGTTATTCATTTGCTACGCAAGCTACTGTCGGTACAATTGCGGGGAAAGATAAAGCGAATACCGGTTTTCCCGATGACGGTCATGTGGAATGTATTACCGATTCTATTCCCGGGTTATATTGGCAGTTGGCTCCTTACAATGGTCCTAATGCTTTGTGTGTAAGAAAAGGCATTACTCTAACAGGTAAATTTACCTTTAAGAATGTCGGTTGCTATCAGCATTTATATTTTTTAGTTGCAGCAACAGGTTCAGGTGTTGCTGATGATAAGCGTTATATGGGAGCTATCGCATATTATTCGGATAGAACCAATGATACGACCCGATTTGATTTTTATGACCATGCTGATGTGGGAAAAGCTGTTGCATATTATAACAGATATGCGGCTTGTCATGATAATTTCGGTAATTATAGCGTGGTAGATGAATCAGCAACTGGTTTTTGCTCTTTTACGTTTAAAAATTATAGATATAATTCTGATAATACGAAAGAAAAGGTTGATACAACACACAAGTTTAACTATTACAATAGATCCTGTTATGCGGTTGTTTGCGAAATGCCTATAAATCAACACAAATTATTGGATTCCGTAAAATTTACAGGTGCTGGAGATGATAACTGTGGTCTTGTCATCTTCGCCGTGACAGGCAAGACTGCCGAAGTAGCTGCTCCCGATGCTAATCCGGCTCCACATAGCCGCGCTCCGATGAGAACAAGCAATATCACATCAGAGAGTTTCGACGTGGAATGGGATGCCGTAGCCGGTGCCGATTCCTACCGTTTGGACGTAGCGACTGACGAAGATTTCCATAATATGGTGGGTGAATACAACAACATGACGGTTAACGGTACGAGTGCGCATGTGGAAGGTCTGAATGATCCGGATGACCACGAATATTACTGGCGTGTTCGCTCCGTGAATGCCAGCGGAGGTCAGTCTGCTTCTTCCGCACCGCGAAAGACTGTGCTTGTCGGAGGCACCGCGCCTTCTATTCATGAAACAGGAGAAACGATTGAAGCCGATTTGCAAAACTTAATCAATGTTGCCGTTCCATCGATTACTATCACCCGTACGCTGTATAAAGACGGTGATTTCAATACCCTCTGTTTGCCGTTTGACTTGTCGGCATCAGCACTTGCTACCAGTCCGATAGCCGGTTGCGAACTCTATGAGTTTGTGGGAGCTAAAGTGCTTGGCTCGTCGCGATTAGACATAGAGATGCGCAAGACGGACAACCTTGTGGCAGGTGTGCCGTATCTCCTGAAATGGGCAAACACAGGTGAGAAACTGACCGAACTCATATTCTATAATGTTACGATTACCAAATCGAAGGGCGACACCATTGTCGGCGTGGAAGATGAAGAACGAACCGCCCTTGTGCGCTTTATCGGCAACTTGGATCAGCAACATTTAGGTATCTACAACAAGAATTATTTGTTTTTAGGAGCAAACAATACATTGTATTGGCCCAATACGGATAATAATATGTATGGCTTCCGGGCGTATTTCGATATTCCTTCTTTGCGTAGCTCTCCTGCCGCCTCGCCTGTCCGTCAGGGCATGCCTGCGCGCATCGTATTGCAAGAACAAGTGGCGACCGGCGTAGAAAACACATCCGTCAAGTTTGGCGGATCAGAAAAACACTTGGAGAACGGCGAACTGGTCATCATCCGTGACAACATCCGCTACAACGTAATGGGACTCCAACTCCGCTAACTAAAACCCTACTATACAAGAAGACTACTAAACTAGAATACTAGTGGACTATCCAACCAGTCAACTATAAAATCCCTTCGAGAATGAAAAGGCATTATATAACACCCGCTTTGTCCATAGACAGCATACGCATGCACGTTATTTTGGGTACATCCGGCGATAGTACTTCAACCACTACCAGCGGATCTGGCGACGATGGTAATGATCCCAGATTGTCCCGTGCCCCGCGTCGTCCATTCTAACTGTTTGGAATGGGATCCTGTTGTTTTTTAGTTTTTTCTTGTTTTTTCTAAATAATGAAAAGCTTCCTTACTCCGGTAGGAAGCCTTTCATCGGCTGGCCGTCCCAGGTGAAGGCGCCCATGTTATACGCGCCCCAGTCGTTGCGGATGTAATATCCCGGCCGCCACCACCGGAATACCTGCGGCTCCCAGTAGAACACGCCGGCACAGCTCTTTCCGGCTTGCAGACGTGCATAGAGGTCGCTCATCGCCGTCCGCCATAGTTCCGGGTCGTCGGTCGGGAATCCTGTCTCTACCAGCATCACCGGCTTGCCGAATTTCCTGTGCAAGGCTTCTACCGACTTCGCTGCATTGATGTTCGATGGCACATGCACGGAGTCCTTGTTCCAAAACTCCGGCGTGGCGTAATGCGACAGACCTATCACATCCACCTTGCCGCCCGCCTCTATATACTCACGGAACCAGCAGCAGTCACCTTCCCAGGCCTGAAAACCATTGTCAATGTGTATCACTACTTCTGTCTTCGGGCAAACGGCCTTGACGGCTTCGTAGCCGGCGTTGCTGAGTGCTACATATCGGTCAAAACGGTGTCCCGGTTGGTCTTCCCATTGGATGCGGCCGGTGGGGAGTAACATGCCACTCGTCGTCTCGTTGCCCACCTGCACCCACCGCGGCGTGATGCCTGCCGCACGCAGCCTCTCCATCGACTCGCGGGTATAACGGTCCACTCGCTCCTTTAGCGCTTGTAGCGATGTGTCTTGCCATGATGCAGGTATCCGCTGGCAACCCGGGTCGGCGAAGAAATCGCTGTAATGAAAATCAATCATCACTTCCATCCCTTGCGCCTGCGCTCTCCGGGCTTTGACAATTGCGTCTTGCAGGTCGCACCATGGTCCGTAACCCGAAGCCACGGGAGCGACGAACACCCTCAGCCGGATGGCGTTCACGCCCTCCTCGCGCATGATAACAAACAGATCCGTGGTGTCGCCCGCCGCATTACGGAACGCCACGCCGTCCGCCTCCTGCTCCGTCACCCAACTCACATCAGCCCCTTTGACGGCTATCGGTTGAGCACATGGAGTCAGCGTACATATTAAGATGAATAGAATACAAAAAAATACCTTTTTCATGGCTATTAGTTCAAAACAGTTGCAAAAGTACACTTTTTTTTCAATATTTGCAAATAAAACTTGCATAATTAGAAAAAATGTTATATCTTTGCAGCGGTTTTGAACTAATTGTCGAAACTTTTAATACCCGCATTATATGAAAAAATGTACTTATCTGGCGTTAGCGGTCCTGAGTATGGCGCTAATCGCGTGCGGCACGAAACCCGCAGAAGGACAGGCTTCTGACCAGCAGGAGCAAGCAGTAACGGAAATGGCAGAAGAGATGCCGGATTCTTTAGCCGCCGAGGGAGCGGAAGAGCCCCTCGGGGATGCGGCAAACGAAGAAACGCCAGTGGAGCAGGAGACAGTAGCCGGCGAATCGGAGAAGGTAGCGATTAACGGTTCCGACGGTAATATGATCCGTTTCACCGCCGAAGCCGTGAAAGCGGACAAGGACGGTTGTGTCTTGATTGACCTGAAGATGGACAAACCGGAGGAGAGTATTGTCAAGGTGGTGGTGCAGATCAATGACGAGGATGGAGCCAGAATCGGCCTATATCCCATCCGTATAGGTGCCGGCGGCACCCATGCGGCAGTCACCTGCTGCGCTTCCCAGGGAGGTGTCTTATCGGCTATCCAACCCGGCAAGACTTATCGCTTGTCCTTTGTGCGCGTAAACTTATAATCAGCCAATCAACTAATCAACCCTAAATATCATTGAGTATGAAAAAACTGAACATCATTGCGACAATCAAGGACGGTCTTGGTCTCGCGTTAGTCAATTATCTGAGCCTCGTTCTGGCGGCGTTTCTGTATCTGGTGACTATCTGGATTCCCTATCTGAACGTCGGCACTACGATAGCCATGGCTTCGCTGCCTGCGCAGATGGCTAAGGGCAATGTGATGAACCCGCTCTTTATCTTTGACGGCAAGTACCGCAAGAATATGGGTGAGTTCTTTATCCTCTCGGCGCTTATGTTCGGCGCTGTCATGGTAGGTTTCTTCTTCGGCATCATTCCGGGAATCGTTATTTCGGTAGCATGGTCGTTTGCGGCTGTCCTCTTCGTGGACAAGGAGATGAATGCCATGGATGCTTTGCATGAGTCCAACCGCCTTACTTACGGTAACAAATGGCGTATCTTCGGCGCGGAGCTGCTGGTGGTATTGTGTTTGGAGGTAGCTGTAGCTCTTGTTCAGGCTATCTTCGGTATCGGAGAGATCTCCTGGCTGGAGGCTATCGGCAACTTCCTTGTAGTGGTGCTGGTTGTGTTCGCCGTTCCGGCTATCATGGGCGTAGAGGCATCTATCTACAAACAGCTCACCTCCGGCGAGTTTGTCGGCGAGCCTGCCCCTGCTCCTGCTGAGTAACAGCATCTTCTGACCGCTCCGCTTTTTAGAATCGACAAGAGGGTGTGTCAAAACGATTGGCACACCCCCTTTTCATAACGCCCGAATCTTAATAATCGGCAACTTTTTGGAGTGGAGCGTGCAGGTCTTTTACAGCATTTGACTCCGATATGACTCCGATATGACTCCGACTTGCCTCCGATAGCTATCTTATAATCTATTGTGTATCAAGGCGTTTGCATACACGCTAAACCCGATAAATTGAAGAAAATGACCCTTCCTCTTGCATATGTCAAAAAAAAGCAGTACCTTTGTAGCAAAGTTGCAAAGTCGGGCAAAAATGAGCGAACCATACCTATTTTAAACATTACAGGCAGCATATGCGGAAATATATCTTTTTTGTAGCGGCGGTTATAGCCGTTTGTATCTCCTCCGTGGAGGCGAAGGAATATACGTACCGTACAGTGGACGGCGACCCTCTTCAGGCGCGTATATACACGTTGGAGAACGGTTTGACGGTATATATGAGCCGTAACACAGCCAAGCCGGAGATCCAGACTCTCATCGCAGTGCGTGCCGGTGCCGCCAACGACCCGCTGGAGTCCACCGGGCTGGCGCATTATTTGGAGCATATCATGTTCAAAGGTACGCAGCGGTACGGCACGACGGACTACGGGAAAGAGTTGCCGAACCTCCTTGCCATCGACTCGCTCTACGAACTCTATGGTCACACCACCGACCCCGAACAGCGCAAGGCTATCTACCATCAGATCGACTCGTTCTCTTACGAGGGATCGAAGATCGCTATCGCCAATGAGTTTGACAAACTGATGTCCGGCATCGGCGCTACGGGCGTGAATGCCTATACCTCCACCTCCATGACCTGTTACCACGAGGTAATTCCTTCCACGGAGTTGGGGCGGTGGGCTATCATTGAAGCCGACCGGTTCCAGAACCTCGTCATCCGCGGTTTCCACACGGAATTAGAGGCGGTGTATGAGGAGTTTAACATGAACGCCACCATGGACTTCCGCAAGGTGTGGCTGGCTATCGACCAGACGCTCTTCCCTGCTGTCCCGTACCGCCAGCACACGGTTCTCGGCACCCAGGAGCATCTCAAGAACCCGAGTATCAAGAACATACGCGCTTTCTACGACACGTACTACCGCCCGAACAACGTAGCCCTCTGTCTCGCCGGCGATTTCGAGTACGACGAAGCGATAGAAGTCATAGATACGTATTTCGGCACGTGGGACCCCAAAGAGACACCGAAGCCGGTGCATTACGACCAGCCGTCGCTCAAGACGCACAAGGACACCGTCGTCTATGGCAACGAGGCACCGGAGGTGTGGCTGGCATGGAAGATGCCGGCGGTGACGGACGAGGATTATCCGGTCATCGAGGTGCTGGACGCGGTGCTCAAGAACGGCAAGTGCGGTCTGTTCGATCTGGATATAGACCAACGCCAGACGCTGCTCGCTTCCGGCGCTTTTGCCTTGCCGGAAGGCGATTACACCACCTATTTCCTCTACGGCTCGCCCAAACAGAAACAGACCCCGGAGCAGGTGCGTGCTATCCTCTTGGCGGAGATAGAGAAACTCAAGAAAGGCGATTTCTCCGCCGATCTGCTGGCAGCTATCCTCCGCAACGCCAAGCGCAACGAGCTGCTGGCCTTGCAGGACAACGACGCCCGTGTGGAGAAATTCATCTCCGCTCATGTCTATCAGATACCGTACGAGGAGATCGTTCGTGACATGGAGCGCAAGGAGCAGATTACCAAAGACGATATTGTCCGCGTAGCCAATAAATACTTCACCGACAGTTACGCCTGTGTCTTCAAGCAGCACCACGAGGACGCCAACCCGCCTAAGATGGAGAAACCGGCTATCACGCCTATCGAGATGAACCGCGGGAAGAACTCTTCTTTCTACGAGAGCGTCATGGCTATCGAGACCGAACGTCCCCGACCGCAGTTCCTGGATTTTGAGAAAGACCTGAGCCGGACGGTGCTCCCGAACGGCGTGGAGCTGCTCTATTGCCGGAATACGGAGAACGAACTGACCGACCTGACGTTTGTCGCGCAACAGGGAGCTACGCAGGATCCGAAGCTGGAGTTCGCCGCAGAGCTTCTGGGCTATCTCGGTACCGCTACGCTCTCCACCGCCGCTTACCAGCAGGCGCTTTATACCCAGGCGGCGGAGGCAGTGACGGTAGTGGGACAGAACAACACCTATTTCTACCTGCACGGTCTGAACGAGTCGATGCCCGAGGCACTGCGGCTCATGGAGGAGCACGTGCTGAGTGCGAAACCCGACAAGGCGGTGCTCCAGGAGATTATCCGGGATGAGAAGAAAGAGCACGCCGATGCCAAGAACGACCAGCGGGAGTGTTTCTCCAAACTCAGTGCCTACGGTATCTACGGTGCCGAGGCCGCTCACCGCCGTATCCTGACCCCGAAACAGATGAAGAAACTGTCGGCACCGGAGTTGCTGACACGCCTCAGAGCCGTGCTGCCGGTCATCCGGCGGGTGGAATACTACGGCCCGCTGAGCGAGGAGGAGGTGAAACGGATGCTGGCTTCGTCGCAGATCATGGCGAAAGCCGATGCCTCGCTTCGCAAGGACTTGCCGCGTGCCCAGCGCCTGCCGGTGGACAAAGCCGAGGTGCTTGTAGCACCGTACAAGGCGAATAACGTCTTCATCGCCGCGTACGCCAACTGGGGAGAGCTGTACGACCCGAAGGATCTGGCTGCGGCGTACCTCTTCAACGAGTATTTCGCCGGCTCGATGGGCGGTATCGTGTTCCAAGAGATGCGTGAGTCGCGCGCCCTGTGCTACACCGCGTGGGCGGACTACAGAACGGCGGACTACCAAGGCGAGGCGAACTATATCTTCAAGGGCGTGCTGACCCAGAACGACAAACTCAAAGAGTGTATCGAGACTCTGACGGAGATATGCGACCATATGCCGCAATCGGAAGCGGCGTTTGAGAACGCCAAGGCTTCTGCCCTCCATAAGTTGGGACAAACGCGTTATGTCCGCTCGCAGCCCATTGACGCTTATGTGCGATACACCCGTTTGGGATGGAAGAGCGACCTCTACGAGCAGGTCTATGAACAGGTGCAGCACCTCACGATGGACGATATAGTAGCCTTCCAGAAAGCGCACATGGCCGACAAGACCTACCGCTACATGGTTCTGGGCGACCCGAAAGAGCTGGATATGGACTATCTCAAGAGCCTGGGTGAGGTTAGGAACCTCAAACTCAAAGATATTTTTGTTTACTAACTGATACTATCAACCATGAATGAATTCAATGCACAAGACCTCGAGCAGTTGCAGGCACGGGGTATCTCGGTAGAGAAAGCGGAAGCGCAGCTGGAGTGTTTCCGTAACGGTTTTCCGCAGTTGGACATCGTAGCTCCGGCTTCGACCAAGAATGGTATCCTGGCTCCCAAACGCGCGGAGCAGGAGGAGTACATCGCTGCCTGGCAGCAATACCTCAAGGAAGGACACAAGATTCTCAAATTCGTACCGGCTTCGGGTGCTGCCAGCCGTATGTTCAAGAACCTTTTCCAGTATCTGGAGGACGGTATTGAGACTCCGTTTATCCAGGATTTCCTGGCACATAAAGACTGCTTCGCTTTCGGCCCGCAGCTGAGCGGCAAGGAGGGACAGGAGGCGGTGCGTTACCTGCTGCAGGATATGCACTACGGCGAGCTGCCGAAAGGTCTGCTCCTCTTCCATAAATACCGTGACGGCGCACGTACGCCTGCGCTGGAGCATTTGGTAGAGGGAGCGCTCTATTGCGCCGAGCCTGCCGAGAATGGCAAGAAACCGGTTGTCTATCTGCATTTTACGGTAAGCCATGACCACCTGCCGCTTTTCCGCCAGCACATAGCTGACAACCTCAAGAAATTCGAAGACAAATACGGCGTGAAATACGACGTTACCTTCTCCGAGCAGCTGCCGAGTACCGACACGCTGGCGGCTAATCCGGATGGTACGCCGTTCCGCACGAAGGACGGCAAACTGCTTTTCCGTCCGGGCGGACACGGAGCGCTCATCGAGAACCTCAACCAACAGGACGCGGATATCGTGTTCATCAAGAATATCGACAATGTGGTGCCCGACCGGCTCAAGAAAGACACCGTCCGTTACAAACAGATCCTTGCGGGTGTACTTGTCACCGAGCAGAAACGTGTCTTTGAAGCATTGCAGAACCCGGACCTGAGCGACGAGGAGCGCGCCCGGCTGAACCGTCCTATCCGCGTATGCGGCGTGGTGAAGAACACCGGCGAACCCGGCGGCGGACCGTTCCTGGTACGCGAGGCGGACGGCTCAATCAGCTGCCAGATACTCGAGTCCACCCAGATAAGCGACCCCGAACTGATGGCCCAATCGACCCACTTCAATCCGGTGGATCTGGTATGCGCTATCAAGGATTACGAGGGGAAACCGTTCAACCTGCCGGACTACGTAGATCCGCAGACAGGCTTTATCTCCAACAAGTCGAAGGACG
The DNA here is from genome assembly GCA_902774995.1 of uncultured Bacteroidales bacterium. Taxonomy (GTDB): domain Bacteria; phylum Bacteroidota; class Bacteroidia; order Bacteroidales; family Paludibacteraceae; genus Colicola. Next base: position 13,500 of record CACYKR010000010.1, on the reverse strand, counting down.
GCAAGGAACTGCTGGCTCTGGAGCTGCCGGGTCTCTGGAACGGCGCTATGAGCCGCTGGAACACCATCTTCGTGGAAGTGCCGGTAAGCACCTTCAACCCCGTAAAGACGGTGAACGACCTGCTCCGCGAGCAGCACCAATAAATGTACAAAGGGACGATGTACAACGTACAAAGGGACGATGTACAAAGTACAAAGGAGAGGATGAATCTTATTGGATCATCTGACCCAAGACGTTGAAAATCTTTCCGTCACGGACAATCACCACCTGTCCGTGGCGGATTGTTTTATAGGAATGACGCTCCACCGGCGCGAACTCCAGCGCCGTCACCTCCTCTTCTTCCCACGGGGACGAGATAGATACCTTGCCGGTGACATTCGTGAGGGTGAGCCTGCCGTTCTCTTTGTTATACGAATACGAGGCTCCGGTGACGGTGACATACTCCGGGCGGCTGTCTTTGGTGCCTAGATAGGCGATGAAACCGCTCTTGAGTGTCAGCCGGTAGGCAGGCCAAAGCGGTGCGCCGGTGGCGGTAACGGTATAGGTGGTGACGCCCGAGACGTTCTGCAGCATCTCTATCGCCATCTCCGGATAGTCGATGAACGGATTGCGGTTGCCCTGGTAGTTCTGGCCTCCGTCGTTACGCACCATTTCGGTGAGCGATACCGGGTCGTTCATATGCCATTTGAGCAGGACCGGGATGGACTCGAAGACACCGCTGCCGCCTAATTTGGACAGGAGCTGTGCCTCGCCGTTGTAGAGGGAGTTCTTATGTCCTCCCGCTTCGCCATAGACCACATAATCGTAGAGGATCACGCGTGCGGCGTCTCCGCGGTACGAACCCAAGTTGGCGGGGTTGTAATAGGTGTTGTTGATGCTCACCTCGTCCGGGTCGTAATATGCCCTGCTCTCGCCGTAGGCGGTATTGCCGCGGTCGCTGTTCTGCTCAACCCGTGCCGGACGTACGGACTGCATATCATGCCCCATCGGGGTGGAGCTGTTCGCCCCTTTGGACTGCGGCCATGTATGCTCGCGGTTCCATGTTTTGCCGCTGTCCCAAGTGGCGGAAAAAGACGCTCCGTCGTAATAACCGATGATATATCCGGATTTGTTCAGGTCCTTGTCCACATCTACGTACGCGTAGCGGAGCGAGTTGTAACTTAAACGGCTGTCGCCTATCCGGCTGGTGTTGCCCATAAGGGTGTTCAGGGCACCGAAAAGGTCGTTGCCGCTCAGTTTGCGTAACTCGTCGTAACTATAGTTGCCGGAGTAATAAGCCTTTTGCTTGGCTTGATACGTGCTGTAGGCCTCTTGCGCTTCGCTCGTACCCATATGCGCTTGCATATCCACTTTTGCGCTCGCTGCCGTCATCGCCGCAAGCATCGTACCCAATAGGAAAATCTTTTTCATGATAAGTCTTTTTTAGCGGTAATATCTGAATTTTCCTGCAAAGGTACAATAAAATTTGCACATATCAAAATTTTTTAGTAATTTTGTAGCCGTTTTTGAAAGAATATCACAAAATACACCATATTATGATTAAAATTACTTTTCCGGACGGAGGCGTCCGTGAGTATGAGAGCGGCGTGACGCCGCTGCAGGTAGCTGAGTCGATCAGCACACGTCTGGCGCAGGATATTCTGTGCGCAAGTATCAATGAGAAGATTGTAGAATTGAATACCCCCATTACCGAGGATGCGGCTATCAAGTTGCACAAATGGGAGGACGAGGAAGCGAAGCATGCTTTCTGGCACACCTCCAGCCACCTTATGGCGGAAGCGCTGCAGGAGTTGTATCCGGGTATCCAGTTCGGTATAGGTCCCGCTATCGAGAACGGGTTCTATTACGACGTGATGCCGCCCGAGGGCGTGGTTATCAAAGATACCGACTTCCCGGCTATCGAGGCAAAAATGATGGAGTTGCGCGCGAAGAAAGAGCAACTGGTCAAGAAGTCAATCTCCAAAGCCGATGCGCTGAAGGCGTTCGGCGACAAAGGTCAGACGTACAAATGCGAACTGATCAGCGAGCTGGAGGACGGCCATATCAGCACCTATACGCAGGGTGCGTTTACCGACCTTTGCAAGGGTCCGCACCTCCTGAGCACCGAGCCGATCAAGGCAGTCAAAGTGCTGAGTTGCTCCGCGGCTTACTGGCGCGGCGATGAGAAACGGCCTATGATGACCCGTATCTACGGTATCTCCTTCCCGAAGAAAGCAATGCTGGACGAGTATCTGGCACTGCTCGAAGAGGCGAAGAAACGTGACCACCGTAAGATAGGCAAGGAATTAGAGCTGTTCATGTTCTCCGACATGGTAGGCAAAGGTCTGCCTATCTGGCTGCCGAAAGGCACGGCGTTGCGTCTGCGTCTGGAGGATTTCCTGAAGAAAATCCAGAAGCGCTACGGTTACCAGCAGGTCATCACTCCGCATATCGGTTCCAAGCAGCTGTATATGACTTCCGGTCACTGGGACCACTACGGCAAGGACTCCTTCCAGCCTATCACCACGCCGGAGGAAGGCGAGGTATATATGCTTAAGCCGATGAACTGCCCGCACCACTGCGCGATATACAAGAACAGCCCGAAGAGCTACAAGGATCTGCCCTTCCGCTGCGCGGAGTTCGGTACGGTCTATCGCTACGAGCAGAGCGGCGAGCTGCACGGCTTGACCCGCGTGCGTTCGTTCACGCAGGACGATGCCCATATCTTCTGCCGTCAGGACCAGGTGAAACAAGAGTTTATCCGCGTCATGGAGATCATCAATATCATCTTCAAGGCGCTTAACTTCGAGAACTACGAGGCGCAGATATCCCTCCGTGACCCGAACAACCACGAGAAATACGTGGGTTCTGACGAGATATGGGAGCACGCAGAGAACGCTATCCGCGAGGCTTGCAAAGAAATGAACCTCCCCGCTCGCGAAGAGACCGGCGAAGCGGCTTTCTATGGTCCGAAACTCGACTTCATGGTAAAGGATGCCCTCGGTCGTCGTTGGCAACTCGGTACCATCCAAGTGGACTACAACCTGCCGGAGCGCTTTGAACTGGAATACACGGGCGAAGACAACCAGAAACACCGTCCCGTCATGATCCACCGTGCGCCGTTCGGCTCCATGGAGCGTTTCGTAGCCGTCCTCATCGAGCATACGGCGGGCAAGTTCCCGCTCTGGCTGACGCCGGACCAGGCGGTGGTACTGCCGATCTCCGAGAAGAGCAACGAGTACGCATGGAAAGTGAAAGAGATGCTGGAGGCTCAGGACGTCCGCGTTATCGTAGATGACCGCAACGAGAAACTGGGCCGTAAGATCCGCGACAACGAACTGAAACGTATTCCGTACATGCTTATCGTCGGTGAGAAAGAGGCGGAGCAGGGTCTTGTCTCCGTCCGCCAGCAAGGCGCAGAGGAGAAGGGCTCCATGACCATTCAGGAGTTCGCCGATTTCATCAACGAGACGGTTAAAGCGCAGATGAACGCGTATTGAATTAAAAATTAAAAATTAAAAATTCAAAATTGAGCATTAGTAAAGCGCAAATAAAACAGGTGCGCTCTCTGCAACAGAAGAAATTCCGCGACGAACTCGGGCTCTTTGTAGCCGAAGGGGACAAATGCGTGGAAGAGTTGCAGAAAGGCTTTGAACTGCTCTATCTCTACCGTGAGGGCGAGAATGCTACGCGGGCGGAGATAGAGCAGATGAGCGGCCTCAAAACGCCACAAGGCACTATTGCCGTCTTCCGCAAACCCGTCCTTCCTTTAGCTCCCTCTCTTGAGGAGAGGGCGGGGAGAGAGATTTTGCTGGTGCTCGACGGGGTGCAGAACCCCGGAAACTTAGGCACGATTATCCGTACCTGTGACTGGTTCGGGGTACACGATATTGTCTGTTCCCGCGACACCGCCGATTGCTATAACCCCAAGGTCGTTCAGGCTACCATGGGGGCGCTTGTACGCGTGCGTGTGCATTATGCGAACCTGCCCGAGTGGCTTGCGACGCAGCAATGCCCCCTCTACGGCACATTGCTGGACGGGAAAGATATGTATGAAGTCTTACAGTCCGAAGCCGGTCACGCAGTAATCATTATGGGAAACGAAGGAAACGGTATCTCCGAGGAGGTGCGGAAATTTGTCACGCACCCTATCCGTATCCCCTCTTATCCCAAGGGCACAGAGACATCCGAGAGCCTGAATGTGTCGATTGCTACCGCCATCGTCCTGGCAGAATTCAGAAGAGGTGAGAAGTAAGCACTACATATTGCTGGCGCTGGTCCTCGTACTGGCATCCTGCAGCACTACGAAATATGTGCCGCAGGGCGAGTATCTGCTGGACAAGGCGACCGTCAAATGTACGGATGACAAGAGCGTCTCCACTTCTTCGCTCCGAAACTACCTGCGTCAGAAGCAGAACACCGAGATTCTCGGTTTCTGGAAATTACAGCTTCATGTGTATAACACGGCTCCCCGGGACACGACCACGAAGAGCAACAAACGGCTGGCGCGTAATGCGCATAAGATGGGAGAAGCCCCCGTTATCTACGACGAGGAACTGACCCGCGTGAGCATGCAGCAGTTGCGCCAGCAGATGAATAATATGGGCTATTTCCAGGCCCGTGTGGATACCCAGAAAGTATATAAGAAACGCAAAGTCCGGCTGACGTATCTCGTGACCGCAAGCCAACCCTACAAGATCCGCCATTACGAGGTGGATATCCCGATGGCGGATGTGCGGAAGATAGCGGAAAACAAACAGCGGTGTCTGGTGCGTGAAGGCGAGCAGTTCTCCACCTCCGTGCTGGACGAAGAGCGGGCGCGTATCACCACCGCCATCCGGAACAGAGGCTATTTCTATTTCGAGAAGTCGATGCTGGAGTTTACTGCCGACAGTTCGTTGAATACCAACGAGGTGGATATCCGTATCCATATGGCTCCGTACGTGGCGGAACTCGACTCCGCAGCTCTCAAGCGGCTCCATACCCGTTATTATATTCGCGACGTGCACTACAGTCAGGACCATCCGTTCTTGCGCAAGAACGCGTTGCGTCGTGCCAGCCGTCTAAAGGCCGGAGACCGTTATGCCGAGTGGCGCGTGGAGCGGACCTATGCCCGGATGAATGCCCTGCCGCCGGTGAAGTATGTCGATATAGCGTTCACGCCGGTGGAGGACTCCCTGCTGGATTGCCGTATCACCGTCTCGCGCGGAAAGCTCAACTCCGTCTCCGCCGAGGTGGAGGGAACTTACAGCGCAGGCGATTGGGGTATAGCTGCCGGGCTGAACTACAGCAACAAGAATATCTTCCACGGCGCGGAGGTACTGACCTTGGGCGGCCGCGCTTCCTATGAATGGCGCGCCAACGGCGGACGGGCTATAGAGGCCAAGGCGGAAGCAGGATTGCTCTTCCCGTCCAATGTGAAGGTGAATATCGCCTATAACTACCAGCAACGGCCGGATGAATACACCCGTACGATTGCCAATGCCGGACTGAGTTATATCATCCCCCGGAAAGCCGGCAGCGGGTGGACCCACCAGTTCAACCTCGTTGATATCAACTATATCTACCTGCCATGGGTGTCAGACCGGTTCCGGGAAGATTTCATGAACAAGTCTTCGGTCTTCAAAGCCAGTTACGAAGATCATTTTATTCTGGACTGGAGCTACACCTGCTCTTATTCCAACTATAACGCCCGTCATCCCGAGCGTTCGTACGTACAGCTGGCTTTGCAGGTAGAGACGGCGGGTAACGCCCTCTACGGTCTGAGCAAAGCCTGCGGTTTCTCGCGGAATAATAATGGGGCTTACGTCCTTTGGCGGATACCGTTTGCGCAGTACGCCAAAGGAGACTTCAATTTCACCTACCACGGCGTGATCAACCCCAAGCACCAGTTGGTGACCCATCTGGGGTTAGGTGTCGTAGTGCCGTACCTCAACGCGAGTGCCGTGCCGTTCCAGAAACGCTATTTCGGCGGCGGAGCGAACGGCAACCGCGGATGGCAGGCGCGTACACTGGGCCCCGGTACGTTCCGCGGAACGGGTTCGGCGCTGGTATATGACCTGCAGGCGGGAGATATCCATCTGGATGCCAGCCTGGAGTACCGCTTCAAGGTACTGCGGTATATGGAGCTGGCGGCATTCACCGATGCCGGCAATATCTGGACCATCGACAGTTATCAGACCCAACCGGGCGGTGTGTTCCTCTTTGATGAGTTTTACAAGCAGATTGCGTGGAGTTACGGAGTGGGAGTGCGTTTTGACCTCTCAATCCTGATTTTCCGTATCGATTTCGGAGTCAAACTGTACGATCCGAGCCGTATCTCCGCCGGCACGCAGTGGCGCACGGCGAATAACGGGCTGGGGTGGAAAGATGACATGACGTTCCATTTCGCGATAGGATACCCATTCTAAGTGACTAGGTGACGAAGGACCAATATACGGAGACGGATGTTAAAGACTTACATGATATCGGGGCTTATGGAAGCCGGGTGCGACGAGGCGGGGAGAGGTCCGCTGGCGGGGAGCGTGTTCTGTGCCGCAGTGGTCTTGGACCCCCAAAGGGTAGAGGAGGTGCCGGAGTTCGAAGGACTGAACGACTCGAAGCAACTGACCGACAAACAGCGGTACGCCCTGCGGCCGGTGATAGAACGCGAGGCGGTGAGTTGGGCGGTAGTGGAAGTGAGCGCGCGGGAGATAGACGAACGGAATATCCTGCAATGCTCTATCTTGGGCATGCAGCGGGCGTTGGACAGACTCGCCGTACGGCCGCAACACATCCTGGTGGACGGTAACAAATGGAAGCCGTACGTACCGGAAGGGGAGTTGCTGGAGATACCCGCAGACACGGTGGTACACGGCGACGCTACGTATCTGTCTATCGCGGCGGCAAGTGTGCTGGCGAAGACCTACCGGGACGATTATATGGTCCGTCTGCATGAGGAATACCCCCAATACGGATGGGCGGAGAACAAAGGATACCCCACTGCGGCGCATTATGCCGCGCTGAAGAAATACGGCCCCACGCCCTATCATAGGATGACGTTTAATCTGAAGATAAATAACTGATAAAAATTTTATAGCTTTATGATTTTCTTTTCTCGTGCAACCGAGGTGAATCAACAACCTCGTCCCCGCCGCAGGATAGGCTGCCTGGGCGGATGTCTGATTTTCTTTGCCGTATATTTCATCAGCAGTGCCCTGATGGGCTGGCTGATGGGCGATTTGCTTTCCTCTTCTTCCGTGGAGTTGAAGGACAAGACCGTTTATCGTCTGGAGATGAAAGGTACATTGGTAGAGCAGGCGCAGGAGGAGAATCCTTTTGCCGGGCTGATGGGTTCGATGCCGTATTATAGCAGTTATGCAACGGAGGGTACGGTAGGTCTGGATGAGATACTGAGTAATATCCGCCTGGCGAAGAACGACGACAAGATCCTCGGTATCTGGCTGGACGGCGGCGAACTGTCCATGGCTCCTGCTTCCGCAAAAGCTATCCGTGACGCCCTGCTGGATTTCAAACAGAGCGGCAAATGGATCATCGCTTCGGCTAAGACCTTCGGCCAGACCAATTATTATGTAGCTTCCGTGGCGGACCGTATCTGTGTAGATCCTACGGGGGCTGTGGAGTGGAACGGTCTCTCTGCGCAGAAGATGTATTACACCCGTGTGATGGAGAAGGTCGGCGTGGAGATGCAGATCCTCAAGGTCGGGACTTTCAAATCGGCTGTAGAACCGTATTTCCGCACCTCGATGAGTGAGGCGGATAAGATGCAGACCCAACAGTATCTGGCCGGTATCTGGGATGAATACAAGTCTGCGGTAGCCGCTTCCCGTCATCTGACCGAAGAGCAGTTGGACAAGTTGGCTGACCGTTACATGGGGCTGCAACCTACGGAAGAGCTGCTCGCCGGCGGTCTGGCGGACACAATCGTTTATATGCAGGATATGGATTCACTGTTGCGTGTCTATGCCGGTACGAAAGACTATAGTCTGATGAAGACCTCCAAGTTAGCCAAAGTAGAGCGTCCTAAATCCAAGGCGCAAGAGAAAGTGGCGGTGCTCTATCTGGAGGGTGGTATCACCGATGAGGACGGCGACGGTATCGTCGGCAAAGAGGTGGTGAAGACGCTCAAGAAGATTCGCAAGGACAAAGACGTGAAAGCCCTCGTGCTGCGTGTCAACAGCCCCGGCGGTTCGGCGGATGCCAGCGAGCAGATATGGCATGCCATCCAAAATATCAAGAGCGACAGTATTCCTGTAGTGGTATCCATGGGCGACTACGCCGCTTCGGGTGGCTATTATATCTCCTGCGGCGCCGATTATATCTATGCGGAGCCGACGACGCTCACCGGTTCCATCGGTATCTTCGGTACAGTACCTAATGTATCCAAACTGCGCAATAAGGTGGGGTTGGATATTGACGGCGTGACCACAAACAAACACTCGGATCTGGAGGCGAACATGATCTACAAAGGCATGAATCCGGAGGAGCATGCACTGATGCAGACGATGGTGGAGCGCGGTTATGACCTCTTCACCCGCCGTTGCGCCGAGGGACGCCACGTGGAGCAGGATTATATCAAGACCATCGGCGAGGGCCGTGTATGGCTTGGTACCAAGGGCGTAGAGATAGGTATAGTGGATCAACTGGGAAATCTGGACGATGCTGTTGCCAAAGCCGTGGAGTTAGCCGGACTGGAATCCTACAAACTGAGTTATTATCCGGAAAAGAAAGACCCGTACGAGGAACTGCTCAAGATGCTGGATAACACTACAGAGGAGGAGAAACTGGTGCTGAAAGTGCGTGAGTTCTGCTCCAAACCGCGTATCATGGCATTGATGCCGGAAGTGAAGATCCAATAATGTTACGAAACGTCATCTATATACCGCTCTCTTGGCTCTACGCAGCAGGCGTGGCGTTCCGCCATTTCCTCTACGACAAGCATCTGCTCCTCTCCTGCAAGGCGGATGTGCCTACTATCTGCGTGGGGAATATCGCGGTAGGAGGGACGGGCAAGACCCCGATGGTGGAGTACCTGCTGCGGCTGTTGCTGGCGAACGGCTATCACCCGGTGGTGCTCTCCCGCGGCTATAAACGCCGGACAAACGGTTTCGTGCTCGCGGACGGACAGGCTACAGCGGCTACTATCGGCGATGAGCCGATGCAGCTCCACCTGGCTTTTCCGGAAGTGCCGGTGGCGGTGTGCGAGAACCGGGTGAAGGGCGTGCGCCAGTTGGCGCATCTGGTGAAGGAGCTGGATGTTGTCCTGCTGGACGACGCCATGCAGCACCGGCCTCTCCGCTGCGGCTACACGGTTCTGCTCACGCCTTTCGACAGGCTCTATATAGATGATCATATGCTGCCGTGGGGCAGGTTGCGTGACCTGCCGTCGCGTGCAGGGAAAGCCGATGATATTGTGGTAACCAAATGTCCGGACACGATCCGGCCGATAGACATGCGGGTGGTGGACAACCGCCTGCATCTGCCGGCTTACCAGCGTCTGCATTTTGCGGGACTGGAGTATGCACCGTTGAGCGAGGAAGGTACGCCGCTGATAGTCTGCGGCATAGCGCAGCCGCAGTACCTCCTGACGCATGTGCAGGAGCAATACCCCCAGGCGCAAATGATGGCATTTCCGGATCACCACACGTTCACCCGGAAGGAGATACAGGCGATTGTAAAGAGAACGGAAGCCTTTGACTTTGTCATCACTACGGAGAAAGACCTCCAACGCCTCCGTGCAACCGATCTGGAAAAGCAGTTGCGGGCGCAAGGCAAAAAGCTTGTCACTCTCCCTGTCAAGATGCGTTTCTGCACGCCCCACGAGGCTTTTGACAGACATGTTTTGAATTACGTACACGAAAACTGTCGCAAATAATATTATGCATTTTATTACGCTCATACGCCGTTTCGTACCGCCCTACAAGGGCCAGATGGCGCTGAATATCCTGTTCAACCTGGTCTCTACGGTCCTGTCGCTCTTCTCGTTTGCGGCTATCATTCCGGTGCTGCGTATCCTGTTCGGGCTCAGCACGGAGGAGGCTGTGCGGGTGGATCTCTCTGCCGTCAGCGGTTTGCAGGAACTCATAGCAGGCCTACGGACGAATATGTACTGCCTGCTCAACGAGCAGATTGCGCTTCACGGCGCGGGGTACGTGCTGTTCCTGTTAGGTATCTTCCTGGTACTGATGACAGGGCTGAAATGCCTCACAGCGTGGCTGGCGAACTACTATATGGTACCTATCCGCACGGGCGTGCTGCGCGATCTGCGTCAGCAGCTGTACGACAAGGTGCTGACGCTGCCGATGGGTTATTTCACGGAGGCGCGGCGCGGCGATGTGATCAGCCGTATGACGAACGACGTAGGCGAGGTGGAGGCTTCTATCATGAGTGCGCTGGATATACTCTTCAAGGATCCGGTCATGATTCTCGTCTATCTCGTTACGCTGCTGGTTATCTCATGGCAGCTGACTCTCTTCGTGTTGCTGTTGATGCCTGTGGCGGTTTTCTTAATAGGCCGTATAGGCCGTTCGCTCAAACGCGCTTCCGCACGCGGACAGGAGCAGAACGCAGAGATCCTCTCGTCCATTGACGAGACTTTGTTAGGCCTGCGTGTGGTGAAGGGTTTCAATGCCCAGGACAAGCTGCGCCTCCGCTTCACGGCGCTCATCAACGCCACGCGGGCAACCTTCAACCGTATCAACCGCCGTTATTACCTGGCTCACCCTCTCTCGGAGTTTCTGGGCACGGCGCTGATAGCCGTTATCCTGTGGTTCGGAGGAATGCTGATCCTCAGCGACCATGCCACCATAGACGCCGCTACGTTCATCTATTATCTGGTGATCTTCTATTCGATTATCAACCCCGCCAAGGATCTCAGCAAAGCCTCTTACGGCATCCGCCGGGGCATGGCGTCGCTGGAGCGTATTGACGCAATCCTCAATACCGTCTCGGATATCCGGGAGCCGGAGCAGGCGAAGGCCGTGACTTTTGACAAGTGTATTGCTTTCGACCATGTGCATTTCGGCTATAACCGCGAGCGGGAGGTGCTGACGGACATCGTGCTGGAGGTGGAGAAAGGCAAGACGGTAGCGTTGGTAGGTCAGTCGGGTAGCGGCAAGACGACGCTCACTGACCTCGTGCCGCGTTTCTATGACCCGCAGCAAGGCGCTATCACCATTGACGGTACGGATATCCGTTCGTTCCGGACCCGCGACCTGCGTGCTCTCATGGGCATTGTCTGCCAGGAGCCGATTCTCTTTAACGACACGGTCTATAATAACATCACTTTCGGCGTGGACACCACCCAACCTGCACCGTCAGGCATGAGTTGGCCCGAGGCGGTGGAGCAGGCGGCACGGATAGCCAACGCTCATGAGTTCGTCGTCCGGATGCCGGAAGGTTACCAGACGGTTATCGGAGACCGCGGCAGCCGTCTCTCCGGCGGTCAACGCCAGCGGCTCAGTATAGCCCGTGCAATACTCAAGAACCCGCCTATTCTCATCCTCGACGAAGCTACCTCGGCGCTGGACAGCGAGTCCGAAAGGCTGGTGCAGGAGGCGCTGGAGCACCTCATGCAAGAGCGGACGACCCTCGTCGTGGCGCACCGACTCTCTACCATCCGCCACGCCGACCTCATCTGCGTCATGCACGAGGGACGTATCGTGGAGCGCGGCACGCACGAAGACCTCTACGCCCTCGGCGGTTATTATACCAAACTCGTTGATATGCAGCAGTAAATGTCAAATCTCAAATCTCAAATCTCAAATGCAAAACCCAGGGTTTTGCTCGGAATGTCCGGCGGTATAGACTCCACCGTTTCGGCCATGCTCCTTCTGGAGCAGGGCTACGAGGTGGTAGGCGTGACGTTCCGCACCTACGACTCGATCAAGGAATCCTGCTTGGCGAAGGAGAAAGGGTGCTGCTCCGTTGAGTCAATCATGGAGGCGAAGCATAATGCAGAGAAGATGGGCTTTGAGCACCACATCGTTGATTTCCGCGAGACCTTCAAGCGATGCGTCATTGCCAACTTCATCGACGAATACATGTCCGGCAGAACACCGAACCCCTGCGTGCTGTGTAACAGTCATATCAAATGGGGTGAACTCCTGCGTGTGGCGGATGAGTTAGGTTGTGATTATGTAGCGACTGGCCATTACGCCCGCATCGAGGAGCAGGACGGACACCTCTATTTGGCTACTGCGGCGGATGAGAAGAAGGACCAGACCTATTTCCTCTGGATGCTTACCGAGCCCCAGCTCCGTCGGACGATCTTCCCCTTGGGCGGGCTGACCAAGGACCGGGTGCGCGAGATAGCACGTGAGCACGGCTACGAGAAACTGGTTCAGAAACGCGAGAGTCAGGAGATCTGTTTCATCCCCAACGATGACTACCGGGCTTTCCTGCGCGCGAACGTGCCCGATTATAATGAGCGCGTGCGCGAGGGCAACTACGTGGACGCGGAGGGAAAAGTCTTAGGTACGCATCAGGGCTTTGTCAACTATACCATCGGCCAGCGCAAGGGGCTGGGTATTGCTCTCGGTCATCCGGCGTACGTCACGCATATCGACGCCGCGCGCAATGAGGTGACCCTCGGCACGAACGATGAAATGTACGCTTCCTCCCTGCGTTTCCGCCTTGTCACGCCGCTGCGGCCTTTCCCCGGCGACCTGCCCCTCACCGCCAAAATACGTTATCGTACTGCGCCTGTCGAGGTGCAGGTCCGTCTCTCCGGACAACAAAAAACGGGAGAGGCGCTTTTCTCCTCTCCCGTCTGGGGAATCACACCGGGCCAGTCGGTTGTCTTTTACCGGGACAATCTCCTTGTAGGCGGTGGAATAATAATCTGACAATAACTGTCTGACGCGTTACTTCTTGAAGTAACGGTTGTACAATCCTTGGAATCCGGCTCCGTGGCGGGCTTCGTCTTTGGCCATCTCATGCACGGTGTCGTGGATAGCGTCGAGGTTCAGCTCTTTGGCACGCTTGGCGATAGCGAACTTGTCTTCGCATGCACCTGCCTCAGCCAGCATGCGTTTCTCCAGGTTCGTCTTGGTGTCCCAAACCACTTCGCCGAGCAGCTCTGCGAACTTGGCGCAGTGCTCTGCCTCCTCATATGCGTACTGACGGAAAGCGGCTGCGATCTCGGGATAACCCTCGCGGTCCGCCTGACGGGCCATCGCCAGATATTGTCCTACTTCGGTTGCCTCGCCCATGAAGTGGGCGCGCAGACCGTCGTGAATGAGCGGATCTTCTACGTCCTTGGCTACGCCTACGACATGCTCGCATGCCCATGCCAGACCTTTGCTCTCGTCTGCAACTTTCCATTCAACTACTTGTTTGCATTGCGGGCAACGCTCCGGTGCCTCGGTCCCTTCGTGTACATAGCCACAGATAGGGCAAATGAATTTCTTTGTCATAATGATATAGTATTTAGTTGGTTAATTTTGAGTGCAAAGATAATGTTTTTTTTTGATATGTGCAAGGATTTCCGCAAAATAATTTTTATTTCACTCTGTTCCCTGT
>CACYKR010000009.1:1488-68271 GCA_902774995.1 uncultured Bacteroidales bacterium | reverse complement strand
TTGGCGGGCTCGTAAGCAGGATCTTCTTTCTCGATGCCTACCGGTTTGCCTTCCTCTTCCGGATAGAAACGGAGGTTCTCCAGCAGCAGAACCTCGCCCGGTTTGAGGGCAGCAGCCTGTGCTTGTGCTTTTGCGCAGTCCTCGGCGAACTGAACGGGGCGACCCAGTGCGGCAGCTACGGCATCCACGATCTGGCTGAGGCTGTATTTGGCGACTACTTTGCCTTTGGGTTTGCCCATGTGGCTCATGATGATGAGCGCACCGCCCTCATCGAGGATGTGTTTGAGTGTCGGCAGCGCACCGCGGATGCGGGTGTCGTCGGTGATTTTTCCGTTCTCGTCCAGTGGTACATTGAAGTCCACGCGTACAATCGCCTTCTTTCCGGCGAATTGGTAATCTTTGATGGTCATAATGTTAATATTTTAGTTGTTTGATTGTTATTTCCAGTTGATTGAGTTGAGCCGGCCGCGATAGACATCGCTATAGGTGGTCCGGCTGTCCTGTCCGCCGAAGAGGTAGATATAATTATCACGCACGAGGGCGGTTTGTTTCTGGCGTGCCTGATAGACATCCGGCAGTTGGTTCTTGACTGTGTCCGCCTTGGTCCAGGTCAGTCCTTCGTTTTGGGATATAAGTATATCCCGTCCGAAATAACTCATCTTGTCATCCACCCCGCCGAAGAGCAGCAGCTGGTGGTTGTATTCGATGACGGAGACGCCGGTGAGACTGGTGAAGGAAGGCCGGTCAATGGAGTATTCCTGCAGCCGATAGCCGTTATTGGCAGCGATATGTCTGGAGTATTCCAGGTTCCACCGCGTATTGAGGGATCGTCCGTTCTCCGCGAAACCTCCGATAATCATCGCCCGTTCGCGCAGACTAGAGCTGAGGAATGTCACGGTGGCAAAATCGCTGATCGGGAAATCGTCTGTCGGCGTGAGTCCGCTCATGGCGAGCGTGTCTCCGTCGAGGTATGCCAGTTCGTAACGGTTCTCTTCGTTCCGGCTCAGCGCCCATACGCGCCCGTTCCAATACATCAGCATTGTTTGGACGGGGTGTGCTGTTTTCCGGGCGGTCCATGTGCGGGCGTCGGCAGAGGTGTATATCGTGCTGTCCTGACCGTAATAGAGGGTGGTGCCGTCGCTGATGATCTGCCTTACATTCGTGCCTGAAGGCAGGCCTTTCAGGGTGCCTTCGTCCGTCCATGATACTCCGTCTTCGGACCTATAGGTGCGGATGGCATAGCCGTTGGAGGCTAACATCAGAAATGCCCCGTTGTGCTCTACTACGCGCTGCTCGCTGTCGTCGGTAGGATAGATGCCGTCGGTCAGTTGCTCCCAGGTGTAGAGGTCAGGATCGGCGGAGTGTACCGTAGCGCGGATCTCATAGACTTTTGTCGTGCTCTTATCCGCCGAGCGGATGGTGAGGTAGATAGGCGTGAGGGTGAAATCCAGCGTGTCGTAGCCCGTCAGCACATAGATGGAGTCGTGCATCGTCAGGTACGCCGCGTCGGGTGTGGAGAGGAACGTGAACCGGGGTACTACACGGGTCAGGGAGGTGCCGTAGAGTATCGAGTCTTTGTTCCATACCAAGCCGGTGTCTATCCGTTCGTCAATGGAGAAGACGGCGGCTGCCAGACCGGGCATCGTGTCGTTTTTGGCAAAACTGAAAGAGGTCAGTTGCGCCACGGACCGATTGCTCTGAGTGGTGTCCTGGGTTTTGTTGCAGGCTACCGTCATAAGCACTATCAGACCCGGTAATATATTAAAAAATCGCTTCATTATCTAAAAAATAGTTATTTTATTTGCGTATGTCGGCAAAAAGTTGTAATTTTGCAGCCCGTTTGAAAAATCATCAATCTTAAATCATAGATTCTATTATGTTATTTGACGCACAGCTTCATGATTTTATTGCATGGCTCCCTTGGAACCGTATCTCCCGTGAGCAGACTGCGCTCCGTGCTGTTGTTGAGCAACGCCGCCGTGTGATGGACAAAGCCAAGGTGGCGGAGGACAGTGCGCGTATTATCGCCCAGATCGAGCAGATGGCTGCTTTTCGTGAGGCAAAGGTGGTAATGATGTACTACCCTGTTCACAACGAGGTGGATCTGCGTCCGCTGCTGGCCAAGTATGAGGGTCAAAAAATATTTCTTTTACCGGTCACCCATCGCCATTCGATGGAGGTTCGTCCGTATGACGGCGAGGAGATGATGCGTAAGGGGCGTTTGGGCGTTCCCGAGCCTCAGACCCAGCCGTATTCCGGACATATTGACTTGATGTTGGTGCCGGGAGTGGTGTTTGACCATCACTGCCATCGTATCGGCCGAGGAGGAGGCTATTATGACAAGTTCCTCAGGAAACATCCGTATGCTACCAAAGTAGGCGTCTGCTATTCGTTCCAACTCAAGAAACACACCATCCCGCATAAGCGCGCTGACCAGAAGATGGACCGTATTGTCACGCCTCTTCAGACCATTGGATAGTCGGTTGGCTCTCCATAATGTTTTTAAGCTCTCTGTCGGTTTCGGCGGAGAGTTTTCTTTCGCCTTTGCGGTAATAGTAAATCACTCCGTAAAGCTGACACTTCATCATCCGGGCAAACGGCAGTTCGTCTTTGTAGTATTCCTCCACAAGGTTCCAGATGTTCAGGATGATGGCGTCTGCCTGCGCGCGGAGCGAATCCAAATCGCCGTGTACCCGCTCCGAGTTCTGCACGTGGAAGGTGTGCTGGCGGTGGTGTTCGCAGAAGATGTCGTAATGTACCTTCACCTTGTTGATGGCGGGGTTATAGATCGGAAATCCGCCGTTCGCCATCCGTTTCTGCTCTCCGTCGATGATGTTCTTTCCCCATTCCAGCAGATTCTCGTCCGTGGACAGGTCGGGCACCACGTGCTGGTGCGGATCAAGACCGTACAGCAGTTTTTGTTCCTTCTTGATTTCGCCGCGGATGACGGAGAGATTGAGAACCTGGATGAAATGGGAGATATACATCCTTGCGTTCTGTACGATGTGCCGGTACTGTTTGTTGGCATTGACAGTCGATTTGTAGTTGTCTTTTGACTGCATCACTGCGTTCTCGAACGGCACTAAGAACCGTTGCGCATCGCTCAGCACTTTGTAGGGAATCACCTGCTCGGTGTAATCCGCGTTCTGCGCGCGCTGGATGGCGTTCTGCAGAGCGTGCAAGCGTGCTAAGTCCGTGTTGGGTAATCGTCTGTAAGGCATGATACTATTTACGATTTATTCATTGGCTGTTTACGACTTGCGTGTGACAAGTCTCTCGGCGAGTTCGCGGAGACGCTCGGTAGCGTCGTTTTGCGGGAGCTTGTCAAGTTGTGCAAGGGCTTCCGCCGTGTGCCCCTCCATGACGGCCTCGCCGGCTTCGCGCACGCCCAGACGGTCATAGATCGCTGTCACGGCGGCAATCTTCTGTTCGTCCTGTCCGGTAGCCATCAGCCATTGGAGCAACTCGGCTTTGCTCTCCGGGTCGGCTGTCTCCAGGGCGGTAAGGAGGAGGAAGGTCTTCTTGTTGCAGCAGATGTCGCCTCCTGTAGCTTTGCCGAATGTGGCGGGATCGCCATAGACGTCGAGGATGTCGTCCTGGATCTGGAATGCCAGACCGATATGCAGGCCGTATCGGTAGAGCGCTTCCTGCTGGGCGGGAGTGGCACCGGCGATGTATCCGCCGATCTTCATGGCATAAGCCAACAGGACGGAGGTCTTGAGCTCGATCATGTGCATGTATTCGTCGATGGAGACCTGGCTTCTGTGCTCGAAATCCATATCGAGCTGCTGTCCCTCGCAGATGCCTGTCGCCATCTCGTTGAACATCTCCAAGGTCCTTTGTACTTTGTCATTTGGTACCCTGGCTATCAGTTTGTATGCCTCGATAAGCATTTGGTCACCGGAGAGAATGGCGGTGTTGTCGTTCCATTTGACGTGTACGGTCTCCCGTCCGCGGCGTACTTCCGCGCGGTCCATTACGTCGTCGTGAAGGAGCGTGAAGTTATGGAACACCTCCAATGCCAGTGCGGCAGGGAGGGTGTTTTCTATAGCGTCGCCGGAGAGCAGACCGCCGTTCATGATACACTCGGCTGCGGTGAGAGCCAGCGTAGGACGGATTCTCTTGCCGCCCGAGGCGAGTGTGTAAGCGATGGGTTCGTACAGCCCTTTCGGCTCTTTGTCCCAGTTCAGGGACTCTATTGCTTTGTTGATATCAAGCATTTCCAATTATCAATTATCAATTGTCAATTGTCAATTATCAATTTGAGAATTTGTTCTCAATGATATCCGTGAGAACGTCCTTTATGTCCAGTCCGGCGGCGCGTACCTGCTGCGGGATAAAACTCGTGGCGGTCATACCCGGCGTGGTGTTGACCTCCAGAAGGTTGATCTGTATCTTGCTCATGTCATCCACAGGGTCCACGTATTCCTCGGTGTTGCGCATGCCGGTGATGATCCAGTCCACGCGGATGATGCCGTTGGCGCCGATAATGTCGTAGATGCGGAGGGTCTCGGCTTGTATCTTGTCGCGGATGGCGTCCGGGATACGTGCCGGAGTTATCTCGTCCACCTGGCCTTTGTATTTGGCGTCGTAGTCGAAGAACTCGTTCTTCGTCACTACCTCGGTGATGGGGAATGCCACCGCCTTCTCCTTCGTCTTATACACGCCGCAGGTCACTTCCGTGCCTTTCATATACGCTTCGCAGATGACTTCGTCTCCTTCTTGGAACGCACGCTCGATAGCCGGGATAACAGCCTCCGCCGTCTTCACCTTCGTGCATCCGAAAGACGAACCGCCTACGTTGCTCTTGATGAAACAAGGGAAGCCGAGGCCATTTATGATTTGGTCATGTACCATTTGGTCATTTATTGAACCATTGAGCCATTCGTCCTTGCGGATGAGAACCGATTTGGCGATGTTGAAGCCGAAGGGTGCGAGATAGTGGTTGCAGGTGTATTTGTTGAAGGTCAGCGCTGCGGCCAATACGTTGCAGCACGAATAGGGGATGCCCGTCATCTCCAGATAGCCCTGCAACAGACCGTTCTCGCCCGGCGTGCCGTGGATGGTGATATACGCGAAATCGAACGTGTGTTTCACGCCCCCGCGCGTAAAAGAAAAATCATTCTTGTCTATGGGCTCGCCGTCCTCGGTGTGCCAGTTACTGCCGTCAAAAACGACAATCGTGATGTCATAGCGCTCCTTGTCCATGAAGGAGTACAAACCCGCTGCCGAACGCAGCGACACCTCGTGCTCGCTGCTGTCTCCTCCGGCGATAATGGCTATATTTCGTTTCATTTGATAATAAATTCACAATTTGGCTGCAAAGTTACTAAAAAAAAACGACATACGCAAGAGCGTACGCCATTTTTTTAGCGATTTTTCTTGTCTGGTCATCCTACGGAGCCTTCGAGGGAGACTTGGAGGAGTTTCTGGGCTTCGACGGCGAACTCCATCGGCAGTTTGTCCATCACCTCTTTGGCGTAGCCGTTGACAATCAGGCCTACTGCATCCTCCATACCTATACCGCGTTGCTGGCAGTAGAAGAGCTGGTCCTCGCTGATCTTGGAGGTCGTGGCCTCGTGCTCCACGGTAGCCGTGGGGTTGGAGATGATCATGTCCGGGAAGGTGTGTGCACCGCATTGGTCGCCCAGCAGGAGCGAGTCGCACTGGCTGTAGTTGCGGGCGTTCTCGGCGTGGAGACCCATCTTGACCAAGCCGCGGTAGGCGTTCTGGCTGTGGCCGGCGGAGATACCTTTGCTGATGATCCGCGAGCGGGTGTTTTTGCCTATATGGATCATCTTCGTGCCGGTGTCCGCCTGCTGGTAGTTGTTCGTGACGGCGACCGAGTAGAACTCCGCCGACGAGTTGTCGCCGCGCAGGATACAACTCGGGTATTTCCACGTGATAGCGGAGCCGGTCTCTACCTGGGTCCAAGAGAGGCGTGCGTTCTCGTAGGTGATACCCCTTTTGGTAACGAAATTATAGATACCGCCTTTGCCGTTCTTGTCACCCGGGTACCAGTTCTGTACGGTGGAGTATTTGACCTCTCCGTCCTTATGCACGATAATCTCCACGATAGCGGCATGGAGCTGGTTCTCGTCCCGCATAGGCGCCGTACAGCCCTCCAGATAGGAGAGATACGCCCCCTCGTCGGCGATGAGCAGCGTGCGCTCGAACTGACCGGTGTTACCGGCGTTGATACGGAAATAGGTGCTCAGTTCCATGGGGCAGCGGACACCTTTCGGCACATAGACGAACGAACCGTCGGAGAAGACGGCGGAGTTCAGCGCCGCATAGAAATTATCCGTCGGGGGAACTACCGAACCGAGGTATTTCTTGACCAGGTCGGGGTGCTCGCGTACCGCCTCGGAGATGGAGCAGAAAATGATTCCTTTTTCCGCCAGCGTTTCGCGGAAAGTGGTCTTGACGGAAACGGAGTCCATGACCGCATCCACCGCCATGTTACCTGCCAGCGCAGCCCGTTCCTCCAGCGGGATACCCAGTTTGTCGAAGGTCTTCATGATCTCCTCGTCGATCTCCTCGTCTTTCGACTTTTCGCTTTCGACTTTCGACTTTTTTGTTTTCGGAGCGGCGTAATAGGAAATAGCCTGAAAATCTATCTCGGGTATGTCGAGGTGCGCCCATGTGGGCACAGGCATGGTCTGCCATTTGCGGAAGGCTTTGAGCCTGAACTCTAAAAGCCACTCCGGCTCGCCTTTCTTCGCCGAAATCAGCCGGACGATTTCTTCGTTCAGCCCTGCCGGCACTACCTCGGTCTCCACGTCGGTGGTGAAACCGTATTTGTAGTCCTGTGTGGTAATATCTTCTATTATTGTATCCAATAGTAATAATTCGTAATTTTTAATTCGTAATTAGAAAAAGTCACTCCTTCGAAGAGTGACTTTTCCGAGAGGCCGGTAGCGGAGTCAAACCGCTCTATACGGTTTTGCAGACCGCTGACTAAGTCGCTCATCCAACCGGCCAAAATCGCAAAGCGGGTGCAAAGGTAGTACTTTTTTTTGATATACGCAAATATTTTGGCAAAAAAATGCAGTTATGCGTCAAAAAAGGCTCAAATCGGCATCGCTAATCGTTCCTTTGGGGCGTTTTTTGCCCCGGGAAGGGGTTACTGGAGTACTCGGAGTGCTCTGGGGCTTCCGGGTACTCGGAGTGACCTGTTTCGGAGCTAAGGCAGCGCGGATGATCTGCCGTGTCTGGTCGTCGGTCCATTTGCATTTGTCAACGATCCAGTCGAGGTAGGAGCGGTCGATACGCATCATCGACTCAACGGACTCGCCTTTGTGCGCACCCTGGGTGAGGTAGTAATAACCGCCTCTCTTCGTCAGCCACCGGTCGAAGCAGATAAACCCGAACTCCTCCCGTTGCGCCCATTCCCAGCCGTGTGCGGCTATCTGCGCCTTGAAGACCTCTATCGTCGCCATTACGTCGTCGAGCGAGTTATGCGCGCCCTCGAACGGATGACCGTAATAGCGCGTGTAGGCGGAGGTGAGGTTGTTATGCACCTTCTCGCCTGTTTCCGGATCGGTCATCCCGGCGGTGTGGATACGCTCCAGCAGCAGCGCGTCGTACCAGGTACGGCCTTCGAAATCGAAGTCCAGCCCTAAGCGTTTGAGGTTGTAATGCAGGATAGGTGCGTCGTAGCCGTTGCCGTTGTAGGAAAGGAAATCGCATCCACGGGTGAAGGCGATGAAGTCGTCATAGACGCTCCTCAGTCCCACGCCGTGCTCTAACAGGAAGGACTTGGAGATATGGTGCACCGCCTCCGCCTCGGCGGGGATGGTGAACTCCCCTTCCGGCAGGATATACCAGTCGCGCTGGTCGATGACGGACCAGTCGGAGGTCTCCACTTTTACCAGCGAGAGTTGGATAATATGCTCTTTCTGCACATCCAGACCCGTGGTCTCTGTATCAAAACAAACAAGGTTCATGCGTCATTCGTAATTCGTAATTCGTAATTCGTCATTCGTAATTATTCCACGTAAAGCACCAATCCCTTGAGGTACTCGCCTTCGGGGTGGTAGATATTAATCGGGTGATCCTGAGGCTGATGGAGCTGGTGTAGGATCCGTACCTTGCGTCCCACCTGTGCTGCGGCGGAGAAAACCGCCAGCCGGAATGCCTCTTTGTCCACTGCCTGCGAGCAGGAGAACGTAAACAATATACCGCCCGGACGGATCATCTCTATCGCCTTGGCGTTGATGCGCTGGTAGCCTCGGAGGGCGTTCTTCACCGCGTCGCGGTGCTTGGCGAAAGCCGGAGGGTCAAGAATAATGAGGTCGTACGTATGGCCTGCTGTTTTCTGCGCCGTGAGGTACTCAAACGCATCCGCGGCAACCGCGGTGTGGTTCTTGGCGTTCGGGAAATTCTTCGCCACATTGACATTCACCAGGTCAATCGCTTTCTGACTGACATCGACGGAGTCCACGGTCTTGGCGCCGCCGCGGAGGGCGTAGAGACTGAAACCGCCGGTGTAGCAGAACATATTCAGCACGTCTTTGCCGTTCGCGTACCGCTCCACGAGGGCGCGGTTCTCCCGCTGGTCGATGAAGAAACCGGTCTTCTGCCCTCTCAGCCAATCGATACGAAAAGAGAGACCGTTCTCAATACTNNNTCTTTTCGCCTTCTATAGATGCTTTGAAAGGCAGCGTGTCGTCGGATTTGTAATAGACGTTCTTCACCTGCGGCACAGCCGCTACAACGGCTTCCGCTATCTCCTTCCGGCATACGTGCATGCCTACCGAGTGGGCCTGGATAACCGCCGTCTCGGCATATACATCTACAATCAGTCCCGGCAGGAAATCGCCTTCGCCATGGATGAGGCGGAAGGTGTTGTTTTCCTTCGTATATCGTACATCGTCCCTTCGTACATCAGCCAAACCAAGCGTTTGGCGTACTTGGTAGGCTGCACGGATGCGTTCGCCCCAGAAATCTGCCGGCAGCGTCTCTACGCCGAACGCCAGGATACGTACGGCGATGGAGCCCACCTGCCAATGACCGACACCGAGGGGCTCGTCCGCTGCCGAACGGACAGCAACAACCTCGCCCTCCTCCGGTGCGTCGCCTCGGTGTTTCGCATCCAGCACCACGCGGGCAATAGCCCCGCTGAACACCCAGGGGTGAAAACGCTTGAGCGATTCCTCTTTATGAGGCTTGAGATAGATAGTGGTCATTCTACGCCGTTGGTTAGTTCGTGATAAGCATGCAGACTGAGGTTGTCGCTTACGTATTTGAGGCTGTGCAGGTGCTTGAAGCCCAGGGCGGCGATGAACGCCAGCTCCATGTCAAACACACAGTCCTTATACTCCGACGCCAGTACGAAATCGGTGTTGGTATAGCAGATGGCGGACCTGTACTTGCCACTCTCAACCAAAGAACTTCTTTCAACTATCAATTCCGGTTCCTTATAGGTCACGTTGGGATGGTTGAGTCTCGCTTCGGTGACCTCCACCCAGGTACCCAAATCGAAATTCGCACTGCCGGCATAGCCGATGTTATACAACTCTGCCTCACGGTCCAGATCCTGCAGAGAACGGATGATATTGATGGCTCCGACGCCGGTGTAGATAAGCGTAGCGTCGCTTAGATCCAGTCCTAACGTCTCGCGCGCCTTGTCTAACAGCACGTGCTCGCCTTCCTCTGCCATAATAATGTATTTAGCCATAGTAAAACAAAATTTGCTGCAAAGGTACAAAAAAAATCTCATATACGCAAGGGCATATGAGATTTTCTTGGTTGCGGAGGGCGGGATCGAACCACCGACCTTCAGGTTATGAGCCTGACGAGCTACCACTGCTCTACTCCGCGATATAACACCGCTTTTTTCAAACGGGAGTGCAAAGGTACTGCTTTTTTTTGACATATGCAAATTTTTTAGCGTTTTTTTTGCATATGTGCCGCTTTTTTTGTAATTTTGCGCCGTAAATCGTTACAACTATGCGAAAACACCTGTTTTTCTTCTTTCTTTGTTCGGCTCTTGTAGCTTCGGCGGCAGAGCGTGTGACTTTGGACCAACTGCGTGCCGACTGGGCGAAATATCACGACCGGGTGGTGACGGTGACCACGCCGCTGGTGGTGTGCGGCAGTTTCTACGACAGTCTGATTTTGGCGCCGGAGCGGATCTGTTGTCCCGAGGAGCGCGCCGTGGGACTGGCAGACGGCGACAGCACCGTCTATTGGCAACTCCGGCAGGCGAATGCCGCCGCTTCCCTCGTGGTGCATTGCCGGAACGATTACTATAAGGTACGTACGGGTGACCGTGTGCGCGCATTCACGGCGCGTGTGACGGGAGAGCGGCATATGGTGACCGGAGCAGGGGTAAAGACGCGCCACGCGAAGACGGACAGACTGCCCAAACCCGGGAAAGGGGAGATACGTATTGTCGGGGCGAACATAGAGAACTATTTTGCGGACTTAGGCGGCTATGCGCATCGCCGCACCAAACCGGAGCAGCAGGCGGTGAAGACACAGAAAGTGGTGCAGGCAATGAAAGCGATGAGAGCTGACGTGTTCGCTGTCTGCGAGATGCAGGTGGGGACCAAGGCGCCGAAGATGCTGCTGGCGGCGCTGAACAAAGGCGGACGGAACTATGCCTTTGTGGCGATGCCGATGCCGGATATGGACCGTATAGGCGGCTGTCTCATCTATGACGCCGATCGCCTGAGACCCTACGCCGCACCGCTGTCGGCTTACCGCGACAGCACAAGCCATTACTACGCGCGGATGTACGCCCAGGGCTTTGAGGAGATAGCTACCGGCAAGCGGTTTATCCTCTCCGTCAACCATCTCAAATCCAAACGCCCCGGCAGGGTGCAATACGACACCAATCTCCGGCGGATGCAGAACACCGATTCGCTGCTGGCTATGCTGCCCGGGGCGGTGGTGCGGTACGGCGACGAGGATATTCTGCTGCTGGGCGATTATAACTGCTACACCCGGGAGCAGCCTGTACAGGCTATCGTCCGGGCGGGGTACGAAGACCAGCTGATGCGCTTCTGCCCCGACGACTATTCCTATGTCTATAAAGGCGAGACGGGCTATCTGGACCGCTGTTTTGCCAACCCCTCCATGGCGGCTCAGATTGTGCGCGTGAAGCCTTGGCATATCAATGCCGACTGGTATTACTCCCACGGTGCGTATAAGATGCGGGACAAGACCCTCCATCGCTACTCCGACCACGACCCGATTATCGTGGATGTCAAACTGCGATAGATGGTAAATGACCAAATGCTAAATGAACAAATAGTAAATGAACAAATGGTAAATGAATAAATGGTAAATGAATAAATGGTAAATAAAAAAACGGGCTGCTATCGAAGCAGCCCGTTTTTGTGACCCCGCTGGGGCTCAAACCCAGAACCTTCAGAACCGGAATCTGACACTCTATTCAATTGAGCTACGGGGCCCGGAGCGTCCTCCCGACGGAACGGGAGGAGCGGCTTCCGCCTAGGAGGGTAATTCCTCCAACTATCAGATATTAATTATTAATTATTAATTATTTCTCAATCTCTTCTTCCGCCCAACAGTATCAGTATGTAATATACCAGCGTCGCGAGGGAGGAGAGGGCTGCGACGACGTATGTGTAGGCGGCGGCGTGGAGGGCGTCGGACGCCATCTCGGTGGTGTGGCGGTCGGTGATGCCTGCTTCCTGGAGCCAGTTGACGGCTCTGCGGCTCGCGTCCACCTCTACCGGCAGCGTGACGAAGGCGAAGAGCGTGGTGGTGGCAAACAGGGCGATGCCTATCATCAGCAACTCCGGAAAACGCTCTACCACCAGCATGCCAATGAGCAGCACCCACGTCATCCATTTGCTCGCAAATGACACTACCGGCACCAGGGCGGAGCGCATCTTCAGCGGCGCATACGCCACCTCGTGCTGTACGGCGTGGCCGCACTCATGGGCGGCTACCGCTGCGGCTGCCACGCTGGCATTGTGGTACACGTCCTCTGACAGATTGACAGTCTTCGTGGCAGGGTTGTAGTGGTCCGTCAGCTGGCCTTTGATACACGTGATCTGCACGTCGTTAATGCCATGGTCACGGAGCATCTTCTCGGCTACCTCGCGGCCTGTCATAGAGAGCGGTTCCTTGCTGTATTTCTTGAACTTGCTCTCCAGCTCCGCGGATACAACCCAGCTCACTACGGCTATGCCGATAAAGAGGATCCAATATAGTGTCATTGTGCTCATTGTCTGTCTATTGCTCTATGATTTTTCTCCGGCAGTGCTTGCATTCTCCGTACACGAAGACCGAGAAATGCGAGGCGTTGAAATTCGAGTATTTGCGCTCTTGCACCAGGCGCTCGATAGCTTTGTCGTGTATCTCGGACACGCGTCCGCATCGCTGGCAGATGATCTGCATGCGGGTCTGCCGGCTCGTAATCAGTTCGTATTCCGTAGCGGCCTGTCCTCGCTGCCTTTTTGAAGCATGCAAAATCTGTGCCGAAAGGAATAAATCCAGTGCATTATATACCGTTCCTACCGAAATCCGCTCTGCCATGCAGGCTTTTGCGAGCCGGTCGGCGGTGAAAGGCTGGGGGAGGAGGCATACTTGCTCCAGCACCATCTCTCGCACCCGCGAGACACGCATCTCGTGCTCTCCGATATACGCGTTGAGCCTGGTCAGCGCCGCCTTATATGGTTTCAAGGTCTCCACCTCAGATGGCTTTTATGTAGGCGCGGTGCCGTTTGTGCCGCTTGTGGTCAAACTGCTCGAAGAACGACAGCACCTTCGTATTGGTCTCCAGCATACTGGTGGTCTCCAGCGTACGGATGCCGTATTGGTTGATAATCGGTATCTGGTCGTCCAGGAAAAGGGCGTTGATACCGTTGTCCTGGTAATCCGGCCGGACGGCGATAAGCAGAAAACTGAACGTGTCCATCTGTTTCGCCTTCAGCGCTTTGAGCAGGTGGTACCACCCGAAGGGGAACAGCTTGCCGCCGCTCTTGCGCAGCGCCGGAGCTATATCCGGCATACCTAATCCTACGCCTACCAGCTCCTCTTTCTCATTCACCACCAGCGTGACGAAATCGAAGTTCAGAAACTGGAAATACATATCTTTGTAATAGTTCTTCTGCTTGACGGTCATCGGCTGGAAGTTGTACAACTTCTGGTACGCAGCGTCGATGACGTCCATATACTCGATACCGAACCGCGCCACCAGCTCGCGCGAGTTCTTCACTTTCACTACGTGTACGTGCGAGCGTTCCTTAACTATCTGCGCGATGCGTCTGATACGTTCCGGCACCTCCTTGGGCGGGAAGACGCGCATCTCCACCCAGTCCGCCTCTTTCGTCAGTCCGTACGCCTCGATATGTTTCTCGTAGTACGGGTAGTTGTAGAGACTGGCCATGACGGCGGGATATTCAAAGCCCTCGATGAGCAGACCCTCGTGGTCAAAATCCGTGAACCCCACCGGGCCGTTCAGCCCGTCCATCCCGTGCTCCTTGCCCCATTCGGCTACGGTGTCCAGCAGCGCTTTGCTCACCTCCGGGTCGTCGATGAAGTCAAACCACCCGAACCGCACATGTCTGTATCCCCATTTCTCATTGGCGCGGCGGTTGATGATGCCGGCGATGCGTCCTACGGGCTTGTTTCCGCGGTACGCCATCCACAGCCGGAACTCGCTTACCTCCAAGGCGGGGTTCTTCTCCGGGTTGAAGCAGTTCATCTCGTCGAAGAACAGCGGCGGGCAGTAGCACGGGTTGTCCGCGTACAGGGCGTTGGCAAACTGAATGAACCGTTTCAGCTCCCGCCGGGTGTGTATCTCGCGTATCTCTACTGCCATGAGGGTGTTCACTTCTCAAAAACGGGTGCAAAGGTACAACAAAAAATCGACATACGCAAGTATTTTGCCAAAAAAGTTTTATTTTCCTATCTGTTGTACGCGTTGCTCGAAGGTGTCCCGGTCGCCGAGAGCGCCGTTTTTGACCTTCACGCGGTAGTTGCTGATGGTGTTCGGGCTGTAGCACAGCAGTTCGGCTATCTTGGCGGAACTGGTGATGCCTAACAGGATCAGCGCGAAGATACGCATCTCCACCGTCATCCGCTCGCCGGGCTTGGGGGTGATACGCGCCTCGGGCTTGAGCAATGCGTTGAAATCCTGCACGAACGTGCCGTAGAGCGAGAGGAAGGTGTCGTCAAACGAGCGGTAGAAATTATCCATCTCGCGGTCCATGAACGCTGCGGAGTCTTTCTCGCCCGCTTTGCGCGCCATCGTCGTCAGCCGCCGGATATAGTCGCTATAGACCTCCAAGTACCGGCATATGTACTGCTCTTTCACCAGGTTGGAGGCCTTGAGCTGGCGGTTCGTCTCGTTGAGCCGTTCGTTCACCGCTTTCATCTCTATGTTCTGGGCGCGCAGTTTGCGTTTCTGGCGGAAGGCGTACAGCACGATTATCAGGATCACCGCCATCATGGCTGTCAGCAGGCCCAGCAGGATAGCCAGCCGTGTATTGGACTGTTGCAGGCGCAGGTCGTAATCGGTGTCTATGTGATGGCCCAAGGCGTATGTCTGGATGAAACGGGTAGGGGCGTTGAACGAGGCGGCGTTAGTCAGCGAGTAGTTCATCAGGGTGTACGCCATCTGTATATCGCCGGCTTCGTAGCACTCCTGCGCCACCATCCATGCCGAGCCGTTGTCGCGGATACCCAGCCGTACGTCCACGATGGCGGACCGCACCAGCCACTCGTTCCGCTTCTCCCTGTAGCCCGCCTGCTCATAGAGCATCGCGTGACCGTAGGCGAGGATGGCATATTGGTGCTCGGAGGGAGAGATGCCGCGTAACAGCTGCTCGCTGTATTGCAGGGCGGCGGTGTAGTCGCCCCGTTCCGACGCGCGGTAGAGGTTGTACTCCAGACGGCTCGCCTCCATGCTGTCCTGCTCATGAGCGAGCGCGTTCATCATAGATTTATAGTAGTGCTGCGAGGTGCGTGCCAGTTCGGCTTGCATGCTCGGCAGTTTGGCGGCGGCAGCGGCCTCGCGGTAGAGCAGCCACGCCATCTTGTAATCCCCAGAACTCTGTAGCGCCGGCGCTTCGTCCGAGAGCAGCAGGTTGATCGCGCTGCTGTAATGGCCGGCGGAGCCCAGAAGCCGCACCGCACCTGTCAGCGCCTGCCGGTGGTAGGGCTCTGACGCTTGCCGCAGTTTCATATACCACGCCAGGGCCGAGTCGCTCTGGAACGGGTGGTACTCCTGCGCTATCTGCATCTGCAGCGCCTCCGTCATCGGCCGGAGGGCGCACAGCGAGTCGATACGGTGCTGGCGCGCGTCGATATATACGGCCGATTGTTTCACTTCCGTCTCATAGACGCTCAGCAGCGAATCAAGTGTGGACGGCCGGGCGCTGAGCAGCGTGCAGCCGAGGAGGGGCAAGAGTAGAGTGATCAGTCTGCGTTTCATAAGTCGTTGTGTTGTGTGGTTAGTATCCGGTGACCAACCGTCCTTCCGGAGAATAGACTTTTCCGTTGCGGCGGATCAGAAGTTGGCCGTTGATGAGTATCTTCTGTGCGGCAGGGACGGCGTCGGGGGACTCGATGCCGAGCGTGGCGGCGTCAAAGCCCAGTTTGGCGTCCATCCATGCCAGACGGGTGGGGATATACCGGCGGATATTGTTCACCTCGTTCTCGTACGTACCCCATACACACGGGTTCTGGTGAACGTACTGGTTCATGATCTTCCACCGCATGAAGTTCAGCTTCTGCGAGGCGTAGAGCATCTCTTCCTGTGCATCGATATAGTCCGTCAGGGCTTCCTCCGTCATGCCCGCCCGCCGTGCTTCCGCCCATATGGCGGCCAGACGCTGTTTCGCACCGGTATCATGGACCACGATTTGGTCCACCAGTGTCCGCAGGTAGCCGGTGGTGCTGCCCTTGGTGCGGTAGATATAATCGCTCAGACTACTGATGGGGTAGGTGCGCCCGTCGTTGTCGAAGGCCAGGTCAAAATCCCATACGGGGCCTACGTACATAGTGTCGTTCGCACGGCGTTTGTAGAGATACAGGCTCCAATAGGTGTCCGTGTTGCCGGATAACTCGCCTACCAGAAAATGCCTTAGGAACGTGTTCAGGTCCAGATAGGACGACCAATTCTTCTCCGTCATGCTGTAGTGCGAGGCGATATAGTCGTGCTGCGCTTGGGTGATACTGTCTTCTTTGGGGGACTTGATGGTCACGCCCGTGCCGGATTGCGACCAGAACATCGACTTCTCTTCGTTGGCATAGGCGTCGGCTTCTATCAGGTATCCGCCTGTCAGCGCCTCGCCGCTGTTGTCCTGCGGTGTCATCTCCGTGATATCCACGCGGTGCTTGCGCACCTCTATCTGGTCGCATAGCTGGTAGGTGCCTTTGTAGTCGCCGTTGAGCACTACGTCCACGTGGGCGCAGAAGGGGGTATAGGGCATGCCTAACTTCCGGCTGAGCTCGAAGGCTAAGGCGTTGCGCATCAGCGTCTTGTCGCCGTAGTTGTTGATGAGCGTCCATTTGCGGGCGTTCGCCGGAGCGCCTAACACATGGTGTTTGTTGGCGAACTTGATACGGTAGGGCTTCTTGGGGAAACTGCGGGACGCATTACCCCGCTCGCGGATGGTGGCGCTGTCGCACAGCAGCGTACGGCCGTCGTCGGAGATGACGGAGATGATACAGTCTATCTCGTGCTCCTTGTCGTACGGGGCCTGGTTGTCTTTCGTATGGATGACTACGGTCGGCAGGTTCGTCAGCTGCGACAGACGGCTGTCGTCGCCCGCACCGGCTACGCCCCGGAACTCCAGCGCCTGGATCTTGTACTCCCCTTTGGTGGCCGACTTGAGATACCGCACGTAGCGGAACCCGCGCGAACACTGCACGGAGGCGTAATTCATCCGATTCGCCTGCGAAGCGCCGTCATGGATATACAGCGGAATAGCGTCCATGAAGTCCGGACGGTTGGCTCCCTCGAAGAGACCCAACTCCGCCGTGGTGGTGCTTTTGGGGTTCCACCCTACGGAGGTGATGATATACGGAGAACCTAAGTCCAACCCCCGCCATCCGTCACCGCTCATCGCCGTGCCGGAGAGCACCTCGTCCGCATATCCCGCGCAGACGAGCATACACAAACATATGAATAATGCCGTTCGTTTCATTATGGGTGTCTCTCTCTTCTCTCTCTTCTCTCTCTTCTCTTTTGGGGTCCCCGGCGGGCGCATTAACGCCCGGTGGGGGGAGGAGGAAACGTGACCATTTCACGAGTTACGCAGTAACGAAGTCATGGATCACCGTTTCCGACGACAAAGGTACTGCTTTTTTTTGAATTATCCAAATTCTAATACGAAAAAGTCGCATTTCTTCCCGTCAAAAGAGATACTAAAACCGTACTTTTTTATGCTCAACATAATGTACAAACATCATATTCTCAGTATCTTTACACATACTCTTCGGTACTTTTTGCGCATATGTGCCTCCACGCTCCTTGCGTATGTGCGAAAAATGAAGTAACTTTGCACGGTTTTCGAACTAACTAAAAATCCAAAATACCATGAAGAAAATTTTCTCTCTTTTGACCATTCTTTCTCTCGGTCTGATGTCTTTCGCTACGGATTGGAGTGCGATTGCATGGCTGGCGGACGGTGCCGGCGAAGGGGCGTATGCCAACAAGTACAAAGTGGAGGCTGCGTTTGGGCAGGACGTGATTAACATCCAGAAGCCGGGTTTTGCCGCGGAGGCGGGTATCTATACCAGGTTCCCGGCAGGCATCTCTTCCTGTGACTTGCCAACCGGTAAGTATGTGATCGAGGGTGCCGGTATGGTGATGTATCTCTCGGCGTTCACAGCGAAGGAGACCAAAGTGTCGGTAGAGGCCGGAGGTGTGACCTACGATTGCAAAGTCTTCTATGCCGATGGTACGGGCGAGATTTCCCAGGACGAGCCGGGTGACGAACCCCAGCCGGGCGACCTCACGCCGGCTACGTTCTACGGCAGCGAGGTGAAGCAGGTAGCCGGTTCGGATGTCACTTTCAACTGGTCCATCACCCGCAACGCCGATGCCACGCTGACCTTTGAGATCAGCTGGTCAAGCGAGATCCCGGGTGTCGTGCCCCAGGTCAGCATTGACGGCGTTTATACCACGCTCCCGATGCAGGGTATGCTGGCACGTTTCACCACCAAGGAGACATATACCGACGGTTCCAAACCGGTGATCTTCTTCCTCATCGCCTATACCGGCAATGCGGCACGCATTGACGTGGATTATACGGTCGGCGCAAGCAACACCAAGCCGGGCGGTACCGCCATTGATAATGTCAATGCCCCTGCCAAAGCCCGCAAGGTCATCGAGAACGGGCAGATCGTTATCCTCAAGAACGGCATCCGTTACAACGCCCTTGGCGCCGAGATGAGATAATTGCAGAATAATTTTAAAATCTAAATAACATGAAGAAATTAACTTTCCTTTTTGCACTTCTATGTGCAAGTATGATGGGATTTGCAGCCATTGATTGGAGTGGCTACGAGTATTTAGGTGATGGTGCCGGAGGTGGTGCTTATTCCAACAAATACAAATTGGCTCCGGCAGCAGGACAAGGAGTTGTTAATATACAACGCCCCGGATGGGCAACTGCAGATGGTATTTATACAACTTTCCCAGCTGGTGTTAGTGAATGTTCGTTAGGTGTCGGTAATTACGATATTGACGGCGCAGGTGTGATTCTTCATCTTTCTGCTTTTACTGCCAAAGAAACTGAAGTAACGGTTAAACACGGCACAGGTACTTGTGTATTCACCGTTTATTATGCGGATGGAACAGAAGGAGGTTCTACACCTGATCCTGTAGACCCGGAGCCAGACCCCGAGCCTACTCCTAATTCTTATACAGCAGGTGGTCACACGATTCATTTGGATGCTTCCTATGTGGATATAGACGGAACAAACAAGACCTATACTCTGGTTATCACTTCTACAGACGATATGCAAGGTCTTGGTGGTAGTTTCTGGCATGTGAATGGAGCAACAAGCACAGATATGCGTTCCAATGCAGGAACAAGTTCTTATACCGTTAGTGGTGACAAGAAGACCATCACTTGCCAAGTACAATCGACAAGCGCTCCGAGTATTCATACGCCGTTGTATGTATTGATGCCGGGTGAAGTGAACTTTGGTAATGTAACTCTGAATTGGGAAGACCGCACTCCGATTACTTCCGAGTATTGTAACTATCAAGACCCTCAAACAATAAAGGGCGGTAAAAATATTGCATTAACATGGGAGACAGATGGTAGCGGAAATGTAATTATTACAATGCAGAATGGTATAGGTGCATCCTCTTGCTCGTTCCGTAATGGTGGCTTTGAAGGAGGTATAAGTGCATTCGTTGTTAGTAATGACGATTTCGTGACAACTACTCCGGCGAGCGATTACTTTACTGCTGTACAAGTATATAGTGGAAATACATATACACTCACAAAAATAGCAGATTTACCTGCTAATGCAAAGATTAAGCACGTTGGTTCAGGCCATGCTCTCGCATGGGTATTAAATGGTAATAATGAATACTGTTTTCCCGATTTTATCTACACTTACGGCGGAACATGTAACCAATTAGATGCTCCAACTAATGTAGCAATTAATGCCAATAACATCCTTACCTTTGATGCTGTAGCCGGTGCTGATTCGTACATGGCATATGTATCGCTTGGTGGTGTCGAGAAATATTCGCAAGCAGTAGCTTCAGGTGACGAATTGACGTACACTGCATTAGTAACCGGTGATTATGTAGTAAATGTTATTGCCAGCGGTGCAGGTAAGGTAGATTCCGATCCTTCTGCTGATTATGTATGGCATTTGGAGGCAGCTCCTATTGTTTTAGGCAACTCGGAATATTGCGAGAAGAATATGAGTAGTGGCAATACGTTAGCTGCCTTCACATGGGAAACGGATGAAAATGGAAATATCATTATAACCATTAGTGAGGTACTGGGCGGAGCAGCAGATGCAGCACATTTCCGCGGTAACGGCATGGCTCTTGATAAATTCAAGATAGGTGCAGGAAAAACACCTGCCTCGACCTATTTCAACCATGCTTGTGGCGGAAGCAACCAAGTAACACTTTCTCTCAAGAATCCGGCTAATGCTCCTGCTCTTGGTGAGAAGATTTATTACACCAATAGTACCGTTGAGTATACGACCAGTAAAGACGGCAATGCTTGGCCTTCGCTTACTTTCGAATATACGTATGGTACTGTTTGTTCCGGTAAATCTGTTTCGGCTTCTGTAAACAACAATACCATGGGTTCGGCAGTAGCAAAAGTAGGCGACGACGAAGTAACTTCTGTAGATGAGAACACGGAGGTAACCTTTATCGCTACTTCTGCTGATCCTGCTCTCTATCGCTTTGTCAATTGGACAAAAGGCGGTGTAGAAGTTTCGACTTCTGCAACCTATGCAATGACCATTACTGAGACTACGAACCTTGTAGCTAACTTCGATTATATCCGCGAGACATATTGCCATTATGAGGTATTGGCTACAGGCGGAGAAGGGAATGGTAAGAAACTGTATCTAACTATCGGTTCAACAGGGGCAGGACGATATCAAATCCGTTTTGATGGTTCAGCAGAAGCACCATTAACAGGACTACAAGATGCAGCTTATACCATTAATTGGGTAAAAGCTCTTAAGCATACTGATGTCAATCCTGTAGAGGGACAAGATATTCCTTTCTCCAAAGGGAATGATCGTTGGAATTTCAATGCCGCAGGTTATGGATATGCTTGGATAGAGTTTGAGTTGGCTGATGATAAAACCATAGATGATATCTTTGTATGGAATAATACTATTACCTTTAATATTGATGGAGGCCTGTTAGTATATCAAGATAACCAAGACCGTCTGGGGTTATTCGGAAATCCTGCACCAAAGCAGCATAATATCGATTGGGAGGCAACTTGTGAAGACGAAATAGATCCGGTATTTGCAAAGGCTGAGGCTGAGGTGCTGAGTGAGTCGTCTGTTCGTCTGAAGATTCAGGCTACCGATAATTGGGGTGGACTCCTTACTTATACTATCGCACGTGCAGACGCGAGTGATATTATATTGAATGGCGCGAGCGGTGAGGAATTGACGCAAGATGTAACAGGTCTGACCGCAGGTACACAGTATGACTTCACAGTGACAGTTAGTGACGGTGTTAACAATGCTAATACTCACATCCTTGTTACTCCAGTAGGCGATACTGAGAAACCGGTAATGGGTGAGGCTTCGTTGGCAAGCAAGACTTGGAACAGCGCAATCATCAATGTAGCCGCTACGGATAACAAGGGTGTCACCGCTTATTACGTGGTAGAGAAAGATGCTGATTATGTGGCTACGGAAGGAAAGATCACTATTGAAGGTCTGACCGCTGCAACAGCTTATACCTACCATATCAAGGCAAAAGATGCTGCCGGCAATATCTCTGACAATCAGGCAGAGGTATCTTTCACTACCGATGCACACTCGTTGGTTCCGACTACAGCTGCTCCTGTTCCGACTTGGCCGGCTGAGCAAGTAAAGAGTATCTATAGTGATACATATGAGCTTGCTCCTGCAAATGTGGCCACCTATAATGCGCCTTGGTGGAATGCTCCGGCTATTACCTTAGGCGAGATAGATGGCAACCACTATATGGATTATAATTTGGCTGATGACGGTATGATTGGTTGGCAATACGACCAGATCTCTGTTGCAACCATGGAGAAACTGCACATTGATATCTACGCTTCCGCAACAGGTACGTTGACCGTACGTCCGATTATTGACGGTGATGGCGCTTTGAATAATAATCGCAAGACCCTGACGCTTGTTGCACAACAATGGAACTCCTTCGATATCGACTTGACTGAGTTCGGCGCACATGACTGGACAAAACTGTTCCAATTCTCTATTGAGAACTGGAATGCAGGTGGTCTTACAGGAGAGCATATCAGCGTAGATAACGTGTACTTCTATCGTACTACCGAGTTGGTGGACAATGAGAAACCGACTAACGTAAGTGCAAACGTAGCGAAAGCAAGCTTTGGTTCTATTACGTTGAATGTGTCCGGTGAGGATAACCAAGGTACCGTGCTCTATAGCATTAAGATTGGAGATACCGAATATGCGCAAGGTGCAGCGGCATCGGGCGCAAGCAAAGCATTTACTCTAAGCGGATTGACGCAAGGCACCGATTATTCCATCACCGTTATTGCATCTGATGAATCGGGTAATGAGGCTAATCCGGTAATTGTGCCTGCTCAGACTAGCGCCATCACAGCGGCTCCGGTTCCTACGCGTAATGCAGTTTTGGTTCGTTCCGTTTACTGCGATGCTTACGAAACGGCTTTGGCTCATGATTTCTTAAAGAATACATGGACTGGTATTCCTTATTCGGAATTGAACATTGATGGTGATCATGTATTGGCTTATACGAATCCGAATGTGCCTGCACAAATGCCGGATGTTGCATGGGGCGTGAATAATGATGAAGGAAATGCTATTATCGCTAAAGATGGTTTCAACGATGGTACTAACAAGGGTCTGGATGTACGTAATATGCAATATATCCACTTCGACATCTGGTCGTCTGTAGCTACCACCTATCCGGAACTTCGTCTTAACGATACGCCGGCAGGAAGCATCGTATTGGATGGCTCGGGTTGGCAATCCTTCGATTTGGACATCACCTCGCTCACAGATGCTCAGAAGAGCAATATCCGTTGGATTAAGTTTATTGCATTCCGTGATCCGGCTCCGGAAGATATTGTAATCGACAATGTCTATTTCTTCAAGAACCCGGAGGAGATTACAATAAGAGAGGATGCAAGTAATGAGTCAATCTTGGCTGAGAAAGATGGAATGTTGGCAAATGTTACTGTCAACCGTTCCTTCACTGCCGACAACCTCTATACCCTTGTGTTGCCGTTCAATGCGGATGCTGCGATGACAGCGGAGAAACTGCCGGGACAATTGACCAAACTGTCCAACACTATCTTCAAGGACAACGGCGATCTGCGTATTAACTTCGTGGACGCTGAGGCTATCGAAGCCGGTGTACCTTACCTCTATACGCCGAGCGCAAATATCGCAAATCCTGTCTTCACGGGCGTAACCGTACGCAAAGATCTTAATCCGTCTGCTTCTGATGCCAATGCGAAATACTACGGTATCTACGCGCCGACTACGGGCGCATGGCTGAAAACTCATGTTAACGACGCTTATGTGCTCGGTAGCGACCAGTACCTCTATGCCGCTTCGGTTCTGCGAGACGAGCAGCCGATGAATGCGCTCCGCGGCTATTTCGTGCTGAACTTCCAGACCAGCGGCGCAAATGCACCCCGTGCGAGAGTGATCTTCAATAACAAAGAGACGGAAATAGCTACCAGCATCAGTGATGTACAAAGTGAAAATGTACAATGTACAAAGTTGATCCGTGACGGACAACTCCTTATTATGAAAGGTAATCGCACATATAATGCGCAAGGACAATTGATTAAATAACTTATTAATCCTATAAATGTAGCAATTATGAAAACATACAATAGTCCCAAAACGCAGATCACGGATTGCAAGGTATCATATATGCTCATGCAAAATGTCAGTGGAGGTGGTCTGAAAGGCGTAAAGCAAACTGACGGTCCGTTAGGGGATAATATTGAAATCTACTAAAGATACCCCTCTCTTCATTAGGAGCCTTCCTTCGGGGAGGCTCTTTTTGTTTTCCGAAATAGCACTACTTTTGCACCCGAAATGGCTGGTGCCAATTGTGCTCTATGTCCATTGTGCCGGATATTATCCGGCCCTCCTCCTCATCCCCTTCGTGCTCTATGTCCATTGTGCCGGATGTTATCCGGTCCTCCCCCTCATCCCCTTTGTGCTCTATGTCCATTGTGCCGGATGTTATCCGGCTTTTTTCTTCACTTATGTCCCATTAAAATCCAAAACCAATTATCTACAATATTGAAATATAGTATGTTATGGCGATATTTCAAGTGCGACGATTTGTTTTTTATGTTTATGTCTTTGAGTGCTTTTTACTCGCTAGAGTTGGCGTAGCGTAAGGCGAGTTTCCATTGAGCGGCAAAGCCGCGAGTCGTAACGAGCCTTAACGCAAGCGTGCATCGCTTCTAAAGCACTCAAAGGGTTTTGTTGGTTTTTTACTACTGTTGCAATATTTTAAGTTAAGTACAATGTAAAACCTTATTATATAATCATTTATAAGTCTATTTCGATTTTTCGATTTGAGAAAATAATGTTTTTAATGTTTATTGCTTTTGAAGGCTTTTACTCGCCTGAGTAGCGGAGTTTGATGGTAAAAACTATCCGAAAGCTTGCTTGCGAGGAGTTTTTAGCAGCAAAGTACGCATAGCGCTTTGCGCTAAAGCCTTCAAAAGTGTTTATCTTTGTTTTTTTTCTAAAATTATTGCAACACTACTATTGGTTTTTGTTTATTTTTAATGGGACACTATTGTTTTTTCTTCTTTTTTTGCGTTTTTCCACTTTCGGCACTCCAAAAATTTGCATATGTCAAATATTTTTTGTACCTTTGTACCGCAATTGGGATCAGCGCCCATTGTACCGGGTGTTACCCGGCTTCTTTTGTGATTATTTCCTAAAAAACAACCTGAAACACCCCGAATTTGTTATAGATAAGTTGACCATTATTTGTCTATTCATTAACTATTATTACTATTGTTGCTTGCTTTTGAAGGCTTTTACCCCGACCTACGCGCTGCATAGATTTTTCTTATTTTCGATTTCCAAAAGCATTCAAAAGGGTTTATCTCTGTTTATGTTCTTAAAATTATCGCAACACTACTAAACTATTATAACACCTATTATAGATATGGCACATATGAAATCCGTTGATGGCGTGCAATTCATTACTGGCGCTATCAGAAAGAAACTAGACCCGGGAGTCCGCCGCATTACCGTCACCCGGGTCAAACATGTCAAAGACCCCCTCACCGGAGAGATTGTCGCTTGCGGACCTAATGAGATTTATTACCAGGAAAGCCGTGACTTGAAACGGAATCCCCTCTCTGACCGGGAAAAAGCGCAGCGGGCCAAATGGAGTGAGGCCTGTATTGCCGCGAAAGACATCATTAATAATAAAGCACATCCCCGATACATGGAACTGTACACCCGCTGGAGGGAACAACTCAACTCGCCATCCCCCCGCAAGACCTTCCCAAACTTTGTCCGCGCGGTGCTGGTGCAGGAAATGAAATCTCCCAACTCCTAATCATCTTCAAAAGCAGTAAAAGGTACGTACTAAGTGCGTACTTTTTTTGGTATGGAATATCCGTGTAATGTGTTGGTAATGTGTTGTTTGATACGTATGTTATTGTACTCATTCGCGACTTGCGTGTACGTGAGGCTTGCGCATGTGTGGAAAATATAGTATCTTTGCGACCGAAAATACACACATTTTACTTGCTATATTTAACTTTTTTATATAACCAAACAAAATTTTCTACACCATGAAAAAGAATTTCTTTTTACTCTTTTCGATGCTCGCTCTGAGCACCTCTGTTCTGGCAGACGGGCCGTACTTGGTTGATGGCATAGATGTTAAAAAACCCGATGAAACAACTAATGCAGGGAAAGCAGCAAAATTGACTTGCACTACCGATGCAGACGGATGTGTTGTCATTACTCTCTCAAAGTATGTTGAAGGGAATGGTGAAACCAATTTTAGGGATGTCGGAATGCATGTAGATGGATTCAAGTACAATGGAGAACACATGTACTATTATTTTAACCCAATCTATCCGCAGGACGGAAATGTAATGAAATGGGTTCCTATTTCTCCGGCCGATGTACAATGCGGTGGGCTAATTGAGTTCAATATGCATGGAGAAAACAAAGAAATAATGTTCAATGTAGGTTCAACCGGTAGCTATAGCAAAGCATCTTTCCAATACTCGTATGGTGCTATTTCTGCAACGAATAATACCGGTTGTATTTCTTCATGGCCTCAAAATCTATCAGAGTATTGCGACGCGATGATAAGTGTCTATAATGACCGAAACAAGATGGATTATTCGGCTTATATTACATGGGAAACAATTGCAAATGGGAATGTGGAGATTAGAATATCTGATTATGGAGAGAATACCGGAACACATTTTGATGGTAATGGTTTGGCTTCTGAAGGATTTACGATGAAAAATGCAGAGGGCGAGGCATTGACCTTTAGTGACTATTTTGACAAAACACCGGCATCCAGTGGAACTATATACACCCTCGTTAAGAAACAAGAAGTTCCCGCCGGCGCTAAAATTATATTTAACGAAAACAGAAATAAAAACATTAATTGGATTGCTAAATCTAACGGATTTGGATATAACCATTATAGGTTTGCTTACACGTACGGCACGACCTGTTCTACATTCCCGACACCGGTTATTACCTCCGTGTCTTCCGAGGGCGTGATTACTTTCAATGAGGTAGCCGGTGCTACGCATTATACGGTGCGGGTCTATTATGGTTCCGATTTGATGTACACGCAGGAAAATATTACCAGCGGAGAAACGATTCACTTTGCTCCATATCTGACTGCGACCTATACCGTAAAGCTTCAGGCATTTGATGGAGAGGACGGCTATTCCGATGAGTCTGCCGGTTTCAATTGGAGTCTTACCGGTGATTTGGCGAACCTGCCGACCTCGAATGTATGTTATAAACTGCTCCGTCAAGATGCCATTACTGCAAGTGATGTCTATATCAGCATATCAACGGATGACTCGGATGGAAGTTTTTATATCACGATGCAGCCGGATAATGCTGCTTTCCGAGGGAATGAGTATATTGTTGAAGATGGGTTGAAATATAACGGAGAGGCGCTGACTACCTATTTTACCAGAACACTTTTAGACGGGGCAGACAACAAATACAAGACAATCAAATACACCCCTAAAGACAGAGATGATGTGCAATATGGCATAAACATTACCTTTAATATGTATAGCGAAGGAAAGCAGTTGGCATGGTTTGACCGGTCTGGAACAAGCCGGAACTCACCTAATTTGTCCTTCTCTTACATCTACGGTACAACCTGTACGCTGGCGTTGGACGAGGTGGCGGATAATACAGCCGTGATTGCTGCCAATAACGGCCGGACACTGGATGCACGGCTGGGACGCAGCTTTGTAGGCGGGGACAATTTCTACAGCCTGTGTCTGCCGTTCGGACTGAGTGCAGCACAACTGACGGAGGTGTTCGGCAACGGCTATGTGTTGGGCGAGATGCAGAATGCTTCCAATGCAAATGACGTAGTCACTTTCGAGATGGGCACGGCGTCTTCCGTCGAGGCCGGCAAGCCGTATATCATCCGACCTACGCAGAATGCAGCGAACCCGCTCTTCCGCGGCGTAACGATTGATGCAGACGCTTCCACCTCTGTCTCCTTCGGCGGCATAGCCGGCATGCGCGGATTCTATGCGCCGTCGGTAGCCGGAGAGAACGAGTGGTTCTTAGGCGCAGCGAATACCTTGTATCAGAACAGCGACAACTCCGCCTCCAACGCATTCCGCGCTTTCTTCCAAGTGCAGGGAGGCAGCCCGCTGAATGCGCCTCGTATCCGCATGCTGCCGCAGACGGCTACCGGCATGGAGACCGTGCAGAACGGCCCTGCGCAGGAGGTGCGCAAAGTGCTGCGGGACGGAGAGGTGTATATCCTCCGCAACGGCGCAGCCTACACGGTATTCGGACAACGAGTATATTAATCCGCTTAAATCCAAGTATTATGAAAAAGACCTATCAAACCCCTCAGACATCATCCCTGTCGGCGTTGCATTGCACATGCGTGCTGATGGGCTCCAATGACCCTCAAAATTCGCCTTCCGTGCAAGTGACGGGAATAAATCTCAATGTGAGCACCACCAAGGACTCCGGCTCAAAAGCTTTTTAACCTGATAACTACTTAAAACGGTACGATTATGAAAAAGTCTACTTCTCTCTTTTTTGCCCTGCTGCTGTCCCTGACCGGCATTCAGGCGGATGATCTGGCCACCTGCAACGGCAAGATCGTAGGAAACAACAACAACGAGAACACGGCGGCTTACCTTGCCTGGGGGACGCTGGAGGACGGCACGGTGCTGATTCAGATATTCGGTGCCAACGGCGATATGACGACCGCCTTCCGCGGCGACGGCATGCAGNNNCGGCTTCTTCTACCAAAGCGGCAGCATGACCGGACCGGAGCTGCTGCGTAACTATTTCGACGCATCGATGAACAGCGAGCGCACCGAGATCCGCTGGAAACCGAAGAACACCACGAGCCCGCAGGCCGGCGACCGCATCACCTTCATCAGCGGCAAGAATATCGAATGGAAGACGGAGGCCAACAGCAATGTCTATCATAACAAATACGCGTTCAGCTATTCCTACGGCGACAACTGCAGCCGTCTGGCTACGCCGTCTGTCACTTCCGTGACGGAGGCGGGCGTGGTGACTTTCGCCGCGGTGGCGAACGCCGATGCCTACATGGCTCATATCTACCAGGGGGACGCGTTGCTCAAGAGCCAGATGATAGAGAACGGCGGGACGCTGGATTTCGTGTCCTACTCCGCCGGCAGCTATGCCGTCCGCCTGCAAGCGCTGGGGTGGAGCGGCGAGTGGCTGAACTCGGAGCTGTCCGCCCCGGTCACCTGGACACCCGTGGCACACGACATCTCGTCCATCACCTCCGAATACTGCTCCGAGCCTATCGGCAGCGGTAACACGCAGGCGTTCCTTACTTGGACCACCGACGCCGACGGCAATGTGGTGATCTCCATCACCGGCGACGAAGGAACAGCCTTCCGCGGCGGCAACGGTATGAACGACAATAACTTAGGCAAGTTCACCGCAGGCGGAGTGCCCGCCTCCACCTATTTCGAGCGCGCCTACAACGGCGATAACAGCACCGCTTTCATCCTGCGTCTCAAAAACGGCGTGACCCTCGCTCCGGGTACGAAGATCAAATACAACTCCGGCACCGTGGAATGGAAGACGGCCGCCAACAGCAACTGTTTCGGCAACTTCACGTTCGAATACACCTACGGCGCCAAATGTCCGTCTCTGGACGCTCCTGTCATCCGTTCGATCACGGGCAAGGTCATCTCCTTCGACCCGGTGGAGGGCGCGGAGAGTTACTCCGTAGCTGTTTACCGCGGCGATTTCAAGGTCTATAGCCAGACCGGTGTGACCAACGGCGGTACGATAGACTTTGCGCCGTTCGTGGAGAGCGACTATCTGGTCTATCTGACGGCCGAGGCCGCTGACCTCCAACCGGCTACCTCGGAGGCCTACGGGTGGCACGTGGCGGCTTCGGGGGCGGAAATACCGATGAGCGAGGTGTGCAGCAGCGAGGTGAGCGCCGCCGACGGAGGTATCCTGCTTTCCATCGAGACCGGCGCGGAGGGGCAGATCATCCTCTCGCTCTCCGGAGAGAACCACCCCACCTGGCGCGGAGGAGGCATACAGGTGGACATGCTGTATGTCTATGGCGTCAAGCTGCAGAACTATTTCAACAAACAGGGCAACTACGAGCGCAAGGACACCATGATCCTCACGCCCAAGAACAACGGGATACCGGTGTATGCGGGTGACGTGATTACGTACAAAGGCAATGTGGAATGGTACGTGACGGTCAATCAGACGGAGAAAGCCTCCTACGCGGGCGGATACGCGTTCCAATATGTCTATGGGTCTGTCTGTACGGCATCGCTGCCGCGGCTGGAGGCGCCGGTAATCCGCTCCATCTCCGATGCGGGCGTGATCCGCTTCGAGGCCGTGGCGGACGCTGCCGCATATCAGGCTTTTGTCTATGACGCCGACGAAGAGCTTGTGGCCGAGCCGCTGGTCACGGACGGAGGCACGATAGAGAAAGGCGCGTCCGTCATCGACGGTTTCACATATACGGTCTATCTGCAGGCGCTGGCGGCGGAAGGCAGTACCGCTTTCCGTGACAGCCCCCTGAGCGAGCCCTATCTCTGGACGCCGCAGGCCGCCGGTACCGGTCTGGAGCAAGTCATCGCCGGAGAGATACCGGTAACGGTCTATGCGATAGACGGGACGGTGGTGATGAGCGGCGTGACGATGCGGGACGTACGGAACGCACCGGCTGCACCGGGAACGCAGATATACATACTCCGGGACAAGAACGGTCATTCATGCAAATTATGGGTTAAATGAAAAGATTAGTGACCATAGCAGGTATGCTTGTGCTCGCGCTGGGTGCGTGGGCGCAAGTGGATACCGAATTCTGGTTCGCGGCACCGGCCCTGTCTCCCAAACACAAGGCCGAACAGATCACGCTGAATATCGTGACCTGCGACCGGCCTGCCAATGTCACGGTGTCTCTTCCTGCGGCCGGCCGTACGCTGATGAGCAATAAAGCGGTGGCGGCGCACTCCGTCTATACCCTCCCTCTGGGCAGTATCTTCGAAGGTCAGCCGTCCGCATACCTCAACGACATAGCCACTCCCGCCGACGGCCTCGTGCATCCGCGGGGAATCCTGATATCCTCCACCGTGCCGGTATCCGCGTATTTCACAACCGCGAACGACAACGCCGAGATATACACGCTGAAGGGCTCCCACGGCCTGGGAACGGATTTCGTGGTACCTATGCAGAACCGCTACCGCTGCGGCTTGCTCAACAGCGAGGATCCCCGTACGGACCAGGCTTACGCCATCCATACCGACATGATGGCGCACGCCTCGGTGGAAGTCGTGGCTACCGAGGATGACACGCATGTGCAGATCGTCACCCATGTGCCGACCAACGTCGATGCAGCTGCCTCGACCATCCGTGTGACGCTCAACAAAGGGGAGAGCTATGCGGTGCAGAGCCGCCAAACGGACACGCCGGCGGCATTACTCTTGGGCGGGACGCGCGTCACGGCGGACAAACCTGTAGCCGTGAACTCCACCGACGACTCCGCAACCGACTTCACGATGAACAACTGGGGCGACAAAGACCTGGTAGGCGAACAGCTGGTGCCCTCCGACCTGGCGGGAGACAGATATGTCGTAGTCGCCAATAACTCCGCCGACAACCGGCATGAGTATGCCTATTTCTACGCCATCGACGCGCCCGCGGAGATCTATACCACGGACGGCACTACCGAGACACTCGTAGGTACCG
Source organism: uncultured Bacteroidales bacterium (assembly GCA_902774995.1). Taxonomy (GTDB): domain Bacteria; phylum Bacteroidota; class Bacteroidia; order Bacteroidales; family Paludibacteraceae; genus Colicola. The sequence continues at coordinate 37,137 of CACYKR010000009.1, read as the reverse complement.
TCTCGGGCCATCAGCCGTTGGAGGTGAAACTGAACAACCTCTCCGCAAACTATTTCTATACCAGGGACGCTACGCCTTTCGTGTGTTTCCAGCTGACCTCCAATGACGAAGGCCGCGAGCTGGGCGGAACGATCCTGCCGAGCCTGAGCTGCTCCGGTTCCACCGAAGTGGCGTATGTGCCGGTGCTGGCTTTCGTAGGCAACTCGGCGCCGACCGTCACGATCCATGTGTCGGTGCTGACCCGTATGGACTGTATCGACAGCTTCCTGGTCAACGGCTCGCCTCTCGACCTGCCGAAGGAGTCCTTCAGCCCCGTGCCGGGCATGGACCAATGGGCCTACGCCGCCGACGTGGCGGTCACGATACCGGTCTCCATGCCGTGGGTGCAGGTCAGAAACAGCAAAGGGGTCTTCCATCTGGCGATACTGGATTCAGGAGGAGGCGCTTTCTCCTATGGCTATTTCTCCAATTTCGGCAAACTGACGGTAGGTGTCAAGACCGACCACGACTATTATTTCACAGGCGAGGATATCTATTTCTCCCTGCGCGAGCCGGATATATACAGCGAGATCCACTGGAGCGGCCCCCGGGGCGAGTTCGGACTCAATGACCCGGCTCCCGTCATCACCGACCTGACCGATGCGGACAACGGGCAATATATCGTCTGGGGTACCCATAAAGACGGATGCGAGATGATACCCGATACCTTCACCATCAACGTGCTCTCGGCTTCTCCGGTTCACCGGATGGCGGTCTGCAAAGGCGATTCCGCCGTCATCACCGCAGATGGCGTGGCTCCCTTTACGTGGTACAAAGACGGGGTGCCGATGACGCATACGGAGCGTACGTACGGCGAGCCTCTGGAGACCGATGCCACTTATGTCATAGAGCAGTTCGTGGAGGGGCTGGACGTGATCGGATGGACCGGGCCGGACACTTTCGCGCTGCATGCCGCGGACAGTACCATCCTTTGGATGGCCGGATACGAACATATCGCGCAGGGGCTGGACTACGATCTGTACTACCGTTTCTCGGCTCCGCAGGCCAATGCGGCTCCCCCGCGTATCACCGTCAGCGTCAATAACAGCAGCACCGGCATCATCGCCGTGCCCAACCCGCCCGCAGGGGCGGAAGGTACGTTCCGCTGGAACGCCGACAGCGATTATGCCCTCATCCGGATCACCGTTCAGAGTCCCAAAGAGGGACGGACTGTGACGATAGACAGTATCGCTTTCGTACCGCGGCTGCCACTCACGGAGACGGTCTATGTCACCGTGCAGGAGGATTTCCAACCGCAGATCAAAGGCGACAGCCTGTTATGCGACGGCGCGGTGCGGCTGCGTACGGAGATGGAGTACGACGCCTACCTGTGGAGCACCGGCGACACCACCCGCAGCATCGAGGTGGCCTCCCCAGGCGTCTATACCGTCACCGTCAGGTCCGGCAACTGCACCGGCACCAACCGTATCACGGTGAAGGCCAACACCCCGGCTGTCTTTGCAATAGACGACCCGGCGGAGATATGCGGCGGGAAAGAGCTCTCTGTCCCCGCCACCGTCGTCAGCGGGGAGATGGCGGAGTGGCAACTCTATCTCAACGGAGCCATGATAGCCAAGGGCACCGGCCTGCCGGTAGCGGGCGACATGGCGGAGACACTGCCTGCCGGGAAATACAACGGCTGCGTGCGGTTCACCGACAGCCCGTGCGGACGCGTGACGGAGATGCCGTACCAACTGACCGTGAACCTCTCCACGGATATCTTCGCGCAACGGTGGAACGATATACTGGCGGTCAAGAATACCCTGAACAACGGCGGTCTGGTGGTATCTTCCTACGAGTGGTACCGCAACGGCGTGGCCATGAACGAACACCGGTCGTATATCTATGTGGAGGAGGAGTTCGCCCCCGGCGACAGTTATACGGTGCTGCTGACCCTCGCGGACGGCACGCAGCTATGGTCGTGCCCCTATACACCGGTCCATATCGACTATGAGGGAGACGGACTGGAGAGCGTCTATACCTCCTCCGGCATGCCCGTGCAGCAAGTGCGTTCGCCGGGATTGTATATCGTACTGAAGAACGGAATAGCAACCAAAGTCATCCGTCGCTGAATGAGATACAGGTGGTTGGTCATAGGACTGTTGTTCCCCCTGCTGCTGAGTGCCCAGACGGGCACCCGGTTCTGGTTCGCCGTCCCGTACCTCACCCCTCAGCACGACAACAGCCAGGCGCCGGAACACAGCAAACTCTGTTTCACGACCTACGACCGTCCGGCTACCATCGTGATCTCCCAACCCGGCGTGACCGACCCCGGTGACTGGCACTGGTTCGCGCCGTACACCCTCACCCTCGGAGCCAACGCCACGGCCGACGTGCTGCTGAGCGACATAGGCATCCACCGCGCCGAGCACAAGAAGAAAGTGCCGTACGGCCTGCTCATCGAGGCGGACGAGAACATATCCGTCTATTTCGCCCAGACCAACGCCAACAGCGAGATCTATACCCTCAAGGGCGACAACGCCTTGGGGACGGACTTCGTCGCAGGCATGCAGAACAGCCTTCCGACCTCCCATGCCGGTATCGCCTCCATCGAGATACTGGCTACGGAGGACAACACCGTCGTGGATATCCTCACGCCGGTGCCCTCCGCCAATGATCCGAACAGCACCACCATACAGGTCACTCTGAACCGGGGGGAGGTCTATACCGTGGCGGCGAAAAGCAGCAGTGCCGCCGATCATCTGTCGGGTACCGTCATCCATGCCAGCCAGCCCGTAGCCGTCAACTCCACGGACGACAGCGTAGCCGCTTCCGGCCAGGACCTGGCGGGAGACCAGCTGGTGCCGGACCGGCTGGCAGGCACGGAGTACATCGCGGTGAAGAATAGCGGGCAGCTGGAGAACCTATATATATACGCCTTGCAGGATAATACTTCTTACTCACTTAACGGCGTGGCGCAACCGGTACTCCAGACCCGCCAGACACGGGTATGCGCGCTGACGGGTACCGTAACTTATATTCAGGCCGACCGGCCGCTGGTGGTCTATCAGCTGACCGGCGTGGGAGGGGAGCTGGGAGCTACGCAGCTGCCCAGAATGGAGTGTACCGGTTCGTCCACCGTAGTCTATAAAGCGCGGTTTGCCGCCCGGCCGCAAGTGGCGGTGCTGGTGCATAGCGACTATGCCGACTATTTCACGGTGAACGGTTCTGCGGCTACACTCCGCGCCTCGGATTTCACACCCGTTCCCGGAGCGGCGGACTGGAGCTACTGTATCAAGGAACTGGCCCCGCAGGCCGGTACGGGACTGCTGAAGATCCATAATGACAGCACGGTGTTTCACGCGGGAGTGCTGGACTGGGGAGGCGGAGGAACATGCACGTACGGCTATTTCTCGGATTATAACACGGAACAGCTGTCCGCCACCAACGGCAAGCCCTATTACATAGAGGGCGAGGCGTTGCAGCTGCAGCTGGAGGAGGCGGAGAGATATACCGACATCGTCTGGACTTTTGCGGACGGCACGGTCGTCCGGGGTGCCACGGTCACCATCCCGGCGGAGTTGTCCCATGCGGGTTATGTGGAGGTGAGCGCCAAGAGCAAGAGCGGTTGCGAACTGGTACAGGACAGCCGGCAGATAGCCCTGCACGTGCTCCGTGAGGAAAGCAGGGACTCCCTCATCTGCGAGGGGGAGGAAAAGACCGTCACCCGGACGGTGGAGCGGTACGGCTTCAACCTCCTCAATACCACCGGCGTGCGTGTGACATGCACCGCGCCGCCGCAACAGATATGGAAAGCCGTGACGGAGACGGAGGCGGGACAGCTCTATGAGTTCAGAGCGGAGCTGTCGGTGGAGAATACGAACCGCAAGCCGAACCTGCAGGTGGCTGTCAACGGCGAGACGGCCGGTACCGTCCCTGCTATAGGGCTGGGTACCACGCCGGCCGCTTATCCCTTCCGCTGGACCGGCACCCGCGGGGGACGGACGGAGATCACCCTCCATACGACCGCCGGAACCGTCAGCGGTGCCGTACTCCGGATGGAGAACCTTTCTTTCGCCCCGGTCTGTCCCGTCACGGAGACAGTGCATGTGACCGTTGACGAGAAGGTGTGCGACGAACCCGGACCGGGGCCTGACCCGGAACCGGAGCCTGACCCTGACCCGGAACCCGAACCGGAGCCCGCCCTGGAGGTAGAGGTGCTGACGACGGAGGTCACGCTGTGCGACGGGGACGAGCGGCTTGAGGTAGCCTACCGGGTGACGGAAGGCGAGGCGCATGTGATGACCCTCCGCGGAGAGACGGTACCGGTGGACGGCAGCGGGACGGCTGAGACGGACTACCACGGAGGACCCTGCGACACACTATGGCAGGTGGTGTTTACCGACACGGTGAACCATATCTCCACCGGCCCGCAGGAGATTGCCGTACATGTGTATTACTCGCCGCTGAAGGTCTTTACCCAAAAATGGGGAAACACGCTGGCCGCCTATACCGGCGCCTACAGCGGTTACGGACTGATGCTGCGTGATTTCCAGTGGTGGCAGGACGGGGCGGCATTACCGGGAGAGAACAAATCGTATCTCTACCGGCAGGAAGGACTGACCGCGGGAGCCGCATATGTGCTGACGGCGGTCTATACGGACGAACGGGGGCGGACACGGACCATGCGGACCTGTCCGTATATCCCGGAGGTAGGACAGCAACCCGCCCCGGAAAGGATTTATACCGTCTCCGGTATGGCGGTGGAGAAGATACCCGCACCGGGCGTGTATCTGGTCATAGAAGGAGAGAATAAGAAATTAGTGATTCAGCCATGAACAGAAGAATTTTCATCGCAGTGACGGCACTGCTGGCAGCGGCAGCCGTTTGGGGAGCACCAAGCAAGAAGACGCCCCCCAAGGACTATAAACGGAATATCATCGTCTGGGGTGGTGCCGGTTACGGCTCCCTGTGTCATACTGTGTCCGGATGGAAGGCGGTAGGCGGTCCCGGTGCCGAGATAGGTGTGGGCTTCGAGTACGACAAACGGAACTGGATCCTCTATACGGGCGTGGAGATGCAGTATATCATGTCCGTCAGCAGAGCCCGTGATCCCTTCCGGGTGGATGCGGAGTTCCTCTATACGCCGGCCTCCTCGCCCCTGTACTACCATTATGACTTCTCCTCGTATGAGGAAAGAAACCACGCCCTGCTGGCCAATGTGCCGTTGATGGCCGGTTACCGTTTCGCAGAGAAATGGTTCGTGACCGCCGGTGTGCGTATCGGGTTCGGCGTGTACGGCCGGGCAAACACCCGGGCAGCGTGCCGCGTCTCTTTCTCCGACCCGGTATTCGCCGAAGAGGTGGACCGGGGGCATTATACCGGAGCGTATGCCGTAGGTGGCAAATCGCCGTTACGGTGGGGAGTCAATATAGCCCCCTCGGTGGAGATAGGGCGGTACCTGAACGAACATATGCGTCTCTCGCTCTTCGGCGAGTGTAACGCGCTGAACATGAACCATACGGCAACGGACCGCCCGCTGCTGGACCTTTCAGCCATGAGCCGGCCGGATGACATACAGGTGCATTCCTTCTTCGGCTCCGACCTGATGGCGGACGGGAAGGTCCATAATTTCCTGGTAGGCGTACGGTTTGCCTGTCTCTTCTCCGTGGACAAAGAGCCGCCGGCCGGGAAACAGGCACATGCTACCTCCGCAAGTCATCAGAAACCAGTGCAGAAACCGAAGCCGAAACCTGTTCCTCTGCCTGAGGTGAAAGAAGAGGTGCCCGCGGTAGAGCCCGACACCATCCGTTTCGGCGATATCGTCATCCGGAAAGACGAGGCTGTCGTCCTGCAGAACCTGCTCTTTGAGTTCCGTACGGCTACAATCATAGAGGCATCGGCCCGGCAACTGGAGACGCTGTTGGAGATGATGCAGAGCCATCCGGATACCCATATCCTCATCGTGGGGCATACCGATAATGTAGGTACGGATGCTTTCAACGACCGGCTGTCCCGTCAGCGCGCGGAGGCGGTGAAACGCTATCTGACGGAGCACGGCATAGCACCGGAGCGGATACGGACAGAAGGCCACGGTTCGCGTGAACCGGTAGATACGAACGATACGGATGACGGCCGTCAGCGCAACAGACGGGTGGAGTTTACCATTATCAATCCATAACAAGTGAGTTCACGCCGCATGAATAAGATACGCCTGGTGATGGCTGTGCTACTGGTGGCAGGAGGGGCTGTTTGCGCTTCTCCTGCATCCTCGTGGCACGGCGTGGGTGTTCATGCGCAGGCCGGTATGGAAACGGCTTCCGGACGATGGACGGGGATAGCCGGCACCGGACAGAGTTTCGGTCCGGCGGCCGGAATAGGGATAGCTTATGAACTGGAGCATCGCCGTTTCCTGTTCTCCGTAGGCCTGGAGGCGGACTACAGCGCCCTCTACGCACAGCGGAAAGAGCAGGAGGTGTTGTATCACATGGATGACGGCAGTGTATCCCCCCTCCGGCCTTACGACAACCTCTATACGCTGTACCGCACCGCTGAGCAGCGCATGCGTATGCAGAAACTGACGGTACGGATACCCCTGACGGCCGGGGGGCAGTTCGGCGCCTTTCATTTCCGGACGGGCGTAGCGACGGCGCTGCCTGTTTATCACGCCGCAACCTCCACCACCACCCGAAGCGATGCAATAGCCTATGAGGCTTTCTACGACGATTTCAATGACCATCCGCTTGTCCCGGCGGGGCGGCAGCACTTCTCCTCGCCCCTCTCCGTAGAGATGCCGGCCGTGGACATCATACCCATGATAGAGGCCGGGTGGCGGTTCCGTGCTTCACGCCGTCAGACGGTGAGGATCTCCCTCTATGCGGAATACGGCATCCGTACCGGAACGGTCAGGGCGGGGCTGAAAATACAGTATCTATACCGTGTGCAGCGGAAAAAGTACCCCTGCAGGTGCCTGCTTTACTAAGACTTTATACGTACTTTTTTTGAGAGGCAGAGAGACGTAAAGTGCTGAAAACCAAATGTATTTTCCGTACTTTCCGTACTTTTATGTTGCGCAACATACGGAAATACTTGTCTATATGCGAAAAAAGCAGTAACTTTGCAGCGGTTTAACAAAGTTAACCGAACGATACCGGGTACGATATCATTTATTAAACAACCAATAATAACTAAAATTAAGACCATGAAAAAGATTTACTTCTTAGTCGCTTTTCTAAGCGCAAGTATCATGAGTTTTGCTTACACCACTGCTCCGGGAGCATGGATCGGAACCACTGATGCCGCTTATGCGAATCAGTTCAAGTGGAGTGAGGTAGAAGGAGTAGCCACACCGACAGATGTGGTAAACATCCAGAAGCCGGGTTTTGCCACTGAAATCGGTATTTATGTGACTTTCGCTGATGCCGCATTCAATGCCGTTTATTTTAACGGTGTATTGGTGGCTAACGGAGCTCAGTACAAACAGGATGGCGCGGGAGCGGTATTCTATCTGTCTGCTCTGACGGCTAAAAACACCGAGATTTTGATTAAGAACGGTGAGACGGTTCGTTTTGGTCTGAATGTCTATAATGACAAAGGCGAGACGGGTGAACTGGACAGCGACATTAATTCGGAGTATTGCGGCGAAGTAATGAGTAGCGGTAATACGACGGCTGCTTTTACATGGGAGACCAAGGCCGATGGTTCAGTCGTTATTACTATCAGCGAGGCTCTCGGAGGCAATGATGCAGCTACCCATTTCCGTGGCAATGGTATTTCCATTGATAAGTTCACTGTGGGCGACACCAACGAACCGGCATCTACTTATTTCGATCATTCGTGTGCAGGCAACAAGGTTACTTTGACTCCGAAAGCGGGTGTAGTAGCTCCTGTCTTTGGCACTAAGATCCATGTGAACGCCATTATCGAGTACGCAACGAGTATGGAAGGCAATGCATGGCCGACGCTGCAATTCGAATATACTTACGGTGGTGTTTGTAAGATTACTCCGGAGTTGACGAAGATTGTACTGAGTGCTTCGGCTGTCTATGCACAAGTGGGGGAGACGATTACGCTGACTGCACAAGGTAAGGATCAGTTGAACCAAAATATTGATGCCGACATTACCTTATCTATATCGCCCGCATCCGCAGGTACGATTAGCGCGGGCGTGCTTACTTTAGCGCAGCCGGGCGTAGTGACGGTAACTGCACAAAGCGGTGAGATCACCAAGGAGATGGAGGTATATTGTGTACCGAGTGCCAATCTGGCATTGAATAAGCCTTGCGAGGGTGGTTATTATGACAACAACCCGGCAGAGAGCTTTGACAAGGCTAATGATGGTGATACGAATACGGCTTGGGTTACTTATGCTGACCGTCCGGCTACCGAAGAGTGGTGGTACGTTGACTTAGGCGATAAATACACCTTGTTTGCTATCGATGTAGTTTGGGGAGATCCGGCATCGAAGAAGTATATTCTTCAGGTTCGTGACGATGCTCCGTCGGATAGCAACAAAGCTGATGATGAGGCATGGGAGACCGTACTGAACGATGTTGCGGCCGGTAATAACAGCGAGCAGTTCAATGTAGTGAATGCAGCAGGCCGTTATGTTCGTCTTCGTTCGCTGGAAAAGACCGCCAATTTCTTGCGTCTGAAAGAGGTTCGTATTTTCGGAACGGAATATGTAGCAACGGACGATGATGAAGCACCGGTATTGGTTAGTGCGGAATTGGACAGCAAGACCGGTACGTCGGTTGTGATTGCAGTAGCTGCAACGGATAATAACGGTGTTACCAAATACCATGTTGTTGAGGGTGCGCATTCTATTGACCGCAAGATAACTCCGGTAGAGGGCAAGATCACGATTGATGGTCTTGAGGGCGGTACGACTTATAATTTCGCAATCAGTGCGCTGGATGCCGCATTGAACGAATCGAATACTATCCAAGTTCAGGTTACAACGGATGCTTATTATACCGCTCCGCAGGCAGCCGCTCCTGCTCCGGAATGGCCGGCAGCACAGGTAAAGGCTATCTACAGCCCGACTTATGAGGCCGATTGCAATTTCCAGGACTGGGGCTCGGGTACCGCCTACGCACAAGAGGAGTACGGTAAGAAATACGCCGTTCCCGCTACCGGCTATTTCGGTACGGACGGTTTCTCGCTCAACGTCATGACGATGGAGAAACTGCACTACGACATCTGGATTGAAAAGGACGCTTCGCTCCGTATCGTGCCTATCTGCCGCAATGCAGCCGATAATGGCAACGAAACTGAATACGGTGAGTTTGTTAGCCTGAAAGGCCAGCAGTGGAATAGCATTGATTTGGCGCTCAACGAGGGTGAGTTCGCCAAGGCAACCAACTGGAGCAACGTTTATCAAGTGAAGATTGACAATGCGGCTAACCTGACGTTCTGGGTAGGCAACGCATACTTCTATCGCGCCACCGCATTGGAGGACAACGAGGCTCCGAAGAACGTGAAGGGCGAGATGACGCAAGCCGGTTACTTCAGCGTAACGCTCGCGCTCAGTGCTGACGACAACATGGGCGTTGTGAACTTCTCCGTGAAGAACGGCGAGACAGAGGTAGCTACCGGTGCAGGTGCTGCCGGCGCGAAGGTCAACGTGGTGGTTCCGGATCTGTTGCCGGATACTGAATATACCTTCTCCGTTGTAGCCAAGGACGAGAAGGGCAATGCTGCCGAAGCTGTCACCGTCTCTGCTAAGACACAGGCCGCTCCCGCGCCCGCTCCCGCTCCGGATTTCACGGGCAAAGAGGCTGTAGCGGTCTTCTGCGACGCATTGCAAGGCATGCCGGCTATCAATATCGGCGGCTGGGGACAGACTACACAAGTGGCATCCGGTGAACTGGCTGCAGGCGACCATGTACAGTATTTCAGCAATATGAACTACCTGGGGTGGGAACTTACTCCGGCAGTTGATGCTACCGATATGGAGTATCTGCACGTAGATTTCTATAGTGCCACCCTGGACAAGATTTCTGTTACTCCAATCAGCCCGGGTCACGAGGGTGTTTATATAATCGAGCTGACAAAGGATGCATGGAACTCGGTAGATGTTCCTCTGAGCGCTTATGCGACAAACGGAATCGAATGGAGCAACATCTTCCAGATGAAGTTCTTCAATGCAGTTCCGGCAGCCGGCGACCTGTTTGTAGATAATGTTTATTTCTACAAGGCTGAAGGTGGCAGCGGCGTGGAGAATGTACAGGGAGACCACGTACAGGCAACCAAGATACTTCGCAACGGCATGCTCCTCATCGAGCGCGGCAATGTACGCTATACAGTAACCGGACAAATCATCCGATAAGCTATGAAACGAATAGGAATATTATCCCTTCTGATGGTGACGGCGCTGGGCCTTTGGGCTCAGAGCTTCACCGTGAAAGGTGTGGTAGGGGCTCAGGACGAGCCCGATCCGGTGATCGGAGCGAACGTGGTGGTCAAAGGCACCACGACGGGAACGGTCACGGATTTTGACGGCAATTTTGAACTGCAGGCGAAGGCCGGGGACGTGCTGGTAGTGTCGTTCCTGGGCTATAAGCCGCAGGAAGTGAAGGTCACCAACGCCGGTCCGCTGCGCGTGACCCTCGTAGCGGACAACGTGATGCTGGAGGAGGTCGTAGCCATCGGTTACGGTACGATGAAGAAATCCGACCTCACGGGTGCTGTAACTTCTGTTAGCGCTGACCAGCTGCTCAAAGCGCCTGTCTCCGGCCTGGACCAGGCACTGCAAGGCCGTGCCGCCGGTGTGACAGTCACCTCGGGTTCCGGCCAGCCGGGCGAGGCCGCTACCATCCGTATCCGTGGTATAGGTTCCGCCATCGGCGGTAACGACCCGTTATATGTCGTTGACGGAGTCATCACCGGCGATATCAAATGGCTCTCTCCGAGCGACATCCAGTCCATGGAGATCCTCAAGGACGCTTCCGCTACCGCCATCTACGGTAGCCGCGGCGCCAACGGTGTCATCCTCATCACCACCAAATCCGGCGGAGAGGGCAAGATCAACATCAGTTTCGACGCCTACTGGGGATTCCAGAACCGGTGGAAGAAGATGGACGTACTCAAGAGCAGCGATTTCGCCGAGACGGAGCTCCGCATAGGTGCCATGCGTAACGGCGCCGAGGAGATAGCCTATTATCACCAGAACGGCTTCCGCCCGTGGCTGAACATGTACAAACTCGGTAACGCCGATATCATGAAGATCAGCGAGTACTATCCGGTCAATTTCGATTATGCCAACCAGGAGACCGACTGGCAGGACGAGGTGTTCGTGAAAAACGCTTTCATGCACAACTACAACCTCTCTATCGACGGCGGCGGCGAGAAAGGCCACTATGCCCTCTCGGCCTCGTATTTCGGCCAGAACGGTACGATCATCGGCAGTAACTACAACCGCTTCACGCTCCGTCTCAATACCGACCTGCAGGTCCGCAAATGGCTGAAGATAGGCGAGCATTTCTCGCTGATGACCTCCCACGGCCGCAACGCGATGAACAACAGTTCCTCCGCAGGTGCGTCAATCATCTCCGGCGCACTCGCCATGGCTCCGTGGGACCCGGTCTATTATCCGCAGGGCAGCGTGAACAAGGACGGCAAGGATATCAGCGGTTACTACTCGGCCGGCTCGAACTTCAAGAACGTCACCAACCCTTACCAGATGGCCTATAACTACGAACCCAACAAACGCAGCGAGCGCGCTATCGGCGATGTGTTCCTGGAGATCACACCGGTGAAGGGACTGACTATCAAATCGTCCATCTCGGCGGACTACGGCGTAGTACGCGAGCGTAACTTCGGCTATCCGAATATCTATACGAGTTACAACGCTTCGGACCTGAATACCATCAGTTCGCGCATGGAGCGGAGTCTGACACTCCTGGAGGAGACCACCGTCACCTACGCCCGCCAGATAGGCAAGCATAACTTCAGCGTCATGGCCGGACAGACATGGTCGGAGTACAACTACTATAACATAGGCGGTTCGGGCGCCGCCATCCTCAATCCGGTAGAGAGCAACTGGTATTTGAGCCGTGCGACCCAGAAACAGACGTTCGCCGGCGACGGCGTAGCGCGAACCCGCCGGTTGTCGTTCCTCGGACGCGCGTTCTATAACTACGACAGCCGTTATATGATTACCGCCAACTTCCGTGCCGACGCTTCATCCAAGTTCACCAAGAACCCCTGGGGCTTCTTCCCCTCCGTAGCCGTAGCATGGCGTTTGAGCGAAGAGCCGTTCATGCGGGACAAGAACCTGGACTGGCTGGATAACATCAAGTTCCGCGCCGGCTTCGGCGAGGTAGGTAACGACGGCATCGGCTCCAACTCCTTCCAGATGACGATGTTCTCCACCAAGGATGTGTTTGTGAGCTATCCTTTCGGTCCTAACCAGAACGCCGACCCGGCAACCGCCACCGACGGAGCCGCCGTGCTGACGCTGGTCGACGAGGGCGGTAAGTGGGAGACCAACCAGCAATGGGATGCCGGTATCGACTTCAGCTTCTGGAACGGCAAGCTGGCCGGTACGGTTGATTATTTCCGCCGTGATACCAAAGACGCGTTGCTGTATGTCAACGCTCCGGCGCACGTAGGCAACCGCGGCGCGCTGGTGAAAAACGTAGGTAACATCCGCAACGAGGGTGTGGAGATCACGTTGAGCCACGACAACACCGTCGGCAAGGTGCACTATAACATCTCCGCAAACGTGTCGTACCTGCATAACGAACTGACCAAGGTGAACGGCGGTTCTCCGCTCTGGGGCGACCGCACGAAGACCTACGAGGGACTGGCGCTGAACTCCTTCTGGGGATACCGGTACGAGGGTATCTATCAGAGCGATGAAGAGGCTCTGAAGCAACTCTATCAGTTTGACGCATCCACCATCGGCGTGCATGCCGGTGACGCCCGTTACGAAGATGTGAACGGAGACGGCAAACTGGACGAAGATGACAAGATGGTACTGGGTAACCCGTTCCCGAAAGTAAGCTTCGGTCTCAACCTCGGCGCCGATTTCTACGGCGTAGATATCCAGCTGTTCTTCCAAGGCGTAGCGGGCAACAAGATCTACAACGCGCAACGCCAGATGCTGGAGGGCGCAGGGGACGGTTATGCCCTGGCCGATTACATGAAGGACGATGTATGGGTAGGCTACACCCCGGCGGTACAGGGGGCCATGATCAATGCCGGTATCAATCCGTTTGAGCTGGAGAACCGCAACGGTACGATTCCTAACCCGCTGGGCTCCCCGACGAATACGGAGAACTCCAGCCGTTTCATAGAGGACGGTACGTACCTGCGTCTGAAGAACCTGCAGATCGGTTATACCCTGCCGAAACATATAACGCAGAAATTCCACTGCAGCCGTCTGCGTTTCTACGCTACTGCTTCCAACCTCTTCACCATCACGGCCTACAAAGGCTATGACCCGGAGGTGGGCAGCGGTGTGGATTACGGAAACTACCCGCAGAGCCGTACGTTTACCTTTGGTCTGAATGCTAATTTCTAATAGGAAAGGAGAAAGAATATGAAACATATAGTTAGAAATATATTCCTTTGTACTTTGTCCTTCGTCACATTGTCACTTTCCATGACGGGTTGCAAGAACTACCTGACGGAGATAGAGCCGGGTACTACCTTGCTGGAGGATTTCTATACCTCCACGCCTGCCGCGGTGCAGAACGTGACGGGGTGCTACACCCCCTTGCAATGGGAGTTTAACCATACCTATTGCCCGGAGTGGTTCATCGGCGATGTAGCCAGTGACGATGCGCTCAAAGGCGGTGGAACGACTACCGACATGTCGGACGCCTATGACATAGAGAACTGGCGTACCACCGACCAGAACACCCTCCTGCTGGATTTCTACCGCGCCAACTTTCAGGGTATAGGCCGCTGCAATCTGGCGCTGGAGTATATCGGGAAGATGGAGGTAGGCACGGACAGCGCTTTTACCGCGGAGATGAAGAACCGCCTGATGGGAGAGGTCTATTTCCTGCGGGCGTACTATTATTTCCGTCTGGTACGTGTCTTCGCCGGCGTGCCGCTGGTCACCCATGTGCTGCATTCCTCGGACGAGTGGGGGCAGCCCCGCGCCTCGGTGGACGCGGTATATAACCAGATACTGAGCGACCTGACTCAGGCGGAGAAGAGCCTGTGGAAGAAGAGCCGTTATCCCGCAGAAGACATGGGCCGTGCCACCCAAGGTGCGGCGCAAGCCATGCTGATGAAGGTGAACCTGTACATGGCTTCTCCTTTCTGGCAGAAGAAAGGCGTCTCCAAACCGGCTGCGCAATGCTACGCGGACGCCAAGACCTGGGGCGAGGCGGTAATCGGAAGCGGCGAGTATGACCTCTGTCCCAACTACGAGGATAATTTCACCCTCGCGGGCGAAAACGGCATCGAGTCCGTCTTCGAGATCCAGTACGCCGAGGTGGCCTGGGGCGATTACGGCGACGGTAACGACCCTACCAAATTCGGTTATACCGGCGGCTCTTTCACCCAGATACTCACCCGCAGCCGTAACTCCAAGATAGGCGGCGGATGGGGATTCAACCATCCTACCCGAAACCTCTACAACGAGTTCGAGGCGGGTGACCCGCGCCGCGAGGTGGCTATTCTGACACCGGGTACCTCCGTGGTAGCGGAATACCAGCAGCAGTCGGACGAGAACTACTTGGGCAACGTGATGCTGAATAACAAATACGGCATGTACCGCGACCCCGAGGCTCTCGGAGGAGGGTACGGCAAATGGAATCTTCACGCCAGCCGTGGTCCGCTTAACAACAAACAGATCCGTTACGCCGACGTGCTGCTGATGTACGCCGAGGCGTGTCTGGGCGCCGGCGATCCGGGAACGGCTAAAACCTATATAGATAAAGTCCGCGAACGTGTGGGCCTGGCCGGTGTGGCTGCCGCCGATGACGCCGCTCTCCGCCATGAGCGCCGGTGCGAGCTGGCGATGGAGGGCCACCGGTGGTTCGACCTCGTACGATGGGAAGGCGTGAACGGTAACGGACTTAAGGCGCATATGGATGCTTACAAGGCCACGGAGACGCCGGAAGCGCAACAGCACATGCAGGAGTTCGTTGCCGGCAAACATGAGCTCTTCCCCCTCCCGCAGGAGGAGATGCAACTCAATTCGACAAACATGGAGCAAAATCCAGGATATTAATTAACCTTTTTAAACAAAACACTTATGAAGACAAACAAATTTCTTGCAGTAGCGCTGGCAGCGCTGACCATGGTTGGTCTGAACGCATGTAAAAAAGACAACGGAAGTACCACTACTCCCGATGAACCGGGCCAGGAAACCACGCTGGTCCTGAACCCGACCGCTCTCCAGTTGGAGGCAGGTGCCGAGGGTACTATTGAGGCAACCGTAGAGGCTACCTGGACATCCAGTGACGCAACGGTAGCTACCGTTACCGGAGCTGGCAAGACGGCTACCGTAAAAGCCATCAAAGCGGGTAGCACCGCTGTCATCACGGCAACCACCGCAGGCGGTCAGGTTAAGACCTGCGTCGTAGCCGTAAAGGCTAACGTAGGTCCCAGCGGCAGAGAGCTCAAGGGTAGCCAGGTATGGCCGATCGTCCTCGACGGTGTGACTTATGAGGCTAACAAGAACAAGATCGTTGCTTCGTTCCAACCGAATGATGTAGATCAGTTCCTCTATGTATGGGAAGGAACCTATACCGGCGGTACCGCAAGTGGTATGAACTTCCATGGCAATACCGAAGGTTACACTGCACTCGTAGTTGCTTCCACCTGGTCCGGTTGCGGTTTCTGCTTGACAGACGCAGGCAACGGTTGGGAAGCTGCTAAGGCTCTCAAAGAGGCTATCGTAGCTAATCCGGATCAGTACTTCCTGCACCTGGCTATCAAGTCCACGGATAACTATGCTCACTGCTTCTATTTCATGGGATCTGAGTCCACGAAGTTCGTTCTTGGCTCGAAGAGCGTATATGAAGGTCCGGTTTACAAAGATTTCACCCGTGACGGTTCATGGCAGGAGTTTGACATCCCGATGTCCGCTTATGCAAACGCTTTGGCTAACCAGGCTGTGGCTGCAGGTGTAAACGTATTCGTGGCTCTGTCCGAAGGTGTACAGGGGGCACAACTCAACCTCGACGCAGTATATTTCTACAAGAAATAATTGCTTTTATTTGGCTACAGGAGATTGGCTTCTCCTGTAGTTTCTATGATTAAGAGAGATATGAAAATACAGAATTATTTATTATTGATTGCCGCAGTAGTATGTATGGCGGCATGTGATCAGAAGCAGGACGAACCATCCAACGTGACTTTGGAACTCAATCCTGTGACCTTGCAATTGAAAGTGGGCGATATTGCGACCATTGATACCAAGGGCACGGCAACGAATATCGTGTGGACGAGTTCGAATGAAGAGGTGGCTACCGTCTATTACGGCGTAGTGACCGCCAAAGCGATTGGTAAAGCGGAGATCACCGCCACTTCTGGAAAGGTATCCGCGAAGGCGAATGTGTTTGTAACAGGAACAGACGGAGCGTCTCTGCGTATCACTCCTCCTCTGGTATCGCTTCATGTTGGGGAACAGTTTGATTTCAAATACGGCAATACGTTTGATCTGGAGTTGAGTTGGTCCAGTTCCGATCCCTCGGTAGTACATGTAACCAATACGGGTCATGTGACAGCGCTAAAACCCGGCGTGTCCACGATCACCTTGTCAACGCCCGTAGAGAGTGTCACCGCCACCGTTACTGTATCCCATAACTGGGGAGCATACCACTTGGTATGGTCCGATGAGTTTGACGGTAATGCGCTGGATGAAGGCACATGGAGCTACAACACCGGCGGCAGTGGTTGGGGAAATAACGAGAAGCAGTATTACACCACCCGTCCGGAGAATATCCGTGTGCAGAACGGATGTCTGGAGATAGAGGCGCGTAAAGAGCAATACGAGAACAACAACTATACCTCTGCCCGTATCATGAGTAAGAACAAGAAGACCTTTACGTACGGCAAGATGGCTGCGCGTATCAAGTTCCCCGGAGGAAAGGGTACATGGCCGGCGTTCTGGATGATGGGCAACAGCGGCAACTGGCCTAACTGCGGCGAGATAGATATCATCGAGCATATCGGTTCGCAAGACACCCGTGCATCGTTTGCACTCCATACCGTCATGAAGAACGGTACGAGAGGCAATAACTGGGCGAAAACGCATTTCTTCGATTATCCTCTGTCTGCGGACTTCCATACCTATGGCATCGAGTGGGCACAAGAGGAGAAAGAAGGAAAGGATGTGATCCGGTTCTTCGTGGACGATGTGCAATACGCCGAGGTATGGGAAGAGCAGATTGATAATAACGACTACTGGCCGTTTAACAAGCCTTTCTTCTTTATCTTCAACCTCGCTATCGGAGGAAACATGGGCGGATCTGTGGATGACGGTATTTTTGATCAACAACGTATCATGTACATAGATTGGGTGCGCGTATGGCAACGGCAAGAACAATAATCTTTGCAACTCTGGCGCTGCTTTTGGCAGCCTGCAAACCCTCCCAGGAGGCTACCGCCCCGGTGGATGAAACGGGAGTAGCGGATATCATGCCCAAATCCGCTAAACGCGGTGTGGCGTTCTCGTTCAACCAGCTGACCGACCTGCCTATCCTCTCCCCCTATACCAGCTGGGACTATAACTGGGGAAACACCCCGACCGAAGAAGCGGCGATGTGGTTTGACGCCAACGAGATGGATTTCTGCCCCATGTGCTGGAACGGCAATTACAGCGCCGACAAGATCCGTGCCTTCGTAGCCGCCCACCCCAAGACGAAATATCTGCTGGCTTTCAACGAACCGAACCTGAAAGACCAGGCGAACATGACACCGGCACAGGCGGCTCAGTTATGGGCGCCCGTTGTGGCTTTGGCAAAGGAGTTGAATCTCAAACTGGTCTCTCCGGCAATGAACTACGGTACACTGCCCGGTTATAACGATCCCGTCAAATGGCTGGATGAGTTCTTCGCGCAGCCGGGTGTCTCGATAGACGACATAGATGCTATCTCGTTGCATTGCTATATGTCTTCGGCTACCGGACTGCAGGGCTTCGTAGAGCGGTTTGAGAAATACAACAAACCTATCTGGATGACGGAGTTCTGCGCCTGGGATCCGGCGCCAAGCGGTTATCCCACCCAGATGGATTACATGTGCGCGGTGCTTCATTATCTGGAGAGTTCTCCTGCGGTACAACGCTATGCGTGGTTCATGCCGCGTATGAGCGGTAAAGTGGAGTCGGTACCGTATAACCAACTGCTGACCCATGATTTTCCGGCAGACCTGACGGATTTAGGGAAGATGTATTGCTATTTCTCGCCGATGGACAAATCGGTATGGCTGCGGGCAAATCGTCTGATCCTGGCTTCGGAGTACGTGTCTGTAGCGAATAACGCCATGCCCCTGCGTCCTTCTACTGATGAAACGGCGCTGGCTCAAGCCGGACAACCGGGGCTGATGATTACCAATTTTACGGAGGGGCAGAAGATCGATTACCAGCTCTATATGCCAACGGACGGCCGGAAGATCACCCTCCGTTATTGTGGTTACAGCAACTCCATATGCGAGGTGCTGGTGGACGGCGAATCCCAGAACTTCATTGACATGCCCCGCAACGGCAGCAGCTCCGAATGGACGGAGGCCGCTACGGATATTCAAATGTCCAAGGGCAAACATACTCTGACGCTGAAAATGATTTCCGGGTCATGTTATTTCTCGGGATTCCGGATTACGGCAACAAACAATTGATTATGAAGAAACCTATTCTTTCTATCATCATGCTCCTGTGCGCAGGAGTGATGAGTGCGCAAAACTACACCCTTGTCTGGAACGAGGATTTCACGGACGGCGCGCTGGATACCAAGGTGTGGAATATTGAGGTCAACGGCGACGGAGGCGGAAACAACGAGTTGCAGTACTACTGCGAGAAAGGTGTGTCTGTAGGAGCCGAACCGACGACTGGCAAGCAGTGCCTCATCCTCACGGCTACCAAGGAGAGCTATCACGGCAAGGACTGTACTTCCGGGCGCGTGAACAGCAAGCATAACTTATACTATACTTACGGCAAGATAGAGGCGCGTATCAAGTTCCCGCAGACAGCCAACGGTCTCTGGCCCGCGTTCTGGCAAATGGGTAATAACTTCGACCAAGTGGGCTGGCCCCGTTGCGGCGAGACAGATATCATCGAAATGGGACACCAGAATGCCTTCTCCAATGGTACACAGGACCGTTTCTTCAACGGCGCACTGCATTTAGGTTCGACATGGAACACCGTATGGCATGACGCACAGGACGCTACCTGGTCCTATTCGCTGCAAGACACTTTCCATATCGTGACGATGATTTGGACTCCCACTTCGATTGACATGTATATGGATAAAGATGCGCATCCGGAGAACAAGGCTTATTTCCATGCGGACTTAGAGCCGAACGATGATGCAAACTACAATCGCCAATTGGTCTTCGGCAAACCGAACTTCATTATCGCCAATCTGGCAGTGGGAGGCGATTTCCCGGGTATCAATAATATAAACAACGTGACGGCTTTGGCGAACAGCCCGCGGGCAATGTATATAGACTGGATCCGTATCTACCAGCGGGGCGATGCCAATCAGTCCTTTGTCTGCCCTTCTCCTTCCGATGCGATCGAAGCAGAGAGAACGGAGAACAACCTCTCCCCAACCCTCCCCTCAAGGGAGGGAGAGAAGGTGCTCCGTAACGGTCAGTTGCTCATCCGTCGCGGAGAACATATTTATACAATAACCGGACAAATCGTAGAATAATGCGTCGATTATCAATTATCAATTATCAATTATCAATTATTGCCATCTGCCTTTTGCTCTCGTCATGCACAAAAAGCGAATGGCAGTTAATCTGGTCCGATGAGTTTGACGGCGAGACCTTAAACACCGCCTGGTGGAACGTAGAGGACAACGCCCGCGGGGGCGGTAATGCCGAGTTGCAGTATTACAGCCCGGACAACGTCTCTGTGGAACGGCACCCCGTGACGGGGGAGAACTGTCTGGTGCTGACCGCCAGACGGGAGGATTACCGCAACCGTCCCTGTACCTCCGCGCGTCTCAACACGCAGGACAAGGTGACCGTGGAGTACGGCAAGGTGGAGGCGCGTATCGCCTTCCCGCACACCGCCGACGGGCTCTGGCCCGCCTTCTGGATGTTAGGTAACAACCTGGCTACCAACTTAGGGGACAACGACGACATAGACGCCCAAGTGGCGCAACTGGCGAAAGAGGGCAGGGTGGTTTGGCCCAAGTGCGGCGAGATAGACATCTGCGAGATGGGGCACCATACCGGTATTGAGAACGGCACGCAGGACCGCTATTTCAACGGAGCGTGCCACTGGGGCGAGGCGTTCAACAACGGCGCCTATCCCAACGTAGGCGGGTTCTATACCGCCGACTATCCGGTGCAGGGCGATTTCCATCTGTTCACCCTCGTATGGACGGAGGACTCCATCGCCATGTATCTGGATCAGGACAAATATCCGGAGACCGTACCGTATTTCCAGCTCTCGCTGCGGGACAAAGGGCTCAACGAGCCGGGGCATTATTTCAACCACCCGTTCTATCTGGTGCTGAACCTGTCCGTAGGCGGATTCTTCCCTGCCATGCCGGCGGCGGAGAAATACCCGGAAGTGATTACGGCGGACGATCCTTCGTTCCGGAAAGTGACGGCATTGCCCGCAGACGGCACGCCGGTGAAGATGTACGTAGATTATATAAGGGTTTATAAACGATGAAACTATCTGTTAAAGAAAAATTAGGTTACAGTTTGGGTGACACCGCCTCCCATTTCGTATGGGATCTGGTGGGTTTCTGGTTGCTCATCTTCTACACCGACATCTATGGTCTGACGCCCGCTTTGGCCGGTGTGATCATGTTCGCCGGTTCGATATGGGACGCCGTAATGGACCCGGTAGTAGGTATCATCTCCGACCGCACGGAGAGCCGTTGGGGTAAGTTCCGCCCGTATCTGCTGTTCGGCTCGGTGCCGTATGCCATTCTGGCGGTGCTGGCGTTCACTACGCCGGAGTTCGGGCTGAACGGCAAGTTCGCCTATGCCCTCATCACCTGTCTGCTGCTGCGTACGGCGTATGCGTTTGTGAACTTGCCTTATAGTTCGCTTTCTGCGGTGATGACCGATGACTCCAACGAGCGTGCAGGCTTGAACACTTACCGTTTCATAGCGGCGTATATCGGCCAGTTCGTGGTGACGGGTGCCGCGCTGTATCTGGTCAAATGGCTGGGGGCGCTGGGCAACGAGGGCGTGGTGAACCAGGCGCAGGGATACCAATATACGGTAGGTCTGTTCGGCGTGCTCAGTATAGCTTTCTTCCTTATCGCTTTTGCGACGACCAAGGAGCGCGTACCGCAACCCAAGAAACAGGATAACAACGTGATGAAGGATTTCAAGTACCTGTTCATGAACAAAGCGTGGATCGTACTGACCTGCGTAGGTATCGTGTCGTTCATCATGTTCGCCATGCAGAACGCCGCCATCGCCTATTATTTCAAGTATTATATCCACGATGCGGAGAACGTACAGCTGTTCAATGTGTTGGGTACGGTAGCCCTCATTGTGGCGTTGCCGGCGTCCAAGCCGCTTGCCAAACGCTTCGGCAACAAGATGGTCTATATCCTCTCGTCCATTGTGTCGGGAGTGTTCTTCGCGCTGATCTTTGTGGCGGGCGACAATCTGCCGATGGTCTATACCTTTAATATACTGGCCAAGATGGCGTATGCTCCGGCGGTGCCGTTGCTATGGACGATGCTGGCCGACGTGGCGGATTACGGCGAGTGGAAATTCAACAGGCGTACGACAGGGCTCTGTTTCTCGGCTTCCGTGTTGGCGCAGAAACTCGGATGGGCCATCGGAGCGGCAGCGGCGGGATGGCTGCTGAGTGTGACGCATTTCGTTGCCAACGCCGACATACAGTCCGATACGGCGATGATGGGTATCCGGCTGTTGGTGAGTGTCATACCGGGAGCGCTGTACGCCTCCTGCGCTATTGTCATGGCGTTCTATAATCTGGATAACAAGACGATGGAGCAGATGAAAAATGAATTGGAAGCCCGCCGCGTAAATAGTAAATGACCAAATAGTAAATGACTTTATGGTTCAAGGACAATTTATCACGATCAATGGCGAGCGTTTTTATGAGATCGCCAACTACGACGAGATGCAGCCGTTCTTCATCTCGCTGGCTTCGGACACGGACCTGTGGATGTATCTGAGTTCGACAGGCGGCCTGACGGCAGGACGGCGGAGCCCCAACGAGGCGCTGTTTCCCTATTACACGGATGACAAGATTACGGAGAACTACGAGACCACCGGTCCGAAGACAGTGATCCGTGTCAAGGGCGAGCGGTTTCAGGTGAACGGCGAGTTGGTGTGGATTCCGTTCTCCGACAGGCAGCAGGACAGTTTCGTCGTCTCGCGCCGGATAGCCAAATCGACAGTCGGCAACCGGATTGTCTTCTGTGAGGAGAACCACACGCTCAAACTGCGGTTCTCGTACCTATGGGCGCCGGCAGGCAAGCACGGATGGGTGCGCCGCGTGACGATAGAGAACCTCGGTAATTTCGACACGGAAGTGGAGATCGTGGACGGCCTGCTGAACGTGCTGCCTGCAGGCGTGGAACGCAAGACCCAGAACGAGTTTTCCACCCTCGTTGATGGCTATAAGAAGACCGAACTGGTGGGTGCACTGGCTCTCTTCCGCATGGAGGCGATCTTGGTGGACCGCGCGGAGCCGAGCGAGAGCCTCCGGTGCAACACCGTCTATGCCCTCGGTCTGCCGGACGGTACGGAATACTCGGTATCCGAGCAGACCTTGCGTCAAGCTCGGGGTAAACGTATAGGGGCGCTATACCCTTGCAATACCCTTACGGAGAGCAAAGGCGTACGCGGAGCGTTTCTGGCGCACACCCGTCTGACGCTGGTGCCCCGAGGCGCACATACGTGGTATAATGTGGCGGATGTGTCCGCCGACGCGGTGAAGGTGCGCGAACTGATGCAGTTCATCGCCCGTCCCGATGCCATAGAGCAAGTAGAGGCGGCCATGCACCACTCCACCGAGACGCTGCGGGCTATTGTCCGCCAGAACGACGGTATCCAGCAGACGGGTGACGAGGCGAACGACGCACGCCATTTTGCCAATGTGCTCTTCAACACCATGCGCGGAGGCTATTATCTGGAGTATCCGCCTAAGAAGAGGCAAAGGGACGATGTACCATGTACCAATGATACTGAGCGGCATGAGATGGAGTATCTGCCGCTGACGTTCGGACGCCGTCACGGCGACCCTTCGCGCCCATGGAACCTATTCGACATCCGCGTGCAGGACGAGCAGGGCAATCCCGTCGTGGCTTACCAGGGCAACTGGCGCGACATTTTCCAGAACTGGGAAGCCCTCTCGGTATCCTATCCGCTCTATATCAATCATATCATCGCGAAGTTCCTCAACGCCACTACTGTGGACGGCTATAACCCCTACCGTATCACCGACAAGGGTATCGACTGGGAGGTGATCGAGCCGGAGAATCCATGGTCGAATATCGGCTATTGGGGCGACCATCAGATCATCTATTTGCTCAAACTGTTGGAACTCAGTTACAGCCACGACCCGGAGGCACTGAGAGCGTTGCTCAACAAGCCGGAGTTCGCTTTCGCCAACGTGCCGTACCGGCTCAAGTCCTACCGGGAGATCGTGGCAGACCCGAAGAACAGTATCCGGTTTGACCAAGAGGCGCATAACCGTGCAATGGAGCTGGCCGCGGAAATGGGTGCGGACGGCAAATTGGTGCTGGACGGGAACAATCAGGTGCGTATGACCACCATGGCCGATAAGTTGCTGATTACATTACTGGCCAAGCTGAGCAATTTTATTCCGTCTGCCGGTATATGGATGAACACACTCCGTCCCGAATGGAACGATGCGAACAATGCGTTGGTGGGTTACGGCGCCTCGATGGTAACATTGTGCTATATGCGTCGTTATGTGGCCTTTATGCAGCGTTTTATTGACTCCGATACCACCATCGGTTCGGAAACGGCCGTGCTGCTCCGTGCTATTCACAAGGCATTGCAATGCAGCGGCAGCCGGCAATATATTGATACGGCAGGTCTCGCCGGTGAACAATACCGCAATACGGTATATGCCGGATTGAGCGGCCGGCAGGAGACGGTTGCCTTGGCTGAGATGCAATCCTTCTTTGCCGATGCATTGGCGCGCATGGATGAGTCTATCCGCGCCAACAAACGTGCGGACGGGCTGTACGAGGCATATAACCTGATTCGCTTTACGGACAATGATATAGAAATCAGTCATCTATACGAGATGCTGGAGGGGCAGGTGGCGGTACTCTCCTCCGGTCTGCTCTCCGCCGAAGAGGCGGCGGACCTGTTGGACGCCATGCGCCGCTCCGCGCTTTACCGCGAGGACCAGCGGAGCTATATGCTCTATCCCAACCGGCGCAGACCTTCGTTCCTGGAGATGAACAATCTTCCCGAAGAAGCCAAGTCGCTGCCGGTGGTACAGAAATATCTCGGAACGATTTTGAAACAAGACTGCGACGGCGGCATCCATTTCGATGCCCGCTACCGCAATGCCAATGACCTGCCCGACGAACTGAAAGATCTCTATGAGTCGGTCTTCCACCACCACGCTTTCACCGGCCGTTCCGGCACGTTCTATAAATACGAAGGTCTGGGCTGTATCTACTGGCACATGGTAGCCAAACTGCTGCTGGCGGTAGGAGAAACGATAAGTAATGTACAAAGGGACGGTGTACAAAGTACGAAGGAGAACGTGTTGCAGCGTCTCTGTGCGCACTATTCCGCTATCCGCGAAGGTATCGGCTCCCACAAACAGCCGGCCGAATACGGTTCGTTCCCTTTCGACCCCTATTCCCACACCCCCTCGATGGCGGGCGTGCAGCAGCCGGGCATGACGGGCCAGGTTAAAGAAGATATTCTCTCCCGCTGGTTCGAACTGGGCGTATCGGTGCACGACGGCCGGATCTCGTTCTATCCGACCATGCTGACGGAGGCGGATTTCAAGGACGGCGAACTGCGGTTCACTTACTGCGGTACGGAGATCATCTATAAGCACTCATCCGGCTCCCTCCCTTGCCCGGAGAACAGGGAGAAGGGGCTGACCCTCTCCAAAGAGCAAAGTCAACATATTTTCGCCCGAGACGGCGAGATCAAACAGCTAATTATAGAATTATGAGAAAGATATTCATTATTCATTGTTCATTATTCATTACGATTCTATTTGCGTCCTGCACGCCGCAGATACAATCATCCCACGTATGGCTGACCTCCGAGGCCGGTGATAAATGCGCGGAGGCTCCCGCTGTGGTCTTTCAAAAAGGACAAGCAGCTGACGCAGTGGTGATTGATCCTGCCGCCACACGCCAGACCATCGACGGTTTCGGTGCCTCCCTGACGGAGAGCTCGGCGTTTGTATTGGCATGCCTTACGCCCGAAGAGCGGCAAGCCGTGCTGGAGGAGTTATACGGCGAGAGCAGTGCGAACTTCTCCCTCGTCCGCACCCAGATAGGAGCGTCGGATTTTTCGGTGGAAGGCAAGTACTCGCTCGCCGAGCAGGAGGACGACACGGCACTCGTCTCTTTCTCGCTTGACCGCGACAAAGAGGGTTTTGCCAAGACGCAGTACCCGCAGATCAAGGACGAACACTACGATCTCTATCATCTGATGAAAGACGTGTGGGCGCTCAAACAACAGCAGCACGACAAGAACTACCGCATCTTCGCCAACACCTGGACGGCGCCGGCGTGGATGAAGGAGAACAAGAAATACTACGAGCGCGAGAACGGTTTCCATCGTGGCGGGGCGTTGCTGCCGGAATACTATGATGCCTATGCGCGGTATTTGGCGAAATACGTGGAGGCGTGGAAGGCTGAGGGTGTAGATATTTGGGCGGTCACGCCGGTGAACGAACCCATGGGCAATGACGGCGGATGGGAGAGCATGGATTTCCCGCCGGAGGTAGAGGCGCAGTTCATCGGCAAATATCTCGGACCGACTTTCGCGCAACGCGGATTGCAGGACGTGAAGATCTTCGGTTTTGACCAGAACATCTTTGAGATGGGTCCTTATACCGCTGCTATCTACGGGGACAGCGCGGCGAACGCTTACACCGCCGGCATGGCGGTACACTGGTACGGCTCTACGATAGACTGCTTCCCGGCTGTGCTGGATTCGGTTCACGCCCTCTATCCGGATAAGACGATCCTGCATACCGAGGGATGTATTGACAACCTCGGCTGCGAACCCTGGGACGGAGTCACCGACCCCGTGGGCTTCAAAGAGTCCGGATGGTTCAATAACGACGCTTTCTGGTGGACCCCTTCGGCCACCGATTGGGCGTATTCGACCCGCTGGGCGGGCGACACACATCCCAAATACGCGGGTGTGCACAGGTACGCGCGGTATATAATAGAAGGTATGAATCATTGGCTGACGGGTTTCATTGACTGGAACATGGTGCTGGATTCTATAGGCGGACCGAACCATGTGAATAACTTCGCTGCGGCGCCGGTGATGATTGATTACGAGAAGGAAAAGATCTACTACACGCCTTATTACTATGTCCTCAAGCAGTTCAGCCGCTCCATGCGGCCGGGCGATCAGGTAATCAGCTGTCAGCCTTCAGAAATCAGCGATCAGATTTTTGTCTGCGCGACGAAGAATGCGGAGGGACAGATCGCGGTGAATATCCTCAATACCGGTGAGGCCACTTCTTTCCCGCTGCAGATTGGCGAATACAGCGCAACGGTGGAAATGCCGGCGAATAGTGTAGAAACAATATTAGTGAAACTATAAGGTATGAAACGGAGTCTTTTGTCTTTGAGCGCAGCGGTCTTTCTTCTTTCAGCGATAGCGGTCTCCTCTTCCGCCCAAACGCCTGTCTCTGTAGGCGCGGGTTCGTATGCTTCGTATGTGCCGCTGTCCAAGAGTCATACCTCGGCTCACGGCGGTTGTCAGGCGTATCAGATGGAGCATCGCAGACTCTATCTGCCGGACTCGCTCTTGGCGCGGTTGGGCACTCCCGATGGTTCGCAACAGGGCTCTCTGGCGCTGCCGACGAATGATTGGTGGACGCACGCACTCGTCAATACATGGACCGGCAAACTGTGGTTCTATCCCGGTTGGGCAGAGGCAAAAGACGGTGAACTGACGATTGGTTATCCGTCCTATTGGGAGCCCACGGGTTGTGAGGTCAAATGGGATACACCGCTCTCGGTGACGTTCTCCAATACGGCTACCGGAAAGAAAGCGGCTTTTGAGGAAGCGCTCGTCGATAGCTGGTCGGATTTCGCAATGTCGTTTATCATGCAGGACGGCGAGGCATGGGTGCGCGTGACCTGTATGGAAGGTTCGCCGCTCGTGTGGCTGGAGGCCTCCGGCATCACGATGCAGGTTACCAATCCGAATGCCTCGCGGTATGCAGTCTTTACGGACACGGACAAGCTCACTATCGCTTTGCTCACGGATGGTTTGGACGCTGCGGCGTGTGCGCCCTATGCGTTCCAAATCCCGCGTAAGACCACTTTCTCGTACGCATATAATGCCGCTACCTCGTCGCTCACAACGACTTTTCATGTCAGTACAGACCAAATGGTAAATGACCAAATGGTAAATGTTTTGATGGCCTTTCTGCCGCATCATTACTATGACTCAAATGACCAAATGGTCAATGGTACTTATCTCTCTCCTCGCGGCACGATGAGGCTGTATGCGGGAAACGATTTTACGTTTACGTATCCGGTGCATCCCTTCCTACCGTTCTTCCCGGCTCCGATGGAGTGGGGTGAGGAGTTCTCCGAAGCCCGTATGACAGCACTCAATGCCGATTATGCCAAGCGTGGTACGTTTGGTGGAGATACCTATTGGGGCGGAAAGGGGCTGACGCAGATGGCGCATTATATGACTTTTGCGCTGCAGATGGGCGATACGGCTACTTTCCGTATGGCGAAGAATCGTCTGAAAGAAGTGCTCGTCAACTGGTACACCTTCACGCCGGGCGAAGAGCGGTTCTATTTTGCACGTTATCCCAAATGGGGTGCACTCATTGGCATGGATCCGTCCTATGACTCGGATACCTTCAATGACCACCATTTCCATTACGGTTATTTCGTCTATGCTTCGGCGCTGTTGTGCATGCTGGACGATGATTTCCGTACGAACTACGGCGCGATGGCGCGGGAGGTGGCACGCGATTATGCCAACTGGCAGCGTTCAGCGGACGAGCCTTGGTTCCGGACCTTTAATCCTTACTGCGGTCATTCGTTTGCAGGAGGATTGGGTAATGCCGGTAACGGCAACGGTCAGGAGTCGACCTCGGAGGCTCTCCAAGGATGGGGCGGAGTATGGCTTTTGGGCGCTGCGCTGCAAGACCAAGAGATGCTCGAAGCCGGTATAATGGGCTATACCCTCGAGACGCGCGCTACGGCGGAGTATTGGTTTGATAAGAAAAGGCGGAATATCGATTTTACCAAATATAACCACCCCTATTGCTGCAACCTGACGATGCAGGGTGTAGGTTGGTGGACATGGTTCTCCGGCGACCCGGTATGGATGCATTCCATCCAATGGCTGCCTATCTCGCCTATCCTGACCAACTGTTTCAGCGAAGACCTGCCTTTCGCCAAATGGGACTACACGCAGATGTACGCTACCAAAGAAGTCGGCAACTACGAAGCCCCGCAAGGCGGTTTGGGCGATGAGTCGGGGCTGGGCAATGTGTGTCTGTCGTACCTCTCGCTCTTCGATGCCGATTCGGCGATTCATGTGTGGGACAGAATGGATCAGATGGGAAAGGCGCTGGCGAAGAACCCCGACACGGGCGGTATCACCTACTGGCTCGCGCATTCGCATAAGGGCTTGGGCGAGAAACGCTATGATATCTTTGCTTCGCATCCAATGGCGTGCGCTTATACGGACACCCTCAGCGGACGCATGACATACGCGGTTTATAATGTGGCTTCTACGCCGCTATCCGTGCATTTCTTCGGTGCAAAGGACACTACGGTAACTGTGCCGCATGGTCTGACCCTTGTCTCCGGTGGCGAGACCCGCACAATCACGACCATCGAAGATGACGAGGAGACGATCGAACCCGACCCGATGGCTTGGGATCTGCCGTATCCGAATCTCGCGCTGCATAAACCCGTGACAGTCTCTTCGTTTGAGAACGCCGGTTGTGTGGCGGCAAACCTCACGGATGGCAAGACGGACACACGCTGGGGATCGACGCATCACGATGGAGAATGGGCGATGGTGGATCTGGGCGAGGTATGTTTTATTGACCATCTGATCCTGCGTTGGGAGACAGCTTTTGCGTCCGAATACGAACTCGCACTCTCGTCGGACGGCACGACCTGGCATAGCGCTATATACGCTTCTGCAGGCGGTGTAGAAAGAATCTCCCTTCCCTTTAGGGAGGGGATGGGGGTAGGCCCCACTCGCGCCCGATATATCCGCTTGACAGGGCTCCAGCGCGCTACGCAATACGGTACTTCGCTCTATGAACTGGAGGCATATGGACGACCGCTGACCGGCGACCCGGAAACAGTCTTTGCAGTAGCACTCTCTGCGTCCGACACGGTGCTTCAGCAGGGACAGACAACCACCCTCACCACAACGGCGTATAACTTCAACGGAGCAATCATCTCCACCTCTTCGGAGCAGAAGACATACCCCGACTACGGTCTCTTCACGGAGACCCGCACGGTTGGTGGCTGCTCGGCGTCTCTGACGATCATCGTCATGGAGACCGAGATGGCGGCTACGGTAGAGGTGACACCCGCAGAAGTGACCATGCCGATTGGTACGCAGCAGACGTTTGTCGTCTCCATCCTCAATCAGTTTGGCGACGTCATGGATACCTGCCGCTCCGTTTATCTCGCCGCCCAGGTGGGCGATCACGAACTCGTCTTCCCGTGCTTTGAGAGAATCGGCACGGCGATTGTGCACATCCTGCCGTTTGAGGAAGTGAACCTCGCGCTCCATAAACCCGCAACGGCTTCCGGAGCCGAAGGAGATGGAACGGCAGCGCCGAAAGCCGTGGACGGCCAGATGGACACACGCTGGTCCAGCCGCTTCCAGGATAACGAGTGGATAGCTGTCAATCTGGAGGATTGTTACCGTCTGACCCAGGTGCGCCTCATCTGGGAGAACGCGTATGCGACTTCGTTCGATATCCAGGTCAGCTCCGACGGGGAGAACTACACGACCGTCAAATCCGTCACGGGCGCTACGGGCGGCACGCAGCCCCACGATATACGCATAAATAACGAACCCGTGGAGGCACAGTTTGTGCGCATCTTCTGCAAGACCCGCAACACCGGTTACGGTGCGTCCCTGTGGGAGTTGGAGGTCTATGGAGAAGGCCTCTGCGACCCGATTGTGACTGCTATCGAGGAGACAAATGATACATCACAAATTTCAAATTTCAAATTTATAAAGAATGGCCGGATATACATTTCGCGCAACGGTGCTGTCTATACTATTGATGGCCGTCTGTGCGTGCTCCCATAAGAGCGCTGAAGACCGTTTTATTGACGACCTCCTCTCCCGTATGACGCTGGAGGAGAAGATAGGTCAGATGAACCAGCTCGACCCCTCCTGGTCGGCCGAAGAGAAAGAGGCACTGATCCGGGAGGGCAAAGTAGGCTCGGTCTTCAATATCGTAGGTGCCAAAGAGGTCAACCGCCTGCAACGCATGGCGGTGGAGGAGACCCGTCTGGGTATCCCGCTGGTGGCTGCGCGTGATGTGATCCACGGTTTCCGTACCATCTATCCCATACCGCTGGGCCAGGCTGCGGCTTGGAACCCGGAGCTGGTGCAGCATGCCGCGCAACTGACGGCGCAGGAGGCGGTGGCGGAGGGCGTTCGCTGGGCCTTCTCGCCCATGGTGGACGTGGCGCATGACCCACGATGGGGACGTGTGGCAGAGGGCTACGGCGAGGATACATACCTCACCTCCGTCATGGCTGCCGCCACTGTCCGTGGATACCAAAATGACCAAATGGTAAATGACCAAATGGTACCTGGCATGGCTGCCTGCGTGAAGCATTTCGCCGGCTATTCGGCTACGGAGGGCGGACGCGACTATAACACCACATGGATCCCGGAGACACAGTTGCGTGACGTCTATCTGCCGCCTTTCAAGGCTGCGCTGGACGCCGGAGCGATGAGCGTGATGTGTTCGTTCAATGACCTCAACGGACTCCCTTCCTCTGCCAATACCCATCTGAATATAGATATTTTACGCCGTGAATGGGATTCGGACGCCTTGCTCGTCAGTGACTGGGGCTCCGGTTCGGATCTCGTGCCCCACGGCCTTTGTGCGGATAAGAAAGAGGCGGCGCTGCGTTGCATCAATGCCCGCATGGAGATGGACATGCAGGGTAACATCTACCATGACTACCTGGCGGAGCTGGTAAATGAGAAAATGGTAAATGAACAAATGATAGACGACTGTGTGCGCTCTATCCTGAGGCTCAAATACCGTCTGGGGCTCTTTGACAACCCTTACGTGCCGGAGGACGGTCCGGAGCCTTACAGCCCCGAGGCGTTGGAGACCGCTACCGAGATGGCGGTACAGTCCGCTATTCTTCTCAAGAACGACGGTGTCCTGCCCCTGAATAACCAAATATCAAATATACTCATATGCGGTCCGCTGGCGGACCAGCCCAAGGAACAGTTGGGCACTTGGATCTTCGACGGCGAACCGGCGCACTCCGTCACGCCCCGCATGGCCTTTGAACAGGCCGCAACCCGCCATGCTCCGTTCACGGTTACTTTTGAACCCGGCCTGACCTATAGCCGCGACAAGGACCTGTCGCATATCCGGCAGGCGGTAGAGGCGGCTAAGAAATGTGACGTGGTCCTGTTTTTCGCCGGCGAAGAGGCGATCCTCTCCGGTGAGGCACGGTGCCGTACGGATCTCAACCTGCCCGGAGCGCAGGCGCAGATGATGGATGCGCTGGCGGCTACCGGCAAGCCTGTCGTCCTGATCATCATGGCGGGCAGACCGCTTACTATCGGCCGGCAGATGGAGCAGGCTTCGGCGGTGCTCTATGCCTACCACGGCGGTACGATGGCGGGTGAAGCACTCCGACGGCTCATCACCGGCGAGGCGGTACCGTCCGGCAAGACGACGATGACTTTCCCGAAGACGGTGGGTCAGATACCGCTCTATTACAACCGGCATAACACCGGCCGGCCGTCATATGAACCGCCCATGCTCATCGACTCCATCCCTATCGGCTGTCCCCAGTTCTCTATCGGCCAGTCGTCCTATTGGCTGGAGACCCCTACGGAGCCGCTCGTCCCCTTCGGCTTCGGACTGAGTTATACCACCTTCGAGTACGGTTCTACGCGAATAGATACCCTTCCCTTTACGGGTGAAGAGCTCTGCTCGATTGAGCGTCCGGTGGACGGTCATAGAACATTGGTAGGGGTAGGCTATTCCGTCTCCTGCACCGTCACCAACACCGGTTCGTATGATGCCTATGAGACACCGCAACTATACGTCCGCCAGCTCTCCGGCGATCTGGTACGGCCGATATGCGAACTCAAAGGTTTTCAGAAAGTCTTCATCCCGGCCGGTGAGAGCCGTACGGTCTCTTTCACCCTCACGCCGGAGCAGCTGGGGTATTGGCACGAGGCGCATGACGGACTTAACAGCCGTGTGTGGTTCGATACCGACGAGGCGGAGTTCATGGTCTGGATAGCCCCTGACTCCCGTTGTCTCACCACTCCGCAAATCATAAATATCAAATTATAAATACACCTTTCACCTTATGTACTCCCCTTCTCCTTCCCGTTACGAGCATCTCTCTACGGCTTTTAACCGCTGCGGCAACAGCGGCGTGTTGCTTCCCAAGGTCAGTTTGGGTTTCTGGCATAACTTCGGTGCCGACGCCCCTTTTGAGCGCAGCCGCGCCATCACCCGTTATGCCTTCGACCACGGTGTCACCCATTTCGATTTCGCCAATAACTACGGCGTGCCGGCGGGTTCGGCGGAGGAGACCATGGGACGGCTCATGGACGAGGATTTCCGCCCCTTCCGCGACGAGCTTTTTATCTCTACCAAAGCCGGTTACGGCATGTGGGAAGGCCCTTACGGCGAGTGGGGCAGCCGCAAGTACCTCGTCTCTTCGCTCGACCAGTCGTTGCGGCGCATGAAGATTGACTATGTCGATCTGTTCTATTCCCACCGTTTTGACCCCGACACGCCTGTCGAGGAGACGCTGCAGACGCTCGTGGATGTCGTGCGGGCGGGAAAAGCGCTCTATGTAGGTATCTCCAACTGGCCTTTGGATCCCTTGCAGCAAGCGGTCTCCTATCTCCGTGACCGCGATGTGCCGCTGCTCATCTATCAGGGACGGCTCAACATGCTCAACCGCGAACCCATGGACAACGGTATCCTCTCTTTCTGCCGGGAGCAGGGAATAGGCTTCATCGCTTATTCGCCGCTGGCGCAGGGACTCCTCACCGACCGGTACCTCGACGGCATTCCCGCGGACTCGCGTATGGCGAAAGAGCATTTCCTGACTTCCGACAGACGTACGCCGCAACTGCTCTCTTACCTGAAGGACTTGCAGCAGGAAGCCGCTTCCAACAACCGCACCATCGCCCAGGAGGCGTTGCGGTGGGTGCTTGACCGGCAGGGTGTCACTTCCGTCATCGTAGGCGCCAGCTCCGTTGCGCAGCTGGAGAGTAACCTGCAAATCTGAGAATTAGGGAAACGGTTAGGGAATCTCCGCGCCGGAGAGCGTGTAGGCCTTCCCGTTACGGAGAATAAAAAGCTGCCCGTTGCGAATGACCTTTGTACATGGTACATTGTCCCTTTGTACATTCTCCAGTGCCGTGGTGGTAGCTTTCAGCGTGAAGCATACCTGCGTAATCTGCGTGCCGGTGCTGGCGGAACGCCGGATGGTGAACGACTTGGCGGCTTCGGGGGCGGTCAGCGATACCGTCTCTTTCGCGGAACTGCTGATGGTGTATCGGCTTTCCTCGCCGCTGTCCCAATGGTAGGCAACGGTGTTCTTGGTGGCCGCCCAGTTGGGGATCGTCACGTCGAACGAGACGGACACGATAGTAGTGTTGTATGCCGAGAAATCGAAAGTCACGTAGTCGCTGTTTGCGCCCATGTTCAGGTAGCCTTGTTTCCATCCGGAGCCTTTGTTCTCGTCGGTGCTGAGGCTGGCAGTGACGGCCACCTGGCTGAAAGCCTCGGGGATGCCGCCGTTGGCAGTAGTGGGTTCTTCGCCCAGGCTGAGGTCGATGCAGCAATCGCCGGAGACGGCTCCGCCTTGCCCGCCGCCTTGGCCTTCATCCTGGCCGTCGCAGGAGGAAGAGACAGCGGCTTTGCCGGTCACGGTGAGCGTAGCGCCTGCGCCGCAGGCATGGGTGACGTAGTTCTTCGCCGTGGCGGCGGACAGCTTGTCGTAGCTGTAGGCCGGTGCAGCCACGGCGGTCGCCGTGTTGGACGGCAGGTTACCCGTGCAGTTGACGAAGGTGCAGTAGTTGGTGGAGCCGCTGAACGGATTCCATATTCCTTTGGCGCTGTTGGCTTTGCCGGCAAAGGTGCAGCCCTCGAAATAGCATCTCGCGTTCTCGGGACCTACGTAGTAGTCCGCTACGGAGCTGTTCCAGTAGCAGTTGAGGAAATGCAGCTCGCAGTTGCGGCAGCGGGTCATGCGCTGCTTGCAGCCCTCGTCCCACCAGCAGAAGCCGTAGGTGACGTTATACGTCCCGTCCTCCGGTTTGTCGCTTGAGCCTGAGCCTATCAGGTTGGAGAAACGGTGGTCGTCGGTCAGCTTGGCGCATTCCGAATCGCTCAAATCGCATTCGCGGGCACGGGGCGCTTTCAGATAGCGGAAACGGCACCACGTCACCGTGACGTTGTCCGACTTGCCTTTGATGTCGAAATTGCCGTCGCAGCCGTCCTGGAAATCGCAGTGGTCCACCCATACATTGGTGGCTTTGTCCAGACACAGGTTGTCCCATCCGTCCACGTCGTACGCGCCCGGGCCTTCGAACGTCAGGTTGCGCAGCAGCAGGTTGTTGCCTTTGAGGTACAGGATACCGGAGTTGGCTTTGTTCTGCTGCTTGGAGATGAGCCGCTTGCCCGGCAGAGCCAGGATAGTCAGGTTGTCCTTGTCCGTGCTGATATGGTTGGTGACGGTGATGTCCTGCGCGATGATAATCACGCGGTCGCTCTTGCTCAAAGCCTTGATCAGCTCGTCTTCGTTTGTCACAGGCATTGGCGTGGCGTTGCCGCCGCCCGTGACTGCCGTCCCGGCATAACCCCACGAAGTGGAAGCACAGTAGTTCACGGAGAAAGACGGTACACAGATACCTACTAATATACACAGGGTAGCAAGGATTTTCTTCATATCAGTGGAAATTTTGTGCAAATTTACTGCTTTTTCCCGACATATGCAAATAAAAATTACCGTCACGACACTACAATTCGTAAAAAAATGCACTTCTGCAAAAGATTTTTGCCGAAATGTTTGGTCCTGTGAAAAAAATGTAGTAATTTTGTAGCGG
>CACYKR010000009.1:0-1430 GCA_902774995.1 uncultured Bacteroidales bacterium | reverse complement strand
CCCCAGTTACGCAAATGTCGTATTAGGAGATAAATTAGAGATAAGCAACGCCACAGGCGGTGCTCACGTTTCGTGAGTGCCGCCTGTTTGCGTGTAATCAGAGTAATCGGAGAAGCAACCAATTTATAATTAACGTGACGCAAACCACAAGTATTAACAAATAAAATATTAAACAATTATGAAGAAAAGTTATTTTCAACCGGCAACAACGATTGCCGAAGTAGTAACGGTAAGCCGTGTACTGATGGCGAGCGGAGGCAGCGATCCGGCGCCGGCACCGGCTTCAGGAGTGAACGCC
Organism: uncultured Bacteroidales bacterium; assembly: GCA_902774995.1. Classification (GTDB taxonomy): domain Bacteria; phylum Bacteroidota; class Bacteroidia; order Bacteroidales; family Paludibacteraceae; genus Colicola. The sequence continues at coordinate 1,132 of CACYKR010000009.1, read as the reverse complement.
ACGCGTACGGCGTACAGCAGCGGAGAAGGTAAAGTCTGGTAAAAAGGAGGAAGAAGTATGAAAAAGAATGTATTGATTCTTAGTGCATTGTGCTTTGCCGCAATGACACTTGTTTTCTCGGGTTGCAAGAAAGAGAACAACGCTCCGCAGGAGCCTGCCCAATCGCAGAGCTACAAAATGAGCATCACCGCCACCAAGGGCGGTGCCGATACGGACGAGGCCAACGGTCCAAGACGCGTAATCAGTTTGGGTGGTGACGGTACCCTTACTGCTGCATGGGAAAACGGCGATCAAGTCACTGTGCGTAATGTCACCAAGAGTGCAGACCTTGACGGTCAACTGACAGCAGAGAGCGACGGCGTAAACACACAGTTAAACGGTACGCTGACAGGTACGGTATCGGTAAGCGACGTGCTGACGCTCAAGTATCTGTCTCCGAACTATGCAGATCAGACAGGTACGTTGGAGTATATCTCCAATAACTGCGATTATGCCACCGCAACGGTTACGGTAGCCTCGGTAGAAGGCGGAGCGATTACCGCCAATGCCGATGCTGTGTTTGCGAACCAGCAGGCTATCGTCAAGTTCACGCTGAAGAATGAGGACGGTTCGGCTACTATTGAAGCCAAGCCGCTTGTGATTGAGGTGGCAGGCGGGACCTATACCGTTACTCCGGCATCCGCTACGAGCGAGATGTATGTGGCTCTTCCGGGTTTTGCAAGCGAGGACATCACCTTTACTGCTACTGTCGGCAGCGACACCTATAAGAAGACGGTAACCTCTGAGTCACTGACTAACGGCGAGTTCTACCAGATCACCGTGAAGATGGCTAAACAGGCACCGGCATATAAGGAATATGGTCCGTTCTCCGTATCGCTCACCCAAAAAGTCAATTTCGCGCAGGGAAACCTGAAATACACCAGGTCAACCAACAAATTCGAGTTTATGACCAATCAGTATGATATGGTGGAGACTAATAATCAGAACGTAGGTACTGATTATGCTAATCAGGGAGTAATAAGCCTCTTCGGTTGGGCAACGAGCAATATCAACACTCCGAAAACCAATACCAATTATTTACCGACCAACACCAATACCACCTATGCTACTTACGGTAGCGGTATCACGACTG
>CACYKR010000008.1 GCA_902774995.1 uncultured Bacteroidales bacterium | reverse complement strand
CACTTTTTTTACAAAAAGTTTATTTTTTTAGCCCAAATATTTGTACAATCCAAATTTTTGTTGTATCTTTGCAGCGATTTTGACAGATACTATATTCTTAATTCGGTATGATTGTCAGATTAAGCAAAAAACTTTTTCTTAAAACCGCCATTCTTGTGGCGGGTTTGTTTGTTGCTTTATGCGCGCCTGCGCAGGGCGTACAGGCGTCCGCGCTGGGTGAATATGTTCCTGATTGGTATGTAGCGCCTGTTATACCCGCTCCCTTACGCGCGCCCAAGCATGCGCCGGCGGCGGCTGCCTGTCTGGCGGATTCTGTCCTGACTTTCAATATCGACTCGGTGCTCACCGAGGTTACCGTCTATGGCTACGATGCCGCCGGTCATACGACCTCTGCTACCGTCTGGACCTGCTCCGCCGACGGTCTGCGTACCGGGAAGAGCAAGAACGAATACGGCTATACCGGTGCTACCCAGACCATGACTGCCGTCTATGAATGGAACGCCGAAGCCGCGGACTGGAAGGGTACCGAGAAGCATGAATATACCTATGCCGGAGGGCGCATGACCTCCAATACCTCCTCCCTCTGGCTCAACGGAGCATGGGTGGCGGACCAACGCTATACCTACGCTTACGACGCGGCCGGCAACCAGACGGACTATTTCGAGCTCAAACGCAATACCGCTACCAACAAACTGGATTCTGTCAAAGGTTGGGTGAGAGCCTGGACGAACGGACTCCAGACCCTCGACGCGCAATATACCGCTTACGCTAACGGCAAATGGACCGCCGGCACGAAAAACGAATGGGCGTTCGACGCAGAGGGCACGCAGACCATGACCGCCGTTTATACGATCTCCAACGGCAAATGGGTCGGCACCTCCAAAGAGGAGTGGGGCTATACCGCCGGTACGCTCACCATGCACGCTACCTACGGCGGATGGGCTGACTACGGATGGGTAGGCTCGCAGAAAGAGGAGTGGACCTTCGACGGAGACGGACGCACCACCCTCTACGTGAAATACGGCTGGGCTGCCGCCGACTGGACTCCCGCCTTGCAGGAGGAGAACGAGTACGACGGCGACATCCTCGTTCGCGTGGAGAACTATACATGGACCGCCGGCACCAAGACCGGCACGAAGAAAGAACTCTGGTCCTACACCGCCGGTGTTCTGACTGCCCACGAGTTGTACAACGGCTGGGCCAACAGCGATTGGGTGGGCGCTCAGAAAGAGGAGTACACCTTCACCTCCTCCAACAAACCCTCTATGACGACGATCTACCGCTGGGCGAACGGCGCATGGGCCGGTTCGGAGAAAGAGGAATGGACCTACAACGCCTCCGGCAAACAGACGCTCCATACGAAAGCCGCGTGGGCTGACTCCGACTGGGCGCTGACGCTAAAAGAGGAAACGGTATATAACGGCAAGTACATCGTTCGGGAGGAAGACTATGAGTGGATAAATGGCGTTAAGACCGGAACCAAGAAAATCGAATATACTTACAATAGCCAGAATAAGAAGACCCTTACCAACCAGTATAAATGGGAAGAGAACGACTGGGCCATCTATATCCGTAAGATAGCGGACTATGATGCGGCGGGTAATAACACTCTGGTGGAGAACTATAAATGGACCAAGAGTGTTAAGACCGGTACCAAGAAAGAGACGTACACCTATAATGCCTCCAAGCAACTGACTCAAACGGTGACATACGCATGGGCGGAGAACGACTGGACGTTCGCTACCGAGGAGAACACCACCTATGACGGCGCGAACATCACCGCCGTGGAGAACTACAGCTGGACCGACGGCGTCAAGACCGGTACCAAGAAAGAGGCTTATACCTACACCTCCGGCAAGCAGACCCAGGTGCTCACCTACCAGTGGTACAACAACGACTGGGCTTATTCCACCAAGGAGGACTGGACCTTCACCTCCGGCAAGCAGACCCGCTATGAGAAATACGGCTGGAACGGTCTGGAATGGGTTGATATGCAGCGCGAGATTGCTGCCTTCGATGCGGCTGGCAACCAGATACTGGTCGAGAACTATGCGCTCCTGACTACAACGGGGTGGACAGGACTGAAAAAAGAAGAATATGTCTTCGACGGCGGTACAAAAACTACAACCTTCACCTATGCTTGGACCGACGGTGCATGGGTCTATAGCACGAGAAACGAGGCGGGCTATCAGAACGGCAACACCGCCGTCTCCGAGGCGAACTATACCTGGAATGGTACGGCTTGGCAGGGAACGGGCACACGCACGGAGACGACTACCGAGAACGGACTGCTCACCGAACTCCTGACCCAAAACTGGCCCGCAGGCGCATCTCAATGGACCAACGCTACCGTCACCCGCAATACCTACAACGCCGACGGCGAGAATATCCTGACCTATAACGGCACTTGGAACGGCACCCGCTGGGCGGTCTCCTCCATGACACGTTTGGATCAGGTCTTCGATGCCGAAGGCCGCCAACTCCTCAAAGCCTCATGGCAATGCGGCAGCGACTCAGTGTGGAAAGGTGTTGAGAAAGATACAACCAAGTATTCGGCTACGGGGAAAACATTGTATATGGCAAGTTACAAGGGCTGGTCGAATGGGGCATGGGTCCCTGTTTCTAAAGCGGAGAATACATATGATGCAGCTGATAGAACGACGCTTGAACAACGTTTTACTTGGAATAGTACCAGTCGGAAGTGGCAAGGAGTTTTCAGATATGAATATGCATATGATGCGCAGGGGCGCAGAACAGCATATATCAGTTATAGTAGTTGGAATACAACTACTAATTCGTGGGTAGGAAGTTCTAAACAAGAGGTTGCCTTCTATAAGAATTATACGGATAAATATGTAACTACTACTACCTATAAATGGAAAAATAATACATGGACACCTTCTTTCAAATATTCCTATTCTTACGACTCTTATGACAGAGAAATTGAGCAAATAGTACAAGCTTATTCCAACGGAAAATGGGTGAACTCGAATAGGTATATTAAGGAATATACTGGGAATAGGTTGGTGAAGGACAATACATACGCATGGTCTAGTAACCAATGGTCTATCCGCTCTCGCAAAGAATGGAGCTACGATGACGATGCACAAGCGAAACTCCGCCGGGAAATAGTTGGAAGTTGGACAAGTAGAGGTCTAACGTCTTTTAACGACAACCACTACATGTATTCCTGTGACGCGCTGACGATTCGTTTTGTGAACTACGATGGAACCCTGCTAGAGACGCAAGAGGTGAACAAAGGCGAGACACCAGGCTATACCGGCGCAACACCTGTCCGCGAGAGCAACGCGGAGCACACCTATACGTTCGCCGGCTGGACGCCGAAGATAGCACCGGCTACAGGTAATGTCACCTATACCGCTACCTTCACGGACTCCAAGAACACCTATACCGTTACTTGGAAGAACGAAGACGGTTCTGTCATAGAGAGCGAGACACTCAAATACGGCGCTACGCCCGCGCACGCGGATATATATAAGGAGAAAACCGCGCAATATACCTATACCTTTACCGGCTGGACACCGGGTATCGGTATCGTGACCGGCAATGCGGAATACACCGCGACCTTTGACAGTATAGTGAACAGCTATACGGTCAACTGGCTCAACGAGGACGGCAGTGTCATCGAGAGTGAGACGCTTGAATACGGAGTTACGCCCGCGCACGCGGATATAAATAAGGAGAACACACCCGAATACACCTATACCTTCGCGGGCTGGACTCCGCAAGTAGAGGCAGTTACCGGCAACGCCGAATACACGGCTACCTTCACGACCACCAAGCGAACCTACACGATAAATTGGCTCAATTCGGATAATTCGCCGTTAGCCCAAACCTCCGTGGCCTATGGCGAGGCACCTATCGCCCCCGCCGATCCAACCAAAGAGTCCACCGCGGAGTACACCTACACGTTTGCCGGTTGGGACAAGGAGATAGTACCGGTGGAGGGCGACGCCACCTATACCGCGACCTACGACAGTATTGTGAACCGCTATACGGTGACGTGGCTCAACGAGGACGGCAGTCTCATAGCGAGCGAGACGCTCGAATACGGTGCTACACCCGCGCACGCGGATATAAATAAGGACAACACTGCGGAATATACATACACCTTTGCCGGCTGGACACCTGCGATAGCGCTTGTGGAAGGCGACGCCACCTATCAGGCTACCTTCAATGCCACCAAGAACAGCTATACGATAACTTGGCTCAACGAGGACGGCAGCGTCATAGCGAGCGAGACGCTCGAATACGGCGATACGCCCGCGCACGCGGATATAGTTAAGGAGAACACACCCGAATATACATACATCTTCGCGGGCTGGAGTCCTGCGATAGCGTCAGTGGAAGGCGATGCCACCTACCGGGCAACCTTCACGACCACCAAGCGAACCTACACGGTCAACTGGCTCAATGCGGATAATACGCTGTTAGCCCAAACCACCGTGGCTTATGGCGAGTCACCTACCGCCCCCGCCGATCCAACCAAAGAGTCCACCGCGGAGTACACCTACACGTTTGCCGGTTGGGACAAGGAGATAGTACCGGTGGAGGATGATGCCACCTATACCGCTACTTACGACAGCGTACGCAACAGTTATACCGTCACCTTCTACTATGAGGACGGCGTGACAGTCTTGGATCAGGTGACGGTGCAGTACGGCGAGACGCCTGCCACGAGCCTCATCCCTTCCAAGTACTCCGAGGAGCATTACTACTATACTTTCTCCGGCTGGAGCCCGGAGGTAGTGCCGGCGGAAGGCAATGCCTTTTATAAGGCTACCTTCACGGCAGTCCCGAAGCAATACACCGTGACCTTCAAGAACCACAACGGTCGGACGCTCCTGACGACGGAAACGCCTTACGGCGAGATACCCGAATACACGGGCGACGAGCCTACCAGGACGATGGACAAGCAATACACCTACACCTTCGCCGGCTGGAGTCCGGAGCTGACGGAGGTCACCGGTCCGACGACCTACACCGCGGTCTTTGAAGGCACCTTGAACCAATACACGGTCATCTTCCTCGACGAGGACGGTACGGAGCTGGATAGCCAGACGCTGGACTACGGCACAGTGCCGGTCTATGAAGGCGAGACGCCGACCAAAGACGACGAAGGGCAGTACGCCTATACCTTCAAGGGTTGGAGCCCGAAACTGTCGGCAGTGTCCAAGCATACCACCTACCGCGCCGTCTATACCCGGTACGACAAGACGCAAGGGATAGAAGACGTGCAGCCGCCATGCATGGAGGCTCAAAAGGTGCTCCTCGACGGTACGATCTATATCCTCCGCGGCGGCAAGACCTACACCCTCCAAGGAGTGGAAGTAAATAAATAATTTTTGACCTTAAAAAATAGTTTAATTTGTGTAATCTGTGAACAGAAAGCAACATAAAATAGCATTCAAATACGACAGTCGAACGACGGTCGAACGACGGTCAAACGTGACGTAACAGGAACGAAAGTATAACAATTAACGTGGCGCAAGCCACAAGTATTAACCAAAATAAAGAAACTAAAAATTTCAAAACAAACCAACTAATTAACGAGGGTGCAAACCCTCAAGTATTAACCAAAAAAACTTAAAATCAAAATGAGAAAATTGTATTCTCTCGTGCTGATAGCAGCGGGGCTGCTGATCGGCACAAACAGCTGGGCTGCTACTATTCCAGTATCAGAACCTACAGATTTGCAGCAGGCTATTAACAATGCAGCTAATGGTGATGTGGTTGCAATTCAAATGCCTCTTAGTTTAACCACTCAGATCACTCTGAATGCAGCGAAAACAATTACCTTGGATTTGCAGGGTAACGACATCGACTTTACCTTTTCTGCTTCTAAGACTTATGCTATTTTAGTATCTCAGGGTACTCTGAACATCCAATCTACTGGTGGAGAAGGTAGCATTACCGCTGTTAGCAACATTGATGACCTTGTTCGTGTAATCGGTGTTGGTGAAGAAACCGCCGCTTATGACGCAAAAGAAGGTACTCCTTATTCCTATGTTACCGTAGGTGCTAATGTGCTTTTGAAGAGCAATTGCAAAAATGTCATGACGATTACGCAAGCCACCTCTACCCACTTTTCGAATGGTGCGCGTATTGATGTGTATGGCACATTAGACGCTCAGAAGTATGGTATCAAGGTAAATGGAGACATTCAGAAACCGGGTAATGTAAATTACTCCCCGTATGTTTACATTGCAAGTGGTGCTGAAGTTAAAACTTTACCGAATACTGCTAGTGCTGTAGCTGCTTATTCGTCTGGTTATGCTCGTTGGAAAATTGAAGGATACTGTGGTGGTAGCACCGGTCTGTATGCAAAATCCGGAGCTGTAGAGATTAAGGATGCTGTTATCGAATCTACGAGTACGCAATCTGTAACAACTACTACCGGAAAAACTTCTGGCGTAGCAGCTGGTGGTAGCGGTATTGTAATTGAGTCGAATAACGCATATCCTGGCCAAACCGAAGTTACTATCTCCGGTGAGACCGTAGTGAAGGGTACGACCGGTTATGGTATCGAAGAGACAATTGATAATGCAGTTACAGGAACCAAAGTAACAGGTATCACTATTCAAAACGGTACAATCTCCGGTGGAACCAAAGGTGGTATCATTGTAGAAGCAGCGACTGCTAGTGGAGATAAAGTAGCAATCGTTAATGGTACTTTTGGTGGTACAATCCAAGTTGAAGGTCAAACTACTCCCGCTACTGTAGAAGACTTTATGTCAGATGATACTAAGAATGCAACTCACACTGCAACAGTTGAGGTTGATGGTAAACCAGTTACAGTTATTCTTCCGGGTAATACAGCTACTCCGTACAGCGTAACTCTCAACGCTAATGGCTTTGCAACTTTCTCCGCAGCAGAGGCTGTTACTATTCCTGCGAATCTGAAAGCTTACAAGGCTGGTAGTTTGAGCGCATCCGGTGAATTAGCCTTGGCTGAAATTGATGGAACTGAAATCCCGGCAACAACGGGTGTCCTGCTTTCTGGAACTCCTGGTGCTCAATACAGCCTTGCCGTTCCTGCTACTCCTTCTGCATCTGCCATTACTGCTAATAACTTCAAAGCTGCAGTTGCTTGGCAGACCTCGTATGCAGGACAAGCTTATATTCTCCACGGTGACCAGTTGTATCTGTACACCGGTAAGAACATGAAGGCAAACAAGGCATTCTTGCTGTTCTCGGGTGATCCTGCTGGCGCTCCTGCTCGTATCTCGATGCGTTTTGCTGAGACCGAGGAGACCCAGGCTGTTGAGAACGTAGCTCCGGAGGCTGTGAAGGCTGTGAAGTTCGTCGGCAACGATGGCAAACTCTACATCCGTCGTGGCGAGGCTGTTTATACCGTTCAGGGTCAGCTCGTAAAATAAGAAGAGTGATATAACTGATTGTTGAACTTTTAAAATGATATAATAAGATGAAAAAGAATTATATTGCTCCGAGCACGGAAATGGCTACATGGGCATCCATGGGTCTAATGCAAGGTCCGGTAATAGGTGTCGCAACCGTTTCAGTAGGAACTGGCGCTTCTGCTACAGCAACGACAGGTGATATACAGTTCATCGACTAATCCCCCTTGCGCTTCGGCGCATGCCTATCAAACAATCCCGCGACTTCCCTCGCGGGATTGTTCTTTTCCTCCCCCTTTCCCTCCCCCTTTCTCCCCCTCTGAGAGGGGGTCGGGGGGTGTCCTTCCCTTCCCCTTTGGTCCTGCTCTCGCGGCTAGTACCGCGAGCCCTTTCTTTGTTCATTGCGTCCGGATTTTATCCGGACACGGCTTTGCCGCCGTCATTAATTCGTAATTTTCTTAAAATTATCGCAATACTACTAAACCCCAAAAGCCGAAAGTTGAAAGAAAAACGCCCAAAGCCTTGCACAATCCAAAAAAAAGTCGTACCTTTGCAGCAGTTTTGTTGGAAAAGTAACAAGATAATGCTAAAAAGATATTGGAAAAGTAACATAATTACCCACAAAACCTTTTAGAAAAGTAACGTATGATAGATAGAAATCTCGACAAATTCATAGAAAATCATTACAATAGTTCCAGATCTGCTTTGTTGCTGACAGGTGCGAGGCAAGTGGGGAAGACATTAGCCATTCGGAAATATGCCCAAAAAGCCCGGTTGAACCTCTTGGAAATCAATTTTTATGAGGACAAAGAAGCTCGTCGCATTTTTGAAGGTGCCCGCAATGTGCAGGAAGTGCTTTTCCGCATGAGTGCTTATTATCATCAAACACTGGAAAAAGGGAAAACTCTTGTTTTTTTCGATGAGGTACAGGTGTATGCAGATGTAGTGACATGGGTGAAATTTCTGGTTGAAGAAGGCAGTTTTCTCTATGCATTGAGTGGCAGCCTGTTAGGTGTAACGCTCAAAGATATACGCAGCATTCCTGTTGGTTACATGGATGTAAAAGAGGTGTTCCCTTTGGACTTGCGCGAGTTTGCACAAGCGCTTGGGGTAGGCAATCAGGTGATGGAAAGTCTTGAGAAATCATGGAAGGAGTGCATTCCTGTAGATGAAGTGGTGCATGAAAGCATGCTTCGGATAGTGACTCTGTATCTGCTGATTGGCGGTATGCCGGCAGTGGTGCAGACCTATCTGGATACAAATGACTTACAGGCCGTCAGAAAAAAGCAAAACGAGATTTTGCAGTTGTACAGATGGGATATCGCCCAATATGACCCGAACAACAAACTGTATATTGATGAGATTTTCTCTCTGATGCCGTCCGAACTGAATGCCAAGAACAAGCGCTTTATTCTGAAGAACATGAACGAACATCGCCAGTATTCGCGCATGGAAAACGGTTTTATATGGCTGAAGGATGCGGGGGTGGCACTGCCGACTTACAATGTATCCGAGCCGAAGGCTCCGTTGAAACTAAGCGAAAGCCGCTCGCTGTTCAAACTGTTTCAGAATGATGTGGGACTGCTGGCTGCGCAGTATGCGGAAGGCATCGCTTTGCAAATGTTGTCCGGTGACACCCTTATCAATTACGGAGCGGTGTATGAGAACCTTGTGGCGCAAGAGTTCCGCGCGCACGGTTGGCAGTTGTATTATTACAACAACAAAAAACAAGGAGAACTGGACTTCCTGTTGGAGCAGGATAACCGGATTATTCCGATAGAAGTGAAGTCCGGCAAGGATTACCAACGCCATGTGGCATTGAGCAATGTGTTGGCTTCCCCCGATTATTCTATCCGGCATGCAGTGGTACTGTGCAATGGCAATATGAAACGACAGGAACAGATTGTATATGCTCCGGTGTATATGACCATGTTCATGCAAAAACAAACATCTGAAACGCCTTTGATTTATAAGCCGGATATGACAGGCTTGACAGCCTGAACAGTTTGAATTTCCTCAACAACAAAGCGGTAATCCAATATGAGTAATTTTGTTTTTTATCGGTTTTATTTGCACAATTCAAAAAAAAGCATTACCTTTGTACCGCAAAATCTATATAGTTTATGTTTTCTGAGCGAGACACCAAAGGACCGTCTTTGCGCAAAGGGTCCATCGAAGTAGTTTGCGGGTCGATGTTCTCCGGCAAGACCGAAGAACTCATCCGCCGTATGAAACGCGCCAAGTTCGCCAAACTGCGGGTCGAGATCTACAAACCCGCTATCGACGTACGCTACAGCGAAGAGGACGTGGTGAGCCACGACCGCAATGTTATCCAGTCCACCCCCGTGGACAGCAGCCAGAATATTCTGCTCATGGTGGACGACATCGACGTAGTGGGAATCGACGAGGCGCAGTTCTTCGACATGGGTATCGTCGATGTGTGCAAGCAACTTGCTGACCGCGGCATACGCGTCATCGTTGCCGGCCTCGACATGGACTTCAAGGGTGTGCCCTTCGGACCTATCCCCGCGCTGATGGCGATAGCCGACGACGTCTATAAGACCCACGCTATCTGCGTCCACTGCGGCGACCTGGCATACGTCAGCCACCGGCTCGTCTCCTCCGACAAACGCGTCCTCTTGGGCGAAACGGACAGCTACGAACCGCTCTGCCGCGCCTGCTACAACAAAGCCGTCGCCTCGGAAGACAAATGACAATTGTCAAATGTCAAATGACTACATTCCTTGACGTCATATTACCCTTGGCAATCGGGGAGTGCTACACCTATTCCGTGCCGGAAGGTACGGAGCTTCCTTCTCCCGGCACACGCGTGCTCGTGCCGCTGATGAAAAAAGAGGTGCGGGGCGTGGTGCTCCGCGTTCATACAGAGCCCATAGACGAGGCGTGGAAGAGTAAGATCCGCCCGATTTCATCGGTATTAAACGACGCACCGCCGGTTCCTAAAGAGCAACTCTCGCTCTGGCAATGGATGAGCAGTTATTACATGTGTTCCTTAGGCGAAGTCATGGCAGCTGCCTTACCTGGAGGACTGGACAAACGCTTAGCGGACCCCCCTAAACGCAAAAAGAAGATAGCGCCCTATACCGGTCCTGTCGAACCTGCGCACACCCTCTCCCCGGCACAGGAGAAAAGTATCGGTGAAATCGAGGATTTCTGGCGCTCCGGCAAGGATATCGTACTCCTCCACGGCGTGACCTCTTCCGGCAAGACCGATATCTACATCCGCCTCATACACGCCCGGTTGGAGCAAGGCAGAAACGTACTGTATCTCGTACCCGAAATAGCCCTTACCACCCAGCTCACCAGCCGCCTGCATACTATCTTCGGTGACCGGCTGATAGTATATCACAGCCGTCTAACCGATGCCGAGCGCGAAGCCCGCTACCGGGAGGTGCAAGGCGCGCAAGGCCGTGTCGTGCTTGGCGCGCGAAGCACGGTGTTCCTCCCCATACCCGATATAGGTCTGGTGATCGTGGACGAAGAGCACGAACCGAGCTATAAGCAGACGGAACCCGCTCCGCGCTATCATGCCCGCTCCGCCGCCATTATGCTTGCCCGGATACACGGAGCCGGGGTGCTGCTCGGCACCGCTACCCCCTCTATAGAGTCGTATTTTTTGGCGCAGAAAGGTGTCTATGGGCTGGTGTCGCTCACCGAGCGTTTCGGAGGGGTGCAACTGCCCTCCATCACCACTATCGACCTAGGCAGGCAATATACCCGCAAAGAGATGTACGGCCATTTCAGCGACCCGCTCGTAGCGCGTATCCGCGAGGTGCTGGAGGAGAAAAAACAGGTCATCCTCTTCCAGAACCGCCGAGGCTATGCCCCTCAGATACAATGTATCGCCTGCGGTCAACCGCCGCGGTGCGTGCAATGCGATGTACCCATGACCTACCATAAAAGCCGGAACGAACTGCAGTGCCATTACTGCGGTTATCACACTCCCGTCCCTGCCGGCTGTCCCCATTGCGGAGGAGAATACAAAGCCGTCGGATTCGGCACTGAGCGTATAGAGGACGAGATACAGGCGCTCTTCCCCGAGGCACGCGTGCTGCGCATGGATCTGGATACCACCCGCAACCGCTCCGCCTACCAGGAGATCATCAATGCTTTCTCCCGCCACGAGTGCGACATCCTGGTCGGCACCCAGATGATTACCAAAGGGCTCCATTTCGACGATGTGCGGCTGGTAGCCGTGCTCAATGCCGACCCCCTCTTCAACCAACCGGATTTCCGTGCCTATGAACGTGCCTACCAGCTATTGGAGCAAGTAGCGGGGCGGGCAGGACGCAAAGGCGTGCAAGGCGAGGTCTGGATCCAGACGTTCAACCCCGCTAACGACATACTGCAAATCGTCGCCCGCCATGACTACCGCGCGCTCTACGAGGCGCAGGTAGCCGAGCGGAAGACTTTTTCCTACCCGCCTTTCTGCCGGCTCATCCGCCTGCAGATGAGAGACCATAACGCCGTAAGGGTGCATGCGTATGCTACCCGGCTCCAACAGCACCTCGCCCGTATCTTCGGCAACCGCGTGTCGGGAGTCATCGTGCCGTCCGTGGAGCGTGTCCAGGCGTACGTCATCCGGGAACTCACACTCCGTATCGAGAGCGGCGCGAACATAGCCGAAGCCAAACGGAGGCTGAGAGAGGCGATAGACTATGTTTCCTCGATTTCAACGAATAAAAACGTAAAGGTAATCGTCGATGTCGATCCCGTATAAATATCAAATATCAAATGTCAAATATAAAATGTCAAATATAAAATCTCCAATAATACCTGAGTCCCAACGCCGTGTGGCGTATATCAACGAGATGATCGAGAGCGGCAGGGCTGAGGAGCTGGTGCGTGACGGGGAAGCCTACCACGAGCGGCAACTCGCCTCGATAGCGCAGGAGATAACTGCGCGGAGGAAGGTGCGCGTGGTACTCATCGCCGGACCCTCCTCCAGCGGCAAGACCAGCACCAGCCATAAACTCTGTCTGGAGCTCCTCAACCACGGCAGACAGCCGGTCGCCTTGTCGCTGGATAACTGGTTTCTGGAGGCGGAAGATGTGCCGGCCTCGAAGAACGGCGGGGCAGACTACGAGAGCGTTTATGCGCTTGACCTCAAGCTGCTGGACGAAAACCTCAACGGTCTGATAGAGGGCCGAGAGGTGGCGCTGCCTACCTTCAACTTCCTCTCCGGCAAGAGAGAGTACAACGGCGAGACCTTGCGCCTGAATGACGGAGACATATTGGTGATAGAGGGTATTCATGCGCTGAACCCTCTCCTCACGGAGCATATACCCGCTTCGCGCAAGTACAAGGTCTATGCCGCTCCCATGAGTCCCGTCTCGCTGGACGGCGAGCACTGGATCCCGACGTACGTCCACCGCCTGCTTAGGCGCATGAGCCGTGACCTGCGCACCCGCGGCAAGAGCCCGCAGATGACTATCGCCCAATGGCCTTCCGTGCGGGAGGGAGAGAGCAAATGGATTGAACCCTTCCAAGAGCAGGCGGATGCGCTGTTTGACACCTCCATGCTCTACGAGCTGCCGGCAATACAATACGCCGTCGAGGCTGCGCTCCAGACCGTACCGGCCGTCGCCGAAGAGTATAAGACTGCCGAGCAACTGCTCCGTTACCTCAGTTTCTTCGAGGGCCTGGAAGCCGCCTGTATCCCGCGCACCTCTATCCTCCGGGAGTTCATAGGAGGAAGCCAGTTCAACGTGGGATAGCAGACCTACATGTGGAAAAATTGACGAAAATGTGTAAAAAAGGTAAAAAGAATGGTGTACGTTTGCGTATGTCATTTTTTTTATGTAACTTTGCAACGCAAAGTAAAAAATACGGAGACAACATATATCAATTCATTTAATAAAATCAAAATCCTATGGCAAAAAAAGCATTGAACAAGTGGACCGCGCCGAAGAGTGTCGCTCCCGAGAAAATCATCCAGTTTGGTGAGGGTAACTTCCTCCGGGCATTCGTGGACTGGATCGTTTGGAACATGAACGCAAAGACCAACTTCAACGGTTCTGTAGCTGTTGTCCAGCCGATTGACAAAGGTATGGTGGAGTGGCTCAACGGCCAGGACTGCTTGTATCACGTGAACCTGCAGGGCCGTCTGGATGGTAAGGCAGTAAACAGTCTGGAGCGTATCGATGTCATCTCTCGCGCGTTGAACCCCTACACCCAGAACTGGGCATTCATGGCGCTCGCAGAGCAGCCGGAGATTCGTTTCGTCATCTCCAACACCACCGAGGCGGGTATCACTTTCGATGATTCGTGTAAGTTCACCGACGCTCCGGCAAGTTCGTATCCGGGCAAACTGGTGCAGCTCCTCTTCCGCCGTTATAAGACCTTCAACGGCGACCCCACCAAGGGTCTGATCTTCATGCCGTGCGAGCTGATCTTCCTCAACGGACACCACCTCAAAGACTGCATCCGCAAGTATATCGAGCTCTGGAAAGACGATTTCGGAGCAGACTACGCAGGCTTCAAAGAGTGGTTCGAGAAATACAACTACGTCTGCGCTACCCTCGTGGACCGTATCGTACCGGGCTTCCCGCGCAAAGACATCGCTGAGATCCAGGAGAAAGTGGGTTACAACGACAACCTCGTTGTGCAGGCTGAGATTTTCCACCTCTGGGTAATCGAGAAACCGGAGAACATGAGTATCGAGGAGTTAGAGGCTGAGTTCCCTGCTAACAAAGCCGGTCTGAACGTCCTCATCGCAGAGAGCGAGAAGCCGTACCATGAGCGCAAAGTGACGCTGCTCAACGGTCCGCACACCGTGCTGAGCCCGGTAAGTTACCTCTCCGGCGTGAATATCGTCCGCGACGCTTGCAACCACGACGTACTCGGTAA
This sequence comes from uncultured Bacteroidales bacterium, assembly GCA_902774995.1. Classification (GTDB taxonomy): domain Bacteria; phylum Bacteroidota; class Bacteroidia; order Bacteroidales; family Paludibacteraceae; genus Colicola. The sequence continues at coordinate 25,441 of CACYKR010000008.1, read as the reverse complement.
GTACATCCACATGGTGATGTTCGACGAACTTCTGGAGACCCTCAACCTGCCGAAGGAGGAACTGAAAGCTTACGGCGAGTCCGTACTCGAGCGTTTCAACAACCCGTATGTGGATCACCAGGTAACCTCGATCATGCTCAACTCCTTCCCGAAATTCGAGACACGCGACCTGCCGGGTCTGAAGGTGTATCTGGAGCGCAAGGGCGAGCTGCCGAAGGGTCTGGTTCTCGGTCTGGCTGCTATCATCGAGTACTACAAAGGCGGTACCCGCGAGGACGGTGCTCCGATCCAGCCGAACGATGCACAGGAGATCATGGACCTCTTGAAAGAGCTCTGGGCTACCGGCGACACCCGCAGGGTGGCGGAAGGTGTCCTCGGTGCAACCGACATCATCTGGAAAGAGAGCAAAGAGGACCTCAATAAGATCCCGGGTCTCACCGACATGGTAGAGCTGTACCTCAACTCGATCGAGTCTGTCGGCATGCTCAAGACCGTTCAGCTCATGCTCGCTGCCGACAAGGTAGATGACGTGATTGCAAAGATCAAGAGCCTCTTTTAGTTATCAATTCTCAATTCACAATTAATAAAAGGGCTTAACGGAGTTTGGTACAATGTTTAAAGATCCGTACGGACTTATAAGTTTGTACAGAAGCCGGTAGGACGCTTTGTAAATTGTAAATTGTACATTGTACATTATTTTATGACCAATATTCTGAAAATCAATCCCGCCGACAATGTGGTTGTAGCTATACAGCCGCAGTCGGCAGGTGCGGTGATTGAGGTGGACGGCAAGCAGATTACAGTCCTTGAGGACGTGCCTGCCGGACACAAGATAGCTATTACCGACCTCGCTGAGGGCGAGAACGTGATCAAGTACGGTTTCCCCATCGGGCATGCCAAAGAGGCGAAGAAAGCCGGCTCTTGGATGAACGAGAACAACATCAAGACCAACCTCGCCGGACTCCTCTCCTACGAGTACCACCCGAAAGAGGTTGTGCTCAATATCCCCGATGAGAAACGCACCTTTATGGGCTACCGCCGCAAGGACGGACAGGTCGGTATCCGCAATGAGGTGTGGATTATTCCTACCGTGGGTTGCGTGAACGGTATCATCCAACGCTGCGCGGAGCGTCTGCGCCAGGAGACTGGAGCGGACAATATCTTTGCTTTCCCGCATAACTACGGCTGCTCGCAACTCGGCGACGACCACGAGAACACCAAGAAGATTCTCCGTGATATGATTCATCACCCGAATGCCGGTGCTATCTTGGTAGTTTCCCTCGGTTGCGAGAACAACCAGCCGGATGTGTTCAAGGAGTTCTGCGGTGAGATAGACGAAGACCGTGTGAAGTTTGTCACCACCCAGAAGATCCAGGGCGACGAGGTGGAGTACTGCATGCCGATCCTGCGCGAGCTGTACACCAAGACCCAGCATGACAAGCGTGTCGCTGTGCCTCTGTCCGAACTGCGCGTGGGACTCAAGTGCGGCGGCTCCGACGGTTTCAGCGGTATCACTGCGAACCCGCTGCTCGGTTGTCTCTCCGACTGGCTCGTAGCACAAGGCGGAACAACCGTACTGACCGAGGTACCGGAGATGTTCGGCGCAGAGACGATTCTGATGGACCGTTGCGCCAACCGCGAGCTCTTTGACCAAACCGTTTCGCTTATCAATGATTTCAAGGACTATTTCCTCTCTCACGGTGAACCGGTAGGCGAGAACCCCTCTCCTGGCAACAAAGCCGGCGGTATATCCACCCTCGAAGATAAAGCGCTCGGCTGCACCCAGAAATGCGGCAAGTCCCTCGTTCGTGGCGTGATGCCTTACGGAGAGCGGCTGCAAGTGAAAGGTCTGAACCTCCTTTCGGCTCCGGGTAATGACCTGGTGGCTTCAACGGCGCTGGCTTCCTGTGGATGCCATATGGTGCTGTTCACCACCGGCCGCGGTACGCCCTTCGGAACGTATGTCCCGACCATGAAGATCTCCACTAATTCGAACTTGGCGAAGAACAAACCCAACTGGATTGATTTCAACGCCGGCGTGATTGCCGAGGGCGAACCGATGGAGGAAGTGGCAAAGCGTTTCGCGGAGTTCGTCATCGCTGTGGCTAACGGCACGAAGACCAACAACGAGAAGAACGGCTACCACGAGATAGCGATCTTTAAGAACGGTGTCACTCTTTAGTCTCTTTTATCCCCGCGTGTGCCCGATGTGCGGGCGGTATATGGAAAGCCCCAAGGGGCGGGATACCGGCTGCAAAGGACAAGGGGAGATTTGCGAGGAGTGCAAGCGCAAGTTGCCGCGCACGGAGCAGGCGTCCATCCTGCAGAACGGGACAGAGATGGCGTTGGCGGGTAAGACGAATGATATCGTAGCCGCTGCCAAAGCGATGCATCTCACCCGCGCTGCGGCTTTCCTCTTCTATGAGAAAGACCATCCGATCCGGCAGCTGGTGCACCGGATGAAATATTCGGACCAACCGCTGATCGGATACCATCTGGGATGGCAGGCGGCAATGGAGATGCAGGACACGGATTTCTTCGATGAAATCGAGGTAATCATCCCCATACCGCTTCATCCAAAGCGTCTGCGGGAGAGGGGTTACAACCAATCGGAATACATTGCCCGGGGTATAAGCGATTATACCGGTATCCCTGTGGATACGACGCATGTGACGCGTGTCCGCAATACGCCCAAGCAGGCGCTTCAGAGCGGCGAGGGGCGAAAGCTGAATGTGGCAGACGCTTTTGCCGTGAACCATCCGGAGCAGATGTACCGCAAGCATGTTCTGCTGGTAGATGACCTGATTACTACCGGTGAAACCGCGAGAAGTTGCATACGTGCCATGCGTCTCTTCCGGGGCGCGGAAATAAGTGTCTTTGCATTGTGCAAAGCAAGATAAAATGAACAAATGGTAAATGAGAAAATGACCAAATGTTATGATTTTTTAATTATCGGCGGAGGAGTAGCCGGAATGAGTTTTGCGCTGAAAGTGGCGCGAGAAGGAAAATACAGTATTGCACTATGCTGCAAGACCACGTTGGAGGAGGCGAATACCGCCAAGGCGCAAGGAGGCATAGCCTCTGTGACCAACCTGCTGGTGGATGATTTTGAGAAACATATCCACGACACCATGGTAGCCGGCGACTGGCTGAGCAACCCGGCTGCCGTGGAGCAGGTGGTGCGTAATGCGCCGAAAGGCATCGAGGAACTGGTGCAATGGGGGGTGAACTTCGATAAGAAAGAAGACGGTTCGTTTGACCTGCACCGCGAGGGCGGCCACTCTCAGTTCCGCATCCTCCACCACGCCGACGACACCGGAGCGGAGATCCAGCGGGGACTGATGGAAGCCGTACGGAACAACCCTTATATAGAAGTGTTGGAGAACCATTTCGCCGTAGAGATCATCACCCAGCACCATCTGGGAGTCCGCGTAACCCGCCGCACACCGGATATAGAGTGCTACGGCGCGTATATCCTCAACCCCGAGACACAGAAGATAGACACCTATCTGAGCCGTATAACGCTCATGGCAACCGGCGGAACGGGTGCGGTCTATGCTACGACTACCAACCCCGAGATAGCTACCGGAGACGGTATAGCGATGGTCTATCGTGCCAAAGGCCAGGTGGAGGGAATGGAGTTCGTCCAGTTCCACCCCACGAGCCTCTACAACCCCGCCGAGACCCATCCGGCATACCTCATCACCGAGGCGATGCGCGGCTACGGAGGTATCCTGAGGTTGCCCAACGGCGAGGAGTTCATGCAGAAATACGACCCGCGTCTGTCTCTGGCGCCGCGCGACATAGTGGCACGCGCGATAGACAACGAGATGAAGATCCATGCTATCGACCATGTCTGCCTGGACGTGACCCACAAGGACCCGGAGGAGACCAAGCATCATTTCCCCAATATCTACGCCAAATGCCTCTCTATCGGCATTGATATCACAAAAGACTATATCCCGGTAGCGCCTTGCGCCCACTATATGTGCGGCGGTATCAAGGTGGATCTTGACGGCCAGTCGTCTATCCGCAGACTCTACGCCGTAGGCGAGTGTTCGTGCACCGGTCTGCATGGAGGCAACCGTCTGGCGTCAAACTCCCTCATCGAGGCGGTGGTCTATGCCGACGCGGCAGCCAAGCACAGCCTGAGCGTCATTGAGAACTACGATTTCAACGAGAAAATCCCGGCATGGAACGACGAGGGCACCATGTCTATCGAGGAGCGCGTACTGATTGCCCAGGACGTGAAAGAGGTAGGTCAGATCATGTCCACCTATGTAGGTATCGTGCGTTCGGACCTCCGTCTGCGCCGTGCTTGGGAGCGGCTGGATGTGCTCTACGAAGAGACGGAGGACCTCTTCAAGCGCGTGAAAGCGACGAAAGATATCTGCGAGTTGCGTAACATGATCAACGTGGGCTATCTCATCACCCGCCAGGCGCTGGAGCGCAAGGAGAGCCGCGGACTGCATTATACCATCGATTATCCGCGGACGGATAACCATCATCCCCAGGAGGTTTGGTAAGGTGAAAGGTGAAAGGAATAGCATTACATAGTATAGTTCCCGTGCGGGCAGAAGCACGCGAAGCGGCGGAGCAGGAGACCCAGATGCTCTTCGGCGAGTTATGCGAGATTGTGGAGGAGATACCAAGGGGCGATGTACCATGTACAACCGGCCGGTGGTACCGCGTGAAGCTGGAGAATGACGGCGAAGAAGGGTGGGTGGATGCCAAGATGGTATCGCCCATAGGCGGGAAAGACTATGCGGCGTACCGGAAGGCCTACCAAACCTCCACGGCAACGATCGTCATGCCGATGGCTTACGCCATGAGTGAGAACAACGGCCAGACCATCCCCCTCACCGCCGGCACACGGCTGGCTCAGTACCAAGTGGCAAAGGACAATGTACAAGGTACTTCGTTCGGGCGATTCGAGGTGCTGGGAGTGGGCTTCCGTATTGACCCCTCGATGGTGATAGAGAAGCCCTTGGAGTTGAACGAGCAGAACCTGCTGCAGGTCGTCCGTTTCTTTCTGAATGTGCCTTATTTGTGGGGCGGCAAGAACGCCCTGGGCATGGACTGCTCGGGGTTCGTGCAGGTGGTGATGAGCCTTTTCGGCAAGCGTCTGCCGCGTAACGCCTCCGAGCAGGCACTGCATGGCAGAGCCGTCCGGAGGCTGGAGCAAGTGCGTGCAGGGGACCTGGTGTTCTTCGACAAGCCTCTCCCTGCTTCCCGGGAAGGGAACGAAACTACCCCCCATATCACCCACGTAGGTATCGTCATCGACTCCGAGCGCGTGGTACATTGCTCTGGGCGCGTGAAGGTGGAGAAAATCGACGAGACGGGTATCTACAGCATAGAACAAGGTGGCTATTCACACCACCTTGTTTCTATCCGAAGAATCTAAGTATTATTCTTTCATAAGTTGTTTTTTGAGTAGGAGTGCTTCGTCAGCCACTTCTTTTTCCGTCATGCCTTTCAGTCTGTCGGAGAGGTCGGGTATCTCCAGTTCGATACCGGCAGGCAGGTTCTGCGGGTCGGTTATCTTATCGCGGTTGGCTTCGTAGATGAAGACCCAGAAATCCGGATTGCCGTAATGGCGCCGGGCTATCTGTGCGAGCCGTGAGCCGGGGCGTACCACTTCGGTGGTGCGATAGGTAGGTACGATCTCCACGCGGCGGTCTTTTGCGTACGGGTGTTTCACACCGTAGCGGTACGGCACGTCGGCACCCAGACTGGCAATGAGCATCTGGTCGTCGTGTACGCCCAAGGCGCGGAGCTGGTCGGCTACGGCGTTGGCGCGGCGGAGAGCCAGACGCTTGTTGTAATCCGGTTTGCCGAGTTTGCAAGTGTGTCCATTGACATGGATCTTCTGCTGCGGATGGCGTTTGAGCACTTCGGCTATGCGGACGAGGATGTCTTTCGGCTCCAGGATAGGTACCGCTTTGTCATAATCGAAATAGATCACCGCTTTCTTGAGTTCCTCCTCCAGTTCGGCAGCTACCGCATTGGTGACAGGTGGTTCCGGTTCGGGTTCCGGTTCGGGGCAGAATACTGCGCATATGTCGATGTTGTTCGCCTCGGCGATACGGCGTATCAGCTCAATGGGATCCGGTGTGGTGTCCACAGGCTCCTCCGGGATCGTATCCACCACGGCTACTACAACCGGTTCCTCTACCGCTGTCGGCTCTTCTACCGGCTCTTCTGCCGGTTCTTCTTCCTGTGCCGCTTTGCGCAGACGCCGCTGCTCGCGGTCGTAGTCACGCTGCGCCTTCGTGCGGTTGGCGTTGATCTGCAGACCTATCTTCAGACCTACCGACCAGGGGTGTAACTCCTGCACCTCGGTGGTGCGCAGCACGCCGTCGTACGAAGCGGCATAGGCCGTGGGGTATTCGCCTACGCTGCGTCCGTCGTAGAAGCCTAACTCATTGCTGCCGTGTATCTCCAGCAGGTCCGTGAAATAATAGTTGGCGTAGGCTGCAATGGCGAGCTCCACGCGTTGGTGGAGACGGATGAGCATGCCTAACTCGGCATAAGCCGCGTAGTTGAGTGTGCGGAAACGGCTGGTGCTGAGAGAGGTGCTGCCGCCTGCAATAGAGAGATCTTCCACTACGGTCGGTACATGACTCATCGTCAGGTCGTAGAAGGGGTAATGCACTGTATTGGCTATCGTGCCGTCCGTCAGACGGTTGTTGTTAATCATCGGCAGACCGATCTTCACACCGGCAGTACCGGTGAAACCGACTACGCCCGGACGGGCACGGAACTTCAGCGCCATAGGGATCTCTAACATGTAGATGTTCTGGCTTTCAGTCAGGGAGTTGGGCACCGAGGTGAGCGTATAGGCATCGCCATAGATATCATTGGCGTTCTTCACCCACGGGTTCTCTATCGCCGCTCGGTTGGGGTAGGCGGAGAACTGCGCACCGGTACCGATACCCATCCACGGCACGAAGTAGTAGTTGATACCTACCTCTGCGTGCCAGGCGGGGAACTGCACTTTGTTCACTACGTGAGCCGGCGTATAGCCCGAACCCATCTGGGAGAACAGGTAACTGCCTACTCCCAGGCCGCCGCCGAACTCGAAGTTCCAGCCATAAGCGATGTTGGCTTCTTCCCGGCTGGCTTCACGTACCGAGTCGGGGTATTGTTTCGCCGATAAAGAGGCGGTTATTGCCAAGATACCAATTATCAGAAATGTCTTTTTCATATCCGTTCCTCCTATCATTTAACGATTAATTTATGCATCTCCATTGTGCCGTCGGGTGCGGTGATCTGTACGTAATAGATACCGGTGGCGCGCGGAGCGGCAACGGTGATTGTCCCGTCGATGGACTCTATGCGGCTGATGATCTCTCCGGCAAAAGAGCGGATGAGCGCCGATCCCTCGCCCTCGATAGTCAGCGGCTGTGAAGCGGCTACCGGTACCGGATAGACGGTGCTGCGCTGCGGCGCGGACCAACTGGTTGCATGCGGCAGGGTAATGTCACAGGTGACATAATTTTTCCCATTGGTGTCCACTATCTCGCAGTAGAATACACCGATCAGCTGTGCGCCGCCTTCGTGATAGTACTGATCGGTCTGTCCTTCCAGTTTCAAACCGTTTTTATACCATTGGTAGGAAACGAATCTGAGTTTTTCGGCTCCTCCGGTCTCAATGCCGTTCTCGGGGTTGTTGTCCACAAAGAGCACGCGGTCGTATTTAGTATGCAGATAACCTCCTATACTGAAATCCAGACGCATTCTGTGCGGTGTGCTATAGCAGATATCGGACTCATCGGTGGCATCGCCTACATATCCTATTTCCAACTCTAACCAGTTAGCGGGATCTCTATCAATAGCAGGAATGTTTCTGATGATGATTCTGCCTTCTTCCGTAATAACACCGGTCTCGGTTTTGCGTCCAATAAGGCTTGCCAAATGGTCAGAATAGGTAATACGGTATTTGTCTGACAGACCGGCTTTCTGCTCAAAGTTCAGGGTCATGATCTGTTCTTCCTGGCATACACGTGCCACAGAGTCGATTTCAAATACCGGCATGGTAACTGTATGAATGATGAAGAGTGTATCCTCGGAGCAAAGTCCCTTCGTATTATTCAGTACCAACCATTCGTCGCCGTCTGCCGTGAAGACATGTGTGCTGTCATTCATCGTCATCGTGTATGGCAGGTGCTCTTTGCAAATGGTCTTCACTATTTCGTAACGTGTGTCTTGACCGTAATAGCGTTTGGCTTCTCCGGTTGAGCGAACCCATTCGCAACCGGGGTAGCGCACCTCGCGGACATAGGTATAGGTCTTGCCTTTCAGTTTGGACAAGAGGAAGTAGGTGTGCAACTCGGCATTGTTGCTGCCTTCAATTACCACAGGCTCTGCCTCTCCGTCTTGGATATAGAGCCAGCGGTACTCTATATTCCCGTTTTCACCTTCGGCGGCACCTCCGTCAATCTCCTCTACATCTACAGCCACTTGGGTGGAAGTGCTTGCGTCATACGGCGCGCAGTAGTTTTCCTGCGTGCCTCCCTGGATTATACCGGCTTTCACGGGCGTGAACACATGTACCGTCGTTTGGTTCTCGCTCAGGGTGAGTGTGGTGAAGCGCGTGTCGTCTTTCGCCTTGCGAACTACGGTGTAGTCCTCGCCTGCCCGGATGTCCAGCAGACTGAGAGGCAGGTTCTGTGCCGTAGCACCGCTGATAGCCGTGGTGTCCGTGCCGGAGACAAGGTACCATTGGTACTCATATTTTTTGCTGCCGCCGGTAGCCGTCGTTGCCGGGACGGTATATTCTTTGGCCTCCTCAACGGTGCAGAATGTGAGGCTGGTTTCCTCGGTAATCGCACCCGGTAGGAACGGGTCGAATACAACGCGCGTGAAGGCGCCTACGGCCTGGGTCTTGTCGCTGCAGCAGCCTGCGCTGTCGCGCGCCGTACGCGTGAACGTATATTCGCCTGCCTGCGTTATATTATAGGTGAGAGAAACCGTATTGGTGCCGCTTATCGTACTGCCGTTCACTTTCCATTCATAAGTGATGGCTCCGCCTCCACCGGTAGCCGGGGAGAGGCTTGTGACGGTTGTGGGATAGGGATTCGGGTTGAGATAGACCGTGTCTCTGCCGTCGCTGATCTCTCCCGGGTCAAAGGCAGGGAATACACGATAGACAAACTCTCCTCTCGAACGCAGCCAGTCGGGTACACACCCCTCGTCATGCGCAAAGCGGCGGAGGACGAACAGACCGGGTTCGGAGGTGTCTATCAGGTAGCTGTTATGCCAAGCGGCATAGGCTGTCTGGTTGCCCTCAAACAGCGTGTCTTTTGCCAAGCCGCTGAACACGGTGTCGGTGCCGTTGATACGGCCGCGGACGACGCAGTAGTAATAGTCGCCCTCTTTCCATCCGTTTTTAGCCGCCAGCGTGCGGACATAGGCGTAGAGGGGCTCGTCCTCTTCGTCCTGACAGAACGTAGCGGTCGGAGCAAGACCGTTAAACAGTCCGGACTCAAAATCCTCCAGACGGAGCGGATGGAGATATACCACTCGTTTCTCTTCGCCTATAGAGGCAACCGCCAGCACTTCCGTCTCGGTACAGGGACGGACCACCTTGACTTTGCTGCCGGTGATTTGGATCCATTGCTCGTGTTGTTGGTAGTGGCATGCCCAGCTGACGCCGTTGGCGGTGGAGACGGTGAAATCCTCCGTCAGCATGTCGGCATGGTTGACGGGGTTCACGCTCAGCGTGTCGATGTAGAGCGGTGCAGCCGAGAGCAGAGCGGCGTCGGTAGCGCCGAATGCGCTCAGTGTAGGATAGCGGTCGGAGGCGTTCGACCATGCCGCCAGACCCTTGAACAGGGAGAACATAGTCTCCGTCACGTCCACGCCGACAGTTACGTTCTCCTCCGCTACTCCGGACTGGAGATAGTAGAGTTTGCGGTCGTAATAGCATTCGTTGTACGTACCGTTATGGTCTTCTCCGACGAGTGCTTTTCCGTTCTCCGCATAACCGGTGTTATAGGTGCGGGTGAGCGTACCGTAGTTGGCTCCTACCAGACCTCCGACCACGTTGCCCGTGTTGCGGATCAGTCCCGAGTGGTAGCAATCGGTCAGCTCTCCGTCCTCCGTCAGCTCACCTACCAGACCGCCTACCGTGTTGCCGGCTGCGGCGATGTGAGCCGAGCTCCAGCACTGGTCGATACGACCGGCGCAGACGCCGGCGATGGCACCGATCTTGCGTTTCGGCTTGGCAACAATGGTGCTGTTGCAGATACCTAATTTCTCAATGGTAGCCCCCTTGGCTACATGGCCGAAGAGGCCTACGCCGTCCAGCGTGCTGAAATCGTGCAGTCCTTTGATTACGTGTCCGTTTCCTCGGAAGGTTCCTTTGAACGGCTTGTCGGCAGTGCCGATAGGTGTCCACGTCACTCCCGCCAAATCAATGTCTGCCGTCAGGTCAATCGTCTGACCCTCGAAATCACTCGTGGCGGACTGGGTGGCGAATGCCCTCAACTCCTCCGGAGTGGACACTGTCGTCTGGGCTACCAATGGCAGCACGCAGAAAAGCATCAAAACAGGGAATAGTTTTTTCATACAGTAGAGATTTTATTATATGGTGTTCTTCAAAAACGCCGCAAAGGTACAAAAAAAAAATGACATACACAAGCCGTACGCCATTTTTTTCATAATTTTGGTACCGCGAGCCGGGGTCGAACCGGCACGCCCATCACTGGGCAAAAGATTTTAAGTCTTTCTTGTCTACCTATTCCAACATCGCGGCAAATCGGGTGCAAAGGTACTGCTTTTTTTTGACATATGCAAATAAAAAACAGAAAAATCGCCCCGAAGGACGATTTTTCCAATTGACAACTGATAATTGACAGTATTAATTCGGTCGATTTGTTAAAAAAATGCCCAAACGCTTGCATATGTGAAATTTTTGTTGTATCTTTGCACGCTTTTTAATATATAGTTAACAAACATTAAGCAATTTGGCGAACAAACGAAAGATAATCAATGATCCGGTGTTCGGATTTCTGACCATACCGAACGAGTTGGTGTATGACGTTCTGCAGCACCCCTATGTGCAGCGCTTGAACCGTATCCGCCAGTTGGGGTTGTCGTATCTGGTGTACCCCGGTGCCCAACACAGTCGCTTCTGTCATTCGATAGGTGCGATGCACCTGATGCAGGAAGCCATAGCCGCCTTGCGCAGCAAGGGAGTCGTGATCACGGACGAAGAGGCCACGGCTGCGGAGATAGCAATCCTGCTGCATGATATAGGGCACGGTCCGTTCTCCCATGTGTTGGAGCACACACTCGTGGACGGCGTGACGCATGAGGATATATCGCTTCTGATGATGGAGCGGATCAACGAGGACCTATCTAATGTACAAAGGGACAATGTACCATGTACAAGGGAGGCAAAGCCGCTGGATATGGCGATTGCTATCTTCAAGAACGAGTATCCGAAACATTTCCTGCACCAGCTGATCAGTTCACAACTGGATGTGGACCGGATGGATTACCTGTGCCGCGACTCGTTTTTCACGGGCGTGCAGGAGGGCCGCGTGGCCAGCGAGAGGTTGTTGAAGATGCTGGATGTGCGTGACGACAGGCTGGTGGTGCAGGTGAAGGGTATCTACAGTGTGGAGAAATTTCTGGTAGCACGGCGGTTGATGTACTGGCAGGTCTATCTGCATAAGACCTCCGTGGCGGCGGAGCAGCAGCTGATCAAGATTCTGAGCCGCGCCAAGGAGCTGGCAAGAGACGTACGAAAGGGCGATGTACTACGTACGAAGGAGCTGTTCTGCTCGCCGGCGTTGCGTTATTTTCTGTATAATCAGGTCTCCTTTGCCGATTTCGGCGTATATAGCGAGGCATTGGAGCAATACGCCCTGCTGGATGACACGGATGTGCTGAGTGCCATCAAGGCATGGATAGGCAGCGGCGACAGGGTTCTGAGTGTCCTGAGCCGTTCGTTTGTGGACAGGCAGCTCTTCCGCGGAGAACTGATAGAGGCACCTCTGACGGAGGCTCAGCAGAAAGCGCTGAACAGCGAGTATGCCGGTGCATTAGGTATCACGGAGGAAGAAGCGGCCTACTGCTGGAGCGAGCATGTGTCCACGAGCAACACCTATTCGGAGAAAGCCGATACGATTGATATACTCTATTCGGACGGGACGGTACGCGACATCGCCGAGGCAAGCGAGATACTCGACCTGGCGGCGCTGACAAGGAAACCGATTAAACGGTATTTATTCAAATATCGTATTTGAGATTTGACATTTGAGATTTGAGATTTGACATTTGAGAATCATGGAATTTAGTGCACAACAGATAGCGGCCGTCTTAGGCGGCGAGTTATACGGCAACGCCAATGCCCAAGTGAGTGACGTTGCACCGATAGAACAAGCGCAGGCTTGTCATCTGTCCTTTGTCACGGACGAGAAATACCTCCCCTGTCTGGAAACGACGAAAGCAGGCGTGGTACTGGTTACCAAGGGACTTACAGAGACTAAGGGCTCCAAGGACCTTAGGGACTTTAAGGACTTTAAGGACAGAGCTTTTATTCTGGTGGAGAATGCCCGAGGCGCCATGGGACAGTTATTGAAGATGGTGTCGGAAGTGATGTACCCCGCCAAGAAAGGGATAGAGCAGCCGTCGTATGTGAGCGAGGGTGTAGAGGTGCCCGAAGATGCGTATATAGGCGCGTTTGCGTATATCGGCAAGAACGTGAAGTTAGGCGCCGGCGTGCAGATTTATCCGCAGGCGTATGTAGGGGACAATGTGACGATAGGCGACGGTACGATCCTCTATTCGGGCGTGAAGGTCTATGCCAACTGCCGGATAGGCAAAGGCTGTATCCTGCACAGCGGCGTGGTGATAGGCGCCGACGGTTTCGGTTTCGAGCCGGACGCACAGGGCGTGAACCAAAAGATCCCGCAGATAGGCAATGCGGTCATCGAGGACGACGTGGAGATAGGCGCCAACAGCTGTGTGGACCGCGCGATGATGGGTTCGACCGTGGTACACAGGAACGTGAAGATAGACAACCTGGTGCAGATAGCCCACAACGTAGAAGTAGGCGAGAGCACGTTCCTCTGTGCGCAGGTAGGCATAGCCGGCAGCAGCAAGGTCGGCAAGCACTGTATCCTGACCGGCCAAGTAGGCGTAGCGGGGCATATCGAGATAGCAGACAACTGCATCTTCGGCGCACAAGCCGGCGTGGCAGGTTCGGTACGCAAACCCGGTATGTACCAGGGTACGCCCGCTATTGAAGCGGGCAACTGGCGGCGGTCGTCAGTAGGATTCAAGCAACTGCCGGACATTCTCAAGAGACTGCAGGCGGTAGAGAAGAAATAACGAATAACTTATATCATGAAACAAAAAACGATTAAATCCGAGTTTACATTACAATCGGTAGGTCTGCATACAGGTCTTCAGATCACCGCCACGTTCCATCCCGCTCCTGTTAATACGGGTATCTGTCTTCGCCGCGTTGATCTGCCGGGCAAGCCCTGCCACCAGGCGCTGGCAGACTATGTGTCCGGCACGGAGCGAGGCACGGTGCTGGAGCGGGGAAAATGGAAGATCTCTACGGTGGAGCACGCGCTGAGTGCGCTGTACGCCATGGGTGTGGATAACTGCATCATTGATGTCAATGCGCCGGAGATGCCTATTCTGGATGGCAGTGCGCGTATGTTCGTCAAAGAGATACAACGCGTAGGACTGGAGGAACAGGAGGCGGAGCAGCACGTGTTTGTGGTGACCGAACCGATCGAATATATCTCCGAGCACGGCAATGTACTTCGTCTGGAGCCCTGTGACCATTACGAGGTGGACGTCACTATAGCCTTCCGCTCCATGCTGCTCCGCGAGCAGCACGCCAAGCTGACCAACCTGGCGGATTATCCGCGTGAGGTAGCCTCGGCGCGTACCTTCTGTTTCGTACGCGAGATAGAGCCGTTGTTGCGCGTGGGACTCATCAAAGGCGGCGACCTGCAGAACGCCCTCGTCATTTACGAGACGGAGATGAGCCAGGAAGGAATGGATTATTTCTGCGACAAGATGGGTCAGCCGCATCTGGATGCCACCAAGTTAGGGTACCTCTCCCCGCTGAACTACCAGAACGAGCCGGCGCGTCACAAGCTGCTGGATGTGATAGGAGACCTGTCGTTACTCGGACTGCGTCTGCAAGGGCGTATCATCGCTTACAAACCCGGTCACACCTTCAACACCCAGTGTGTCCGCCGTCTCAGGAACCAGATAGTAGCAGAAGAATAAATCATCCATAATCAACCATCAATCATAAATCATTCATCATCAATGATTAGTCCATTAGCAAGCATTCATCCGGACGCCAAGATCGGCGAGGGAGTAGAGATAGGTCCGTTTGTGACCATCGACCGTGACGTAGAGATAGGCGACGGCTGCGTCATCGACGCCAGCGCAACCATCTGTCAATATACCAAGTTAGGCAAGAACTGCCATGTGTTCCCTTCTGCGGTCATCGGTGCCGTACCGCAGGATCTGAAGTTCCACGGCGAGGTGACCTGGACCCTCATCGGCGACAACAACGTCCTGCGTGAGTTCGTGACCGTTCACCGCGGTACGTTCAGCAAGGGACAGACCGTCATCGGCAACAACAACCTCATCATGGCTTACTGCCACGTGGCGCATGACTGTGTCCTGCATAACCACATCATCATGTCCAACACCACGCAGCTCGCAGGAGAAGTGGAGGTGGACGATTTCGCCATCATCGGCGGCGGCACGCTGGTACACCAGTTCAGCCATATCGGCAGCCACGTGATGGTACAGGGCGGTTCGCGTATCAACAAAGACGTACCTCCTTACGTCATCGCGGCCCGCGAGCCGATTGCGTACTGCGGCGTGAACTCCGTGGGACTCAACCGGCGCGGTTTCACCCCCGAGCAGATCCATACCATCCAGGAGGTCTATCGTATGATTTTCCAAGGCGGCATGAACACCACGCAGGCGGTAGCGAAGATAGAAGCGGAGATGCCGGAGAGCGCAGAGCGCGACACAATAATCAATTTCGTAAAAGCCTCCACGAGAGGAATCATCAAAGCATAAGTTATGGAAAACGAGAAGCAGACAGAAGAGAAAAGCCTCAATTTTATTGAGCAGATCGTAGAGAAAGACCTCGCCGAGGGAGTCAATAACGGACGTATCCAGACCCGTTTTCCGCCGGAGCCGAACGGCTACCTGCATATCGGTCATGTGAAAGCCATCTGTATGGATTTCGGCATTGCCGAGAAATACCACGGCGTGTGCAACCTGCGTTTCGACGACACCAACCCCGCCAAGGAGGATACCGAGTATGTTGAGACCATCGAACGCGACATCCGCTGGTTGGGATTCAAATGGGGACAGATCTTCTATGCCTCCGACTATTTCGAGCAGCTCTACGACCTGGCTATCCGCTTCATCAAAGAGGGCAAGGCCTACGTCGATGAACAGACCGCCGAGCAGATAGCCGAGCAGAAAGGTACGCCTACCGAACCGGGTGTGGCATCGCCTTACCGCGACAGGCCGATAGAGGAGAACCTCCGTCTGTTCGAAGCCATGCAGCGCGGCGAGATAGAGGAAGGCAAGATGGTGCTGCGTGCGAAGATCGACATGGCCAATCCGAACATGCACTTCCGCGACCCGATCATGTACCGTATTATCACTTCCCATCCGCACCACCGTACGGGCCGCCGCTGGAACGTCTATCCGATGTACGACTTCGCGCACGGACAGAGCGACTATTTCGAGGGCGTGACCCACTCTATCTGTACGCTGGAGTTCGAGGTACACAGGCCGCTGTACGACTATTTCCTGGATCAGATCACCGGTGCCAATTTCGCAGGGCTCTCGCCTTACGGCCCGGACTACCGCCCGAAGCAGCGTGAGTTCAACCGGTTGAATATCACCTATACCGTCATGTCCAAGCGTAAGATGCTGCAGCTGGTTAAAGAAGGCCTGGTAGCCGGCTGGGACGACCCGCGTATGCCGACCGTGTGCGGTCTGCGCCGCCGCGGCTACACGCCGAGCGCTATCCGTACGTTCATGGACAAGATAGGTTATACCAAGGTGGAGGGCATGATTGACCAGGGCCTGCTGGAGCACACCATCCGCGAGGACCTCAAAGAGACCGCCCCGCGTGTGTGCGCCATCTTCGACCCCGTGAAGCTGGTGATTACCAACTATCCGGAAAATCCGGAGAAACCGGAAATTCTGGTAGCCGAGAACATCGACGGTCATCCCGAGTTAGGTACGCGTGAGATGCAGTTCGGCAAGGAGCTGTGGATCGAGCGCGGCGACTTCCTGGAGGAGGCCGACAACAAGTTCTACCGTCTCAGTCCGGGCGGCCGCGAGGTACGTCTCAAAGCGTCGTATATCATCCAGGCTACGGGGTGCGAGAAAGACGAGAACGGCAATATCACCAACGTATATGCGACCTACGACCCTGACTCCAAGTCGGGCACCGAAGGCGGCAACCGCAAGACGAAGGCAACTATCAACTGGGTGGAGTGCCACAGCGCTCTGTACGCCGAGGTAAGGCTCTACGACCGGCTCTTCGCCGTTGAGAACCCCTCCGCCGAGGAAGGTGATTTCCGTGAGCTGCTGAACCCCGAGAGCCTCAAGGTAGTGACGGCGAAGGTGGAAGGCAGTCTGCGCAGCGAGCTGCACGAGCCGGTGCTGGTGGACGGCATTGAGCAGGAGAATCACTACCAGTTGCTCAAACAGGGGTATTTCGTAGTCGATCCCGACACTACCGCCGAGAAACTGGTACTCAACAGAACGTGCTCGCTCAAGGACAACTATCTGAAATAATGCGCACGCGCATAAACAATGGTAAAGAGCAGATTTTCTGCGAATGGCGCAAACAATGGGTGCGCCTGACGCCTGAGGAATGGGTACGCCAGCAGTTGCTTCACCGGTTGGTGGAGCAACTTGGCTTTCCGGCTTCCCTCATCGCCGTGGAGCAGGCAATCACGGTAGGCGAGGTGCACAAGCGCTGCGACGCCGTAGTCTATGACAAACAGATGAAGCCGCTGGTGCTCATTGAGTGCAAGGCGGAGACCGTACCGCTGACCCAGAAGACACTTGACCAGGCACAGACATACAACCGTGAGCTGAATGTCCCCTATCTGCTCTTGCATAACGGACCTCAGTCTATTTTCGTAACTCTCAATCCGGATGGAACAAATCATTACTCTCAACGACTCCCTGGATACACCGACCTTTTACGGTGTGAACAACAGTAATATCCTCTGTCTCAAGAACCAGCACCCGGACGTGCGCGTGATTGCGCGCGGGTATCAGATAAAGGTGTCGGGTGCAGAGAAAGCGGTAGCGCTATTCGAGCGTTCGCTGCGGCTCTGTGAAGATTTCTGTATCCGTAACAACGCTCTCTCGGAGCAGCAGATCCTGCAGCTTCTCCACGGCGAGAAACCTCACGAGCAGGGCACGGAGAACCTGATCCTGCACGGCGTGAACGGCAAGTCTATCTATGCCCGTTCTGTCAACCAGCAGGCACTGGTGGAAGCCTACGAGGAGAACGACCTGCTCTTTGCGGTAGGTCCTGCCGGCAGCGGCAAGACCTATACGGCTATCGCGCTGGCCGTCAGGGCGTTGAAGAACAAAGAGGTCAGGCGTATCATCCTTTCGCGTCCGGCGGTAGAGGCAGGAGAAAAATTAGGTTTTCTGCCGGGAGACATGAAAGAGAAGATCGACCCGTATCTGCAACCGCTGTACGACGCGCTGCAGGACATGATTCCCGGTACGAAGCTGAACGAATACATGGAGAAGGGAGTGATCCAGATAGCACCTCTGGCGTTCATGCGCGGACGGACACTGAGTGACGCCATCGTTATTCTTGATGAGGCGCAGAACACCACCACGCTGCAGCTGAAGATGTTCCTGACCCGATTAGGTATAGGCGGTAAGATGATTGTCACCGGTGACATGACGCAGATAGACCTGCCGCCGAGCCAGAAGTCCGGTCTGAGGGATGCTATGGAGCGGTTCCGGGAGATAAAAGGTATCAAGATTATCGAGTTCAACGAGAAAGATATTGTCCGCCACCCGCTGGTGAAGAAGATTGTAGCAGCGTACAAATTAAAAGTCGAAAGTTGAAAGGATACCCCCCGACCCCCTCTCAGAGGGGGAGAGGGGGGAAGTTGATAGTTGACAGTTGATAGTTCTTATCTCGGCAAGGCCTCGAACGATTGGCTGAAGCCGTATGGATAGTTATGAAAGGGAAACGATTTATGGTAGGAGTGCTGCTGTTGCTGGGGGCGATAGCAGTGCGGGCAGGGGAAGTGACTTATACGTTCACTTCCGTTTCCTGGGTGTCCAAGGTAGAAGCCACGGTTTGCGACGGCAAGACGGACGGATGGGTAAGCGACAAGAATGCGTCGGATTACAGCGCCGGCCGCACGGACGCGGAAGGAAGGCTCTATTCGGCGGGCGTGAGCGTCAAGACAGGCACTACGGGTGCCGGTGCCACTTCCGTGCAGACCTTTGAAGAGGTGAGGCGGGTTAGTTTTAACTTCTGCCAGAACTCTTCCAAAGGGCGTGGTGTGATCTATGTACAGGTAGGCAACAACGCGCCTGACAGCATTATAGTGACCAAGCCCGCTACCAGCGGTGCCGGGGTCTATAACCGTGATTCGGTAGTGGCGTTTACCACGCCGCAGACGGGTAAGATCCGCTTTTGGGTGAAATGTACCGAGAACGCCATCAATATACAGTCTGTCACCATCCGTTCGGCGTCAGGCGGCAGTTCCGTCTTTACGATGGACACCTACCAACTGGTGACCGACGTAGCGCAGCTACAGGACTCCGACCAAGTGATCTTCGGCGTCTATAAAGAAGGGGTGAACGAGATTATGGGCTATTACGACGAGTGGGAGAGCGTGAATAATATCCACGCCATCTCCGGTCGTTATTCTGCGGACCGAAGCACCGTGGCGGCCGATGACCGGGCGGTCTATACGCTCCGTATCGCCGAGTCGGACGGCCGGACGGCGTATATCTTCCAGGACGAGTTACGGTACGAAGAAGCGTATCTGGTAGCCTCCGGGGGGAAGACGAAGAACAGGCTTGCGGTGTGGACGGACGTGGTGGACAAGGACACGTACGGCAACTACGGTTTTTGGGATATAACGATAGAGAACGGCGGCGAAGCGGTCATAACGAACCTCGGGAACAGCCGTTCGAAGATTATCCAGTACAACGCACAGAACAGTCCTACGCTTTTCAGCTGTTACGCGGAGCGGTCGCAGACACCGGTGTGTCTGTACCGAAGGGTGGAGGCATTGGGCGACGTAGCGGCTATCGTAGCGCCGTTCGTCAATTTCGGGACGACCATCGAGACGACGGGCTCGCGTACCATCGGCGTGAATGCCAACCGTCTGACGGCGGACATACACGTATCGCTCAAGCACGGCGGGGTGTTCAAACTCTCGGACGAATGGTTAGACCGGGACGGCGACCGGCTGACTGTCTCGTATGAGGCAACGCCGGGGCATTATGTCGATACGCTGGTGCTGGAGAGCGGCAGTGTGCGGACGGAGGTAGCGGTGCTACTCAACCTGCAGAGGGTGTTGCGTGTAGCGGAGGCTGTGCAGGCGGAGGATCACGCGGTAGTGTATCTGAATGACGTGACGGTGACCAAGAAATACGACAACTATATCTATGTACGGGACGAGACAGGGTCTATGCTGCTCTTTGACCGCGGCGACGGCGTGACGGGCAAGCGTTACGGTGCGGACGTCAAGGCGGGGGATCCCTTGTCGGGCGTGACGGGACGGTTTATCAACTATTTCGGTGTGCCGGAGATCTCTCCTACCGAGCCGTTCCGCGCAGGCAAGAACGGAGAAGTGTTGCCGGAAGAAGCACCGGCGGTGATTGACTCCGCAGACGTATGCCGGTATCTGGTACTGGACAGCGCCGTAGTAGAGGGCTGGACGGAGATGAGCTATAAAGGACGTACGTATGTGGTAGCGAACAAGTTCAAACTGCCGTCATTCGTACAGTCGGAGCCGATGCGTACGTACGTCATCGTCAGCTATGACCACGACGCCGTGACGCTGTATATCATCCGTCAGGAGGCTTATCCGTCGCATCCTCAGGGTGTGGATACTCCGGACAGCAACGGTTCGTCCGCAGGCGGCAAAGCCAGACTGGTGATGAAAGACGGCGTAGTGCTGGTAGAGGCGGAGGAAGGTGTCTTTACGTTACAGGGAGAAAAGGTATTCTAAAGCCTCTTCGGCTTGTGCCGGTGTGACCGTTTGGTTGATGGCGGGGGCTCCGATAGCATGAAGGAGCGTGCAGTTGATCTCGGCTGCATGCTCGTTCTTTTTATCCTGCTGCATGAGGGTTATGAGCTGCCGTCTGTCTGAGCATTTGCATACGGGACGGCCGTAATACCGGAGCATCAGGAGGGTCAGCTGCTGCAAGGGGTCGCGCGGGCAACCCAGGAGCGTGACGGAGAGGTACAGTTCGGCGATGAGGCCGTAGAGAACGGCGTAACCGTGGAGCAAAGGACCAAGGGACGAAGTACGATGTACGAAGGAGATTTCTTCCAACGCGTGGCCGAAGGTGTGTCCGAGGTTGAGGGCTTTGCGGGGACCTTGTTCGTCGGGGTCGGCGGCTACGATACGCTCCTTGACAGCGATACAATCCATGATAAGCGGTGCCAGTGCGGCGGTGTCTATCGTATCCAGGTCGTATTGCAGGAGACGGTACCATAAAGCCCCCTCTGACCCCCTCTCAGAGGGGGAGGAGGCTATCAGTCCGGTTTTGAGCATCTCGGCAAAGCCGCTGAGGAACTGCTGCGGGGGCAGGGTGTCGAGGAACGGCGGGTAGATGAGCGTCTCTACGGGCGCATGGAAAGCTCCTATTGCGTTTTTGAGACCATGGTAGTTGAAGCCCGTCTTGCCGCCGGTGGAGGCATCGACCATGGCGAGCAGGGTAGTAGGGATATTGAGGTAGTCTATACCGCGTTTGTAGGTAGCTGCGGCAAAGCCTGCGAGGTCGGTCAGGACACCTCCTCCGACGGCGATGAGCAGTCCGCGGCGGGTGAAGTGCTGCTCCAAGAGAAAATCCCAGATACGGGATACGGTCTCCAGGGATTTGTCCTGCTCGCTAACGGTTATCCGCAGCGTGGGGTAGGGCCAATCCACGTTCACCGCCTCGTCCGCCACCACGCAAATCTGTTTGTAGCGATCGAGCCAGGGAGCAATAGCCTTATGTATGTCTTGACAAAGCATCAATCAGAAAAATCAGCGCGTAAGGGATGGTCAGAATATGGGGTTTTCCTTGCGGAGTACGGCGCGGATGAAGTTGTCTATGCGTGCATAGATGACGTAGTTGCCGTCTCTGTCTTTGGGCGCCACGGGATCCGGTTTGCCTTTGAGCTGGGCATAGAAGCGTGCGGTGCAGGAGTCGAGGAAAGCCTGTTTTTGCGGGGAGAGGGGAGTCTTGTACTTGAGTGCGTCAATGAACTCCTGCGCGAGGTGCGAGGCCGAGCCGAAGGAGTGTTGGTTAGCCGCCTCTTTGCGTGTAGCCGGGTGGGTCTTGTAGTCCCGCGGGTTTGGTTTGAAGACCTCCAGCCGTCCTTCTCTGGTGATATTACCGTTGTAGTCGTGGAAGTGTTTCTTGCGGATAGTGAGTCCGTTCTTCGAGTTCAGGGATCCGATAATCTCGTTGACAGACGAATCATGGTGTATTCTTGCCATATTAGTCCAATAATTTCATACTAATCGCGCACAAGTGGCGCACTAATCGCGCACTTATCACGCACTAATTTTCGCACATGCA
This sequence comes from uncultured Bacteroidales bacterium, assembly GCA_902774995.1. Lineage (GTDB taxonomy): Bacteria > Bacteroidota > Bacteroidia > Bacteroidales > Paludibacteraceae > Colicola. The sequence continues at coordinate 3,619 of CACYKR010000008.1, read as the reverse complement.
ACCGTTGGTATTATATACATAGTATATAATACTATGGGGTATATGTTTCATGACGGTGCAAAGGTACAAAAAATAATCCGAATACACAATAGCGATACAGAAAAAAAGCATAAAATACAGAAAAAAGTTGCGTTCTCTTGCATATGTCAATTTTTTTTTGTATCTTTGCACCGAATTTCATGCGCGGGTGTGAATGTGCGCGCGTTTCGCGCGTAATAATAAATAAATACGCGTAATAATAAATAGAAGAAATAAATCCAAAATATTACAATTATGTCTGAAAACACAATTATTATCATCGTCGTAGCAGTCTTGGTATTACTGCTGATGGTGTTGTCTTATGTCAAGACGTCTCCGAACCAGGCGTTAGTAATCTCAGGTTGGCCTCGCCGCAAGCCGAAGTTCCTGATAGGAACGGGCGGTCTGCGTATTCCGGGACTGCAGAAAGTGGATAAGTTGTATTTGGGTCAGTTGAGCGTAGATATCAAGACCGACTCTCCGGTACCGACATCTGATTTCATCAACGTGGACGTGGATGCGGTAGCGAAAGTGCGAATCGCTCCGGAGCTGATAGCCACGGCTGCTGCTAACTTCTTAGGCAAGACGCGCGAGCAGATAGCGAGTGAGATCCGCGACTCGCTGCAAGGCAACATGCGTGAGATCATCGGTACGCAGGATCTGCGTTCTCTGAACGTGGACCGCGACGGATTCTCTAACCAGATCCAGGAGAAAGCGGCTCCCGACATGGCGAAATTAGGTATCGAGATACTGAGCTGCAATATCCAGTCGATCACCGACGGCGAGGGGCTGATTCACGCTCTGGGTGCCGACAACACGTGCAAGATCACGAAAGAGGCGTCCATCAACAAAGCCAATGCGGAGCGCGACGTAGCTATCGCCCGTGCGCTGGCTTCCAAAGAGGCGAACGACGCACGTGTAGCCGCCGAGACGGAGATAGCCATCAAGAACACCGAGCTGGCCGTGAAGCAGGCGGATCTGAAGAAACAGGCAGACACCCAGTCGGCCATCGCCGATGCGGCGTATGAGATCCAGCGTCAGGAGCAGGCCCGCGAGATCAATGTGAAGACCGTGGAGGCCGAGGCGGCCAAGTCCATTCGCCAGCAGGAGCGCCAGAAAGAGATCAACCGTCTGAGCGTGGAGGCCGAGGTGGAGAAAGCCAAGCAGGAGCAGATCCTCCGCGAGCAGGAGATAGCCATCCAGGAGAAACTGCTGGAGGCCAAGGTGAACAAACAGGCCGATGCCGACAAATACCAGAAAGAGATAGACGCGGCCGCCGAGTTGGAACAACGCAAGCGCAAGGCAGAGGCCGAGCGTTACGAGGCGGAGCAGAAAGCGGCTGCTATCAAGGCCCAGGCTGAGGCAGACCTGTTCGCGAGACAGCAAGAGGCCGCCGGTATCAAGGCAGTCGGTGAGGCGGAGGCAGCGGCTATCAAGGCCAAAGGTGAAGCAGAGGCTGTAGCGATGGACAAGAAAGCCGAGGCGTACAAGAAATACAACGGCGCCGCCATAGCGGAGATGATGGTGAAGATCCTGCCGGAGGTGGCCGCCAAGGTAGCCGAGCCGCTGACGAGTATCAATGACGTGCATGTGTATGGCACGAGCGGCAGCGAGGCAGCCGGCATCAGCGGCAATGTGCCGGTAGTGATGCGTCAGACGATGGAGGTGATCAAAGAGGCCACGGGTGTCGATATGGCGTCAATCATGCAGAATAACAGCCAAGTGATAGCCGGCGAGGCGAAGATTAAGAAGAGTTGACAATTCTTATCTCGGCAAGGCCTCGAACGATCGGCTGAAGCCGTATGGACAGTTGAGAATTATAATATTAAACAAATATAATGGAAGAAGTAAACATGCCGGAAGGCAAAGAACAGCAAGAAAAGTATGACGGATCGAGTATTCAAGTGCTCGAGGGATTAGAGGCGGTGCGCAAGCGGCCTGCGATGTATATCGGCGATATCTCGCTGAAGGGTCTGCACCACTTAGTGTATGAGGTGGTGGATAACTCGATCGACGAAGCATTGGCAGGATTCTGCAACGAGATAGCCGTTCATATCAATGAGGACAATTCTATTACCGTGCAGGATAACGGTCGTGGTATCCCTGTAGATATGCACCCGAAGGAGCACAAGAGTGCGCTGGAGGTGGTGATGACCGTACTACACGCCGGCGGTAAGTTCAATAAAGACAGTTACAAGGTGTCCGGCGGTCTGCACGGCGTAGGTGTGAGCTGCGTGAATGCGCTCTCGACGAAGATGCATGTGGAGGTTTACCGCAACGGCCAGATCCACTGCCAGGACTACGCGAAAGGCAAGCCGTTGGCTCCGGTACATGTGATCAGCGAGGAAGAGGCCATCGGTAACTGGGAGCAGCGTAAGACGGGTACGTTCGTTCAGTTCTGGCCGGACGACACCATCTTCACGGAGACCGTTTACCACTGGGAGATCCTGGCGAACCGTATGCGTGAGCTGGCGTTCCTGAATGCGGGTATCAAGATTGTGCTGAAAGACAAGCGTGTGGTTGACGCGGAGGGAAATTGCAAGAAAGAGGTGTTCTATTCAGAGAAAGGACTGAGCGAGTTCGTGCGTTATATCGACGGTACGCGTACTCCGCTGATCAGCGAGGTGATCCATCTGAATACCGACAAGTACGGCACACCGGTGGAGGTAGCGATGATTTACAACACCGATTTCAACGAGAACGTACACTCGTATGTCAATAATATCAACACCATCGAGGGAGGTACCCACGTAGCGGGCTTCCGTGCGGCGCTGACGCGTGTGATGAAGAAATACGCGGAGGACAGCAAGATGCTGGAGAAGGCGAAACTGAAAGACAAGGAGGGCAACTCGACCATCGACCCGAACGATTTCCGTGAGGGTCTGACGGCTGTCATCTCCGTCAAGGTAGCCGAGCCTCAGTTCGAGGGTCAGACGAAGACGAAGTTGGGTAACTCGGAGGTAGCGGGTATGGTCTCCAGCGCCGTAGCCGAGGCGCTTCAGAACTACCTGGAAGAGCATCCGGACGACGCGAAGAAGATTGTGGAGAAGGTGATTCTGGCGGCTCAGGCGCGTATCGCCGCCCGCAACGCCCGTCAGAGCGTGCTTCGCAAGAGCCCGTTGAGCGGCGGCGGTCTGCCGGGTAAGCTGGCTGACTGCGTGAGCAAAGATGCGGCCGAGTGTGAGCTGTTCCTCGTCGAGGGAGACTCTGCGGGCGGTACCGCCAAGACCGGCCGTGACCGTGTACACCAGGCTATTCTGCCGCTTCGCGGTAAGATTCTGAACGTGGAGAAAGCGATGGAGCACAAGGTGTTCGAGAGCGAGGAGGTACGGAATATCTTCACGGCTCTGGGTATCACGTTCGGTACCGAAGAAGATCCCAAGGCACTGAACCTGAGTAAGATACGTTACCATAAAGTGATTATCATGGCCGATGCCGATGTGGATGGTGCGCACATCGCCACTCTGATTATGACGCTGTTCTTCCGTCACATGAAAGAGGTGATCGAACAAGGGCACCTGTATATCGCCTGCGCGCCGTTGTACAAATGCTCGAAGGGTAACTATAGCGAGTATTGCTGGAACGACCAGCAGCGTTTCGA
>CACYKR010000007.1 GCA_902774995.1 uncultured Bacteroidales bacterium | reverse complement strand
GAAAAAGGGCCTGACGGTGATGACGGCATATACGCTGACCTACATAGTTATGATTTTGTGTATCGGATTTAACAAACAATGACAGACCAAGCAGAAATATTACGCCGCAGGGATATGCGCGATGTGTTTACTTTTACCATCGATCCTGCCGACGCCAGGGACTTTGATGACGCCCTTTCTTTCGAGATCATTTCTAATAGCGGGCAAGACGAAGCCGGTCAAACAGCGTCAGCGGCCTTCCGTATCGGGGTGCATATCGCGGATGTGTCCCATTATGTCCGCCCGGGGACAAAAGTTGACGACGATGCCTACCGCCGCGGTACGTCCGTCTATCTCGTTGACCGCGTTCTGCCCATGCTGCCCGAGGAACTCTGCAACGACCTCTGCTCTCTCCGCCCCGGAGAAGACAAACTCTGCATGTCGGTCATCTTCACTTTCGAGGTGCCGCGCGACGCGACGGGAGAACTGCGGTTTACGGACGCGCGCGTACTTAAATATAAAATATGCCGTACGGTCATCCGGTCTGATATACGCCTCGACTACGAAGAAGCGCAGGCGCTGATCGACCATCCGGATAGACCTGCTCATTCGGCCTCCGGATGCGGCTTCGGGACGGCAACGGCGAGTCGGGCAGGGGGAATAGAGGAGGCGATAGGGATACTCCATGCCCTTGCGCAGAAGTTCCGGGCGGAAAGGATTGCCAACGGAGCGATGACCATCGCGCAGGACGAGATGCACTTCCGTCTTGACGGGCAAGGCTACCCTACGGAGATCTATTTTGAGGAGCATAACGAGGCACACCAGCTGATAGAGGAGTTCATGCTTCTTGCCAACCGCACGGTAGCAAAAGCCGTAGGCTCCGGCAGACCTTTCGTCTATCGCGTCCATGACCTGCCCGATATGGAGAAACTCGAAGCCGTCAAGGCTTTTCAGCGCAAAATGGGCAGCCGCGTCTCCCGGCAGACAATCGAACTGCTTACCATCCGCGCACAGGCGAAAGCCGTCTATTCCACCTATAATATCGGCCATTACGGACTCGCCTTCACCCATTATACCCATTTCACCTCGCCCATCCGCCGTTATCCCGACCTGATGGTACACCGTTTGGTAGAGAAATACATCCTGACAGGCAAGAAAGAGACCATGACACGCGAGGAGATGGAGGATATGTGCGAGCACTGCTCCGCCTGCGAGCAGGATGCGGCGCAGGCGGAGCGGGACTCCGTCAAGATGTTCCAGACTATGTGGATGAACAGCCATATCGGGGAAACCTTCTCCGGATATATCTCCGGTGTGACCGATTTCGGACTGTTCATCCAGCTGGACGGAAACCGCTGCGAGGGACTTCTTCGTATCACGGACGTAGGAGAACCCGACGAGTACTGGCAGTACGATGAGAAAAACTACCGCCTCGTATGCGAGAACAGGAAGACGCAGGAGGGACACGGACCGGCAGCTTATACCTTAGGAGACCCTGTAAAGGTCAAAGTCATCCGGGCGGATGTTAATAAGAGCCAGATTGACTTCGAGTGGGCGTGATAATGCCAAATAATAAATCAAAAATGACAAATAGCTAATAAAAATTTGCTTACTTGCATTTTTTTTCGTATCTTTGCACCGAAAATATGACCCGTATGAAAAAACGTCTCTCCATCATTGCCCTTTTGAGCTTCTTTTTCCTTTATATGCACGCAGATACTGTTGTGCTGCGGACCGGAGCGCGCCTGAAAGGAACGATCCTCATGCAGAACGAGGAAGTGCTGATACTCCGTGATACGGAGGGGGCGCGTTTTCAGTTCCCGCGAGCAGACGTGGCGGAGATAACGGCAGACGATGCACCTGTCGCGGCGGGGACTTCCCAGAACGAAGAGGAGCCTGAGATCAGGACTGCCAAGAAAGTGTCCGCCCTGCTCGAAATATCCGGCGGAGCGGCGCTCCGGCCCAACGAAACAGCCGGGGGCGGAGTAGGGGCGGATCTCATCATCGGTACCCATCATATCGGCAACCGGCATATTTTCATAGGTGGCGGACTCGGTTATCACGGAGTGTTCCTTGGCGCGGAGAAATATCATTTCTTACCCATCCAGGCTGCGCTGCGACTGCCGCTTGTTGAGGCGAAACATGCGCCTGTCTTCGGTGTCGCGCTGGGCTACGGGGTGGCCTTGGGCAAGAGTTACGCGGGAGGACTTTATGCCGGACTGGATTTCGGCTACCGCTACCGGCTTAACAGCAAAACGGCAGTTGCCGTAGTCGCTTTCGCCCGTTTCCAGCAGGCGAAAGTGGAGGTCACGGAGGTGATTGACAATATGGAGTTTGTAAACAAAACCGGGCGTAATCTCATCACACCCGGAATAAAATTGGCTTTGTATTTCTGATATGGCGAAGAAACCGCTTCGCGAAAATAGAATCTCTATCCTGCTTAACGAAAGCGAGCAGCGAGCTTTGGACCGTTTCTGCGAGCGGTATCATATCACCAACCGCAGCCGTCTCGTCCGCGAAGCACTCATGCGTGCTATCCTCAAAAAGATCGAGAGCGACGAACCTACTCTCTTCGACTGATACCACGAAAAACGCCTCCCGTCAAGGAGGCGTTTGCTTTATCCCAGATAAGTCATCAGGATATGGCTTCTCTGGCCGGTATTGAGTTTGCGGATGGCTTTCTCTTTGATCTGGCGTACACGCTCGCGGGTCAGATGTAACTCGTCGCCTATCTCTTCCAGTGTCTTCTCCGGCGTACCGATACCGAAGAACTTACGCAGGATATCCGCTTCGCGCGGAGTCAGCGTAGCCAGAGCACGGCCGATCTCCGTCGAGAGTGACTCGTTGATCAGACCGCGGTCGGCATTAGGAGAGTCTTCGTTCACCATCACATCGATCAGACTGTTGTCCTCGCCCTCCACGAACGGAGCATCGACACTCACATGGCGGCCCGACATCTTCAGCGTCTCGGCAATCTTGTCTACCGGGATGTCCAGCATCTCGGCCAGTTCCTCGGCACTCGGCTTGCGCTCGTGCTCCTGCTCGAAACGCTGGAAAGCTTTGTTGATTTTGTTCATCGATCCTACCTGGTTCAGCGGCAGACGCACAATACGGCTCTGCTCGGCTAACGCCTGCAGGATAGACTGGCGTATCCACCATACGGCATAGGAGATGAACTTGAAACCACGGGTCTCGTCGAATTTCTCTGCGGCTTTGATCAGACCCAAGTTACCTTCGTTGATCAAGTCCGGCAGACTCAGACCCTGGTTCTGGTATTGCTTGGCTACGGAAACAACGAAACGCAGGTTGCTCCGTACCAGTTCTTCCAAAGCGGCACGGTCACCGTTACGGATCCGGCCGGCCAGCTCTACTTCGCGATCTACGGAAATCAACTCCTCGCGACCTATCTCTTGCAGATACTTGTCGAGACTCGCTGACTCACGGTTCGTGATTGATTTTGTAATCTTTAATTGACGCATAGTGTGATTCAGGGGGGATTCGAACCCCCGACCCACAGCTTAGAAGGCTGTTGCTCTATCCAACTGAGCTACTGAACCCCGGAGGTGTCCCCGTTAATCGGGGAAACCGGCCTCCGCCGGAAGGGGAATATGCCCTTCACCTTACTGCCTTATTTGCACACAAAAAACATGCCCACTAAGGCAATTTGGGGCGCAAAGGTACTGCTTTTTTTTGAATTATGCAAGAAAAATCGTACTTTTTTGCGCTTTAACCCCTCTTTTTTACAGTAAACTGTCAAAAAGTTGTGCCAAATCCTGTTTGCGGCATGCGCCTACATGGCGGTTCACCAGCTCGCCGTTGCGGAAAAACAGCATGGTCGGGATATTCATGATGCCGTACTCTTCGCACGTATCCGGGTTCTCGTCCACGTTCAGTTTGCCTACTGTGACTTTGCCTTCGTATTCGTTGGAGAGTTCCTCCAAGATCGGCAGCATCATCTTGCACGGACCGCACCATGCAGCCCAGAAATCCACTACTACCGGTTTGCCTGACGCAATCACATCCTTGATGTTAGCGTCTGTAATTTCTACTGTCATACTTGTTGTATTTGTTTAATGGTTATTTTTTTCTGATTGGGTCTGCGGAGCAGGATATCCGTCAACGGGTCTTCCAGATAGGTCTGTACAGCCCGTTTGACCGGCCGGGCGCCGTTCTTGGTGTCAAAACTCTTCTCTACGATCTGCCCGATAGCTTCCGGCGTCACGCTTAGCCGGTGCCCCTGCGTCTTGAGCCGTTGCTGGAGCATGCTGATCTCTATGCGGACGATCTGTCCGATGGTCTCGCGGCTCAGCGGCTCGAAGGTCACTACGTTGTCGATACGGTTCACAAACTCCGGCGGGAACTGTTTCTGCAGGGCTTTGAGCAGCATCTTGTTCGTCTCTTTCTGGCTCATCTCGCCTGCGCTGAAACCGACGCCTCCGCCGAACTCCTGCAACTGGCGTGTGCCTACGTTGCTTGTCAGTACGATGATGGTGTTTCGGAAATCCACGATATGTCCCTGACGGTCGGTCAGCCGGCCTTCGTCCAGCACCTGCAGCAGGATATTGAAAATATCCGGATGGGCTTTCTCTATCTCGTCAAAGAGAACGATGGAGTAGGGTTTTCTCCGTACTGCCTCGGTCAGTTTGCCGCCTTCCTCATGGGCTACATACCCCGGAGGCGCACCTACCAGCAGGCTCACCGTGTGTTTCTCCATATACTCCGACATGTCGAAACGGATCATCGCCTCCTTGCTGCCGAACATCTCTTCCGCCAGACATTGTGTCAGGTAGGTCTTGCCTACGCCCGTCTGGCCTAAGAAGAAGAAGGTGCCGATTGGCCGCTTCGGGTCACGGAGACCCAGTCGGCTTCTCTGAATGGCTTTCACTACGGTATCTACCGCCTTGTCCTGGCCGATAATCTTGCGCTTCAGTTTCTCCGCCATCGTCAAGAGACGTTCGTTCTCCGCAGTTGCTACCCGCTGGACCGGTACGCCGCTCATCATGCTCACTACACCGGCTACATCTTCTGTCGTGATGGTGTATGCCGGTGAACTCTCATCCTCCGTACTCTGCTGTTTGGCATGGCTGCGGGCGCCTACTTCGTCCATCACGTCTATCGCCTTGTCCGGGAAAGCGCGGTCGGTAAGGTAACGCTCGCTCAACCCTACGCATGCTTTCAGTACTTCGCGGGTGTAAATCACATGGTGGTAATGGGCGTAGTGTTCGCTCAGATGGGTCAGTATGTCGAATGTCTCGTCGCCTGTTGTCGGGCGGACCTGTACTTTCTGGAACCGGCGCTCCAGCGCTCCGTCTTTCTCTATCGACTTGGCATACTCGGCCGTCGTCGTGGCACCTATACACTGTACCTCGCTGCCGGCTTGAGGATGTTGGCTGCATCCAGCGAACCCGATGCGTTGCCCGCTCCGATGATCGTGTGTATCTCGTCAATGAACAGAATCACCTCCGGGTGCTCGCGCAACTCGGTAATCACGTTCTTCATCCGCTCCTCGAACTGGCCGCGGTAGGTCGTACCGGCTACCATGGAAGCGATGTCTAATGTCACGATCCGTTTGCCTTTCAGGGCGCCTGCGTCATCGGCTTTGATACGCAGAGCCAGACCCTCTACGATCGCCGACTTGCCGACACCCGGCTCGCCGATCAGAATAGGGTTGTTCTTCTTTCTCCTGCTCAGGATCTGTACTACGCGCTCTATCTCTACCTCGCGCCCTACAACCGGATCCAGTTTGCCTTCTTCGGCTTGTCTGGTCAGGTCACGGCCGTATTTGTCCAGTGCCGCTGTGCCGTTCTTCTTGCCTTTCTGTTTCGGCTGTTCCGGCTGCCACGGGCCTTCGTTCAGCTCGTCTGTCTGGGCATTGCCGCTTCGGGGCACCTCGGCTGTGTAATGCGGCTGTCCGTAGAGCTCCACCAGCTGGTCGTAGCTGATGCCCCACGCCTCTTCTAAATACGAAGCTACAGGATTCACCTGCTCGCGCATGATAGCCAGCAGCAGGTGTGCGGTGTTCACCGCCTCGGCTTTGTACTCGCGGCTGATACCCTCCGCGATACGGAGAATACGGTCGGCATGGCTCGTGCGGCCCTGGAAACTGCCGCTGTCGTCTGCCAGATATTGGATCTGTTGCTCAAAATACGATTTGCCGTCCTCGGGGCTGAAGTTGGCGCGGAGCAGCAAGTCATACGCCGAGCATTCCACCAGCCTGAGAATAGCCAGCATGAAATGCGCGGTGTCCACCTTGCTGCTGTGCAACCGCTCAGCCTCTTCCTGGGCGTACACGATAATCCTGTTCAAATTCAGTGTTACTATCATTATATATATAATAAATTATCAGTCATCAATTATAAAAATGCCATGCCAGACCTGCGCGGAACACGTCCCTGTTGCTCGGATAACCCGGCATGACTTGGTAGTCCGTACTCTTGTTCATAAACAGATGGTTCAGGTGTTGGTAGTGCGCGAAGAAGCGCAGGCGGATAGACCGTACGTAGAACCCTGCATAGACGTTTATCCAGGGGTAGTTGCCGATTTTGGTCTCCTGCTGGGTGGCGAACATGCCTGTTGCGGGACACAGCACGGGAGCCTGGTAACGCGTGAAATAACGCAGGTCCACACCTATCTGGGCGTCCATTGCGTGGCGGAACCATGACCCGTGGTAATACAGCCGGTGTTGCAGGATTACGAGCGGCACCGGCAGAACCGTCTCGTTGGTACTATGCTGGATCACAACGCGGTTTTCCAGATTGATCCACGGTGTCGTCAGGTCCGCCCCTACATCGCCGGTGAGAATCTGTACGCTGCCGTTGTATTGTTGCGGTTTCCAGTCGGTCGCTGACACATAGATAGGGTTCGTCTGGTTCTCGAAACTGAAATCAATCCGCGGCTTGAACCACTTGGTGGGGTAGGCGATGGTTGCTCCGCCTAAGAAACGGTACGTAAATCCGAAATCGTTGTCCCACTGCAGGTGGTTGGAGCGGAACCGTTGCAGATACGGACTTGGCGTCACACTCTTGGCGTATGCACGCGCACCTATATATAAGGTGTCTTGGCCGAGACGGAACTTTGTTTCTATCTTCCCGTGTACGTCAAACTCGCCTATCTTGTAGCCTAACACGCATACCTGCCCTTCAACAATATAGAGCACATGTGCGCCGCTATGTTTGTGGATGGCACCGCCGACGAAGGTGTTGTTCTTCCAGCGGTAGTCGAAGATACTGTCCGGATCATAGGGTACGGAGTCGTATAGGAACCGCTGGCATTCGTTCATGGCGAAGACTGTTGCGCCGAACTTCAGCTTCGTGTTGTACGCCTCGCAGAATGTCACGGCGATACTGTTCCGTATCGTCAGTACGTCCGTCGTGTCGCCTGTCCGGATGGTGTCATAGTAGTTGTTGGGATAGAAACCCTGGTCTGCCTCTTTCTCAATATAGCGTCTGTTGGAGTTATTGGTCTCGAACAGATGGGAGAACGTGATTAACGGGATATACTCTGTCTTCACGGTGTCTTTTTTCACGCGTTTCCCTTCTTCCACCACCTCCACCGAGTCGATATACTCGCGTTCTTTGGTGATGGCGTATTGGTTGTGTAGGAACCCGCTCAGGTACCGGTAACCCGTCATCGCATTCAGCCTTACTGGGATGTCCTCGGATTTCAGTTTGCCGCCTAACTCCGCTATGTCCTGTACTCCTCCGTTGTCGAACGACCGCAACTTGCTCCAGCCGAACGCGCCGTGCATGCTGTAGTGCGCACCCGTATAACTGCCCCATACAGAGCCGCGGAAGAGCTTGCCCGCCGTGTTGGTGAAGTGGCCTGCCGAATTGAGGTAGTCCATCTCTACGCCTAAATTCAGCCGCCGGTTGATATTTCCGGTGAACAGCACATGTACGTCGTTCTCTTCATGCCCGTTGGTGAACCCTTTCTTGTACGCTACGTCCGAATACGGTGTCGTGGTGTTGAAGAACCGCTGCTGCTGGGGCGTCACCACATACGGCGCCCAGCAGAGTGCAAACGGGTCGTCTATCGTCTGCAGCCGGTCGTTGACAATACGGCTCTCGATAGGTGAGACGAGTACGTTGCCGTTCATCACACTGCTCATCGAGTACCGCTGCTGTACGTCTATATCATGATAGTTCAGTACTGCCGTATCGCGGAACGCTATCGTGTCCGCCACAGCGGTGAAACCCGGCATCTGCCAGGTCTTCACCACCGTGCGTGTACGGGGCGGTTTGGCAGCGGCCGTAAGGGTCGCTGCCAACAGCACTAATACTATGAATAATCGTTTGTACAAAATAGCGTATCCTCCTCCCCTCCCCTTGTGGGGAGGGCGGGGTGGGGTTCTTATTTCTTCTTCAGCTTGGCTTGGAGAGCCTGAATCTCTTCTTCCTGGTTGCGGATCGTCTTGAGCAGCTCGTTCAACTCCTCGTTCTCGATAGTCGTCGGGTATTGCTCCTCTACGGTCTGCAGGAAGTCGGACAGCACGTTCATGTAGTTGATAAACGCATCGTAAGCCGACTCGTACTGCGTCTCGCCTTGGTCAATGTGGTTCATGTAGTGCAGGTAGTTCACGTCCTGCAGACGCAGCCAGTTGGTCTTCAGCGCCTTGTCCTGGCATAGATGAACACGCTCCGCTACGGCGTATAGTTTGTTGATGGCTTCTTGCTGAAGGTCGTTGCCGGCATAGACACTCAGGTCCTTTGCCTCGCCGCTCCAGGTCAACGGATACGGGCTGGACAGCACGTCGTTGGCGGTCAGTTTCTTAGCCGCCTCGGCGGGTGTCATGAAGCCCATCTCACGCTCTAACACATAATACGGCAGGGCTTTCAGGAAGTCGAAGATGCCGCTTCCGGCATTCTGGCGGACACCGAACGTCTCTGCGCCTACCCAGATATTGATGATGTCATCGCCTTCCGGTAGTGCCTGCAGCTGGTTTGCGTATTTCTCTGCGTCTATCGGGAAATTGCTCCAACCCGGATCGGAGAAATGGAAACTCAACTCGTCGCTTAGACCGGTGTTGCGCAGCAGCACTTTCATCTTCGGTGCACCGGCGGACTGGTACATGTGGTTCGGGCTCTTCCAGCTGATTACGTGCTTGGCACCTTCGGTCAGGATGACCTTGTATCCCATTTTGTTCAGGTTATAGGCGGTCTCGTCGGTGTACAGCAGTTCGGTGTTCCATATGGTCTGCGCTTTCACGCCGAAGATGGTCTCTAACAGTTCGCCTTGTTTTTTGAACTGCTCTTTCATCTCGCTCTCGTTGTACTCCGAAGCCAGTGAGTAGCTGTACGGTGTTGCCAGAAACTCGACGCACTTGGTAGCGGCCAGCTCTTTCAGCACGTCAATCATCTCCGGATTGAACTGTTCGAACATCTCGATCATCGTGCCGCTCACGCTCAACGCGCAGTGGAACTTGCCCTTGCTCAGGCTGATCATGTCTTTGATGGTGTTGCACAGCGGCAGATAAGATGTCTGTACAAGCCAGTTTACATGTTCCTCGGTAGCCATGTCGTCGTAGTAGTAATGGTCATGGCCGATCTCAAAGAAACGATAGCGCTTCAGACGGTACGGGCTGTGCATCTGGAAGCAAAAACATATATTTTTCATAATAACTAAATTTTCAATTTTCAATAATCTTTTGTCTTTTGTCTTTCGACTTTGAGCGAAGCGGTCTACAACGTATGGTTGATCACTCCGTCGTAAATCTTACGTACCTTGAGGCCGGCGTCGGACCACTTGATGTTATTGACCTCCGCCATTCCCAATTCGTGCAGGCTCTTGTACATCGCCGGATATTTGACAATCGCGTAGATGGCGTCGGCCATCGCGTCGATGTCCCAGTAGTCGGTCTTGATAGCGTGCTGCAGGATCTCGGCGCAGCCGGACTGGTGGCTGATGATGGACGGACAGCCTACCTGCATCGCTTCCAGCGGACTGATACCGAACGGCTCGCTCACACTCGGCATGATATACACGTCGCTCATCGCTAACATCTCCTGAACCTGCTTGCCGCGCATGAAACCCGGGAAGTGGAACTTGTCCGCGATGCCGCGTTTGGCTACCAGGTCGATCATCTCGGCCATCTTGTCGCCGCTGCCGGCCATCACGAAACGTACACCGTTCGTCTTGCTCAGCACGCGGGCCGCGGCTTCTACGAAGTACTCCGGACCTTTCTGCATCGTGATACGGCCGAGGAAGGTAACGAGTTTGTCTTTCCTCTCCGGCTTGGTGAACTCCTCCGGATGAGCTAACGGTTCTACGGCGTTGTGTACCGTGCTCACCTTGCGCGGGTCGATACCGTATTTCTCGATAACCGTACGTCTCGTCAGGTTACTTACGCATATGATATGATCCGCTTCGTCCATGCCGCGTTTCTCGATGGCATAGACCGTCGGGTTTACATTGCCGCGGCTGCGGTCAAAGTCCGTCGCGTGTACGTGGATAACCAACGGCTTGCCGCTGATCTGTTTGGCGAACACACCGGCGGGGTAGGTCAGCCAGTCGTGACTATGGATGATGTCGAAATCCAGACTGTGTGCCAGCACGCTAGCTACGGCTTCGTAGTTGCCTATCTCTTCAATCAGGTTATCCGGGTAACGGCCCGAGAAACCTACGCAGCCTAAGTCGTCCGTACCGATCCGCCGGTAGTCGTAACGGATGCCGTCGCGCAGGTGGTAATACTCCTCCGGGCTCATCTTGCCCTCCATGCGCTGCTTCACATAGTCGTAGTTCACGTCTTTCCATACCACCGGCACGCTGTTGGCACCGATGATCTTGAGGAAACTCTGATCCTCATCGCCCCACGGCTTCGGAATAACGAACGTAATCTCCATATCCGGCTGCTCTGCCATACCGCGAGTCAGACCATAACTGGCGGTTCCCAAACCACCTAAGATATGAGGAGGAAACTCCCAACCAAACATTAACGCTTTCATTTGTTTTCCTCCTTTCTTTCTTGTTCTGCTTCTGCAAGCTGATATTTTTTTAAGGTGTCCATCACGCTAATGACGGCGGCTACACTCGGTGCATAACTCATGCCGCCGTGTCCCTTGTAGGGCGGGTTGCCGTCGTACATCTCGTTCAGCGTACCGATGGTCAATTCGCTCATCTCGGCTTCAAAACCGACTAACAGACGCTCCATGAAACTGATGCCGCTGTATTTATAGACGTTCATGTAGGCGCGTGCATAAGCGGCTATCGTGAACGGCCATACGGGCCCGTTGTGGAAGTTCCGGTCGCGCTCCTGCTGCCCGCCTCGGTATATCGGACGGTAGTCGCCGCTCTTCGGACTCAGCGTACGCAGACCCTTCGGAGTCAGCAACTCTTTCGTACATATATCTACTACGGCCTTCTGCTGTTTCTTGTCCAGCGGACTGTACGGCAGACCGGCTGCCCATATCTGGTTCGGACGCACCTCGCGGTTCTCATAACCGTCTAACACATAGTCATTCAGATATACGCCGTTCCAGAAGGTCTTTACAAACGCATCTTTCGTAATCTCCGCCTGGTATTCCATCAGGTCGGCACTCGTCTCTTTGCCCATCTCCCGGAGCATCTCGGCGGTGAAACGCATCGCGTTGTACCATAGTGCATTGATCTCTACTACATAACCCGTTCTCGGAGTGATCGGCCATCCGTTCTCCGTGGCGTTCATCCACGTCGCCGGACGCTGTGTGCCGTCAACCCACAGCAAGCCGTTCTGGTGCAGCTTGGCACGCGGGTGGTTCTGTTTGCGGTAATAGGTGATGATGTCTTTGCATAACTCGCCGTACAGCTCCGCCGCCTCGCGGACGGTGTACTTGTGGGCGTATTTCTGGGTGGCGCGGACGAACCATAGCAAGGCGTCCGGCTCGTCCATTCCCGTCATCTTCACGTCGTGTACACGGCCGGCCATGAAGTCTAAGATTTCTCCGATAGCCGTCTTGTTGATGATGGCGTCCCAGTATTCCGGACGGTCGATGTCCAACGTACAGCTCGGTGTGGCGAAGAACGCGTTGCGCGCATCGGCGTGGAACCACGGGAAACCGGCTAACAGGTAGCACTTGTCGCCCTCGCGTTTGTAGAACTGGCTCGCGCTGTTCTTCAGTGTCGAGAACATATCCAAGCGTTTGTTACGCCGCTCCAGCTCTTTCTTCCACGTCGCTTTCAGCGTACTGGTCTTGCACTCCGTCACGCCGGCGGCGAAAATCACGCTCTCGCCTTTCTTCATCGGCAACTCGAAATAACCCGGTACTAACAGGTCCTCCTTGTAGGCGTAGCCGCGCTCTTTCTCCTTGCGGTATTCAATATCTTTGTACCATTGCGGATCGTGGTGATACGCAACGGCTTTGCTGAACTGCATATACAATGTCGGGAAACCAGGATACATGCGGTTGTACCTTCCGTTCTCGCACTCGTCCATGTTCGGGTTAGCCAGTGGGTTTTCATGTGTCAACTCGTTCACGCTCCGGAACGCCAGGAACGGGCGGAAACGTAAGGTTGTCGGACTGCCGCTCTCCAACAGCGTGTAGCGGATCAGCACGCGCGGTTCGAAACTTACCAGCAAGCGCTCTTTCTCCAATACCATCGCGCCTACGCGGTAGATGGTCTTCGAGATAAGTTCGCAGTCGAACTCGCGGATGTACTTGTGCCCGTTAGGGCTGAAATGGTTCTCGCCGTACTCGTGCAGGCCTAAGTTGAACTCTGCCCCGTGTTGGATCACGGTCTCGTCCAGCGAACTGAGCAGTACGTAGTTGTCGTCGCTCAGATGCGGAAGCGGCATCACCAACTGGCCGTGGTATTTGCGCGTGTTGCAATCGACCAGCGTGGTCGAGTTGTACACACCTGCACGGTTCGTCCGAATCATCTCTTTCTGAAGCGACCGCTCCAGATTAACAAGTACTGTCTTGTCAAAATTCAGATAACTCATGATGTGTGATTTAGTATTAAGTAATATATTTTGTTTTGTTCTTTTTCGTATCCCCCTCCCTTGTGGGGAGGGTCGGGGTGGGGTTATAACTCGCTCACGAACTGTTTTATCCGTTGCTCCTCACTCTTCTTGCATACTAACAGTTTGCCGCCTTCTTCGGCGATAATCATGTCTTCTACGCCTTGGATAATGGCTTTCTTGCCTTTCTCTAATACGACGATGTTTCCCTTTGCTTCATAGAAATGCGCCTCGCTGTGCAGACTCACATTGCTGTTCGCGTCTTTCGCGCTCAACTCGTAGAGACTGCCCCAGGTGCCTAAATCGCTCCAGCCGAAGCTTGATGGGATTACAAACACATTGTCCGCCTTCTCCATGATACCGTAGTCGATACTGATGTTCGGGCATTTGGGGAATATCTGTTCGATGAAATTCTCTTCCTCTTGGGTGCCCATCAGCAGCTCGCCCTCGCGGAAACGGTCGGCCACTTCCGGCAGCAGGTAACGGAACGCCTCGCTGATAGTCTGCAGGTTCCATACGAAGATACCGCTGTTCCATAGGAAATCGCCGCTCTGCAGGAATACTTTCGCCATCTCTAAGTTCGGCTTCTCCGTAAATGTCTTCACCGGATAAATCCCTTCGTACATCGCACATTCGTCCTTCGTACTTTTCAGAAACTGAATGTATCCGTACCCTGTCTCCGGACGCGTCGGCTGCATGCCGAGGGTGCAGATGGCCTTGTGCTCGCTTACGAAGTCGAACGCTTTCACGATTGTCTCGCGGAACTTCTCTTCCTCCAAAATCAGGTGGTCGCTCGCCGCCACCACGATATTCGCCTGCATCTCCGGTTTCGTCCAATCAATGTCCAGATAACCGGGTAACTGTGATCCTTCCGAACCGACGGTTAACTTGCCGTCCTTGGTGAAGCCTTTGTTCGCTTTGGTGTAACCATACGCTCTTTGCAGACAAAGCGCCCGGATATGAGCTGTCGCGTAAGCGATGCACGGAGCCGTATTCCGTCTTGCCGGCTCGCAGAGTATCTGACCTTCCTGCAAATCCGGTATTTGCTCTAAGATAATCTGTTTGTAGGCTATGTTCGTTACGATGAACATGTTCTCTATCGGTACAATCGGACGGAAACGGTCCACCGTCATCTGCAGCAGACTCCTTCCCGTGCCGAAGAAGTCCAGAAACTGCTTCGGCTTCTCCTCACGGCTGAACGGCCAGAAACGGCTTCCTATTCCGCCCGCCATGATTACGCAATAATTGTTTTCTTTCTTTGTCATAATGTATATAGAGTGTTTTTCAATGGTCGATGTTCAATTAGCGCACAAAGTTACAACTTTTTTTTTATATACGCAAGCGCACGCGAACTTTTTTATTAGAAAAGTACATTTTCGGGTAAAAAAAGAAAAAAATGGCGCTTGGTAAATGAGTAAATGAAAAAATAGTGTTATCTTTGCATCGTAATTTGGGATAGAATGGATTTTTGGTCTGTTAAAACACGTATCAGTCGTTTGGCTCTCGCCGTTGTTTCGGCGAGTGTGGTGTTGCTGGTTTCCTGTACCGGTACCTCCGTTCCCAAGCCCTATGGTTATTACCGTATCGCCATTCCTGACACTGCCTACGTACCATTTTTCCTCTCTGAGAGGGGGGTGGAGGGGGTCCCTTACTCTTTTGCTCTTTCGCAAAACGCTGTCGTTCAGCCGCGTACGGAGCCGGGAGAACAGTACTGGGTCAATCTCTATTACCCCGCTTTGGACGCTACCATCCATTGCTCCTACAAGCCCGTTCGCAATAACCTTCGCGAGCTGACCAACGACGCGCTCGAGTTTGTATATCGCAACGCCTCTTTCGCCTCCTCTATACCCGAACGCGAGTATGCCCATCCCGAAGCGAAAGTCTATGGCGTACTCTTTGATTTGGAGGGGAATACGGCTTCGTCATGCCAGTTCTTTGTCACCGACTCGACCCGCCATTTCTTCCGTGCTTCGGTCTATTGTAACTGTCCTCCGAACGCCGATTCCCTTGCGCCCGTATATGACTACCTCCGCACCGATGTCATCAAAATGGTGGAGACCTTTGAATGGAGGTAAAAGGTAAATGACTAAATAAATGACCCATACGGCGAAGCAGATCGTATGAACGAAGTGAATAAAGAAATGGTAAATAACCAAATGGTAAATAAAAAAGCGCTTGCGCTTTTGTTGGATCCCGAGAAAGCCGATCTTGCCGCGCTGCCCATCACCGCGGACTGCCGCCCCGACTATATCTTCGTCGGCGGCTCCACCGGCGGGGACACTACCGCCTTCGTCCGTGCCTTGAAGAAAAAGCTTTCGACTTTCGACTTTCGACTTTCTACTGTTCCCATTGTTCTTTTCCCCGGATCAGCAGAACAGTTTACCCCGGAGGCGGACGCTATTCTCTACCTCTCTCTGCTCTCCGGTACGAACCCGGAGTACCTTGTTACACAGCAGGTTAAGTCCGCACATCGCATTCATGCCTCGTCGGTGGAAGTCATTCCTACAGCGTATATCCTCATCGACGGTGGGGTGGAGACCTCTACCATGCGTGTCACGGGTACCCAACCCCTCAACCCTTCAAACGCCGAAGGCATTCAAACCATTATAGACACTTGTGTCGCAGCGGAACTGATGGGCAAGAAAGCCATCTATCTCGAAGCCGGTTCAGGAGCTAAAACTCCCGTCTCGCCGGACATCATACGCGCCGTACGTGCGGCAACCTCCCTTACCCTCATCGTTGGAGGAGGCATCCGTACCCCCGAAACCATGCACGCTGCCTATGATGCCGGAGCGGACATAGTCGTCATCGGCAACCACTTCGAGTCCCACCCCGAAGAACTGGCGGTTTTCATTAAGGACCTTAAGGACCCTAAGGACCTTAAAGACCTTAAAGACCCTAAGGCTTCTGCCACCGACGATCGTTTCATGCGTCTCGCCCTCGCCGAAGCACAGAAGGCGCTTGCAGCCGATGAGATACCCGTCGGCTGTGTCATCGTCTCGCAGGGACAGGTTATCGGGCGCGGGCACAACCTCACGGAGACCCTCTCCGATGTCACGGCGCACGCGGAGATGCAGGCAATAACCGCCGCTGCGCAGACCGTTGGCGGCAAATACCTGCCGGACGCGACCCTATACGTCACCGTCGAACCCTGCCCGATGTGCGCAGGGGCGATCGGATGGGCGCAGATAAGCCGTATCGTCTATGGCGCGCCCGACCCCAAACGCGGCTACCGCACCTACGCCCCCCGCGTCTTCCATCCCAAGGCTGCCGTTACCGCCGGCGTGCTGGAAGACGAATGCAGAACACTTATGCAGAACTTCTTCATGAGAAAAAGAAAAACCGGAATTTCCGGATAATCAGGAATATCCAGTAAACACATAACATTATGAATGACAAACTTGTCAGTACCATCATCCGTTTGGGCGCTTTTGCGCTGCTGGCAGCACTCATCGTACTGATGTTTCCGCGCTATAGTAATGCCTTCCGCTATCATTATGAGGTGGGCAAACCCTGGAGTTACAAGACTCTCACCGCGGATTTTGACTTCCCTATCTACAAGACCGAGGAGCAGCTGGACCGTGAGCAGAAGCAACTGCTCTCTACTTTCACGCCCTGCTATAATTACATCCGTGGCGCTCAGCGTCAGGTCCTTGTCATCTCCCTTCTGGAGAAAGAGTGGCTTGACGAGAACGGCTTCTCGCGCATAGCCGTTACGCAGAACCGTGTCTCCAGAACCTACCCCCTCTCCGAGGTCTATACCCCCAAATCGGCGTTCAGCCGTTTCGGCTATGACTGCGCGCAGAACCTTGTCCGCGACACGGCGATGACGGACCAGATGAAGCAGAGCCTACTCGCCTCGCTGTCGCCTACACAGGGTATGGTGCAGAAAGGGGAGAGGATCATCGAGAACGGGGAGATAGTCTCGGATAAGGATTACCAGATTCTCCATTCCCTGCGTCAGGCGTACGACGATGAGTCACTCGGTACCCACCAGCGCACCCTCTCTGTCATCGGGGAGGCTATTCTGGTCATTCTCTTCCTCTGTCTGTTTGTGATTTACCTGTATGTCTTCCGGCCGGCGTATCTGCGTAGTGTCTCCACGGTGCTCTTCTTCTGCCTTCTGATGCTGATTGTCATCGGGTTGGCGTGTCTGGCGCTGCATTTTGGTATCACGGTTTATCTCATCCCCTTTGCTTGGGTACCTATCCTCACGCGTGTCTTCTTTGACTCCCGTACCGCTCTTTTCTTGCATTTCACGACCATACTGGTCACCTCGCTGGTGGTGCCTGCGCCTGTGGAGTTCTTCTTCATCCAGATTGTCGTGGGCATGGTGGCGGTGTCTTCTCTCTCGGACATGACCCGTCGCGCGCAACTGGTGGAGACGGCGGCGTGGATTTTTCTGGCGCAGACGGTGGCTTATACGGCCATCACCTTTGCCCAGACGGGCGCATGGACATCAATAGACTTGTGGATGTACCTCTATTTCTTCGTCTGTGCGCTTCTTACGGTGGGATGCTACGGACTGATTTATATGTTTGAGAAACTCTTCCGTTTCATCTCTTCCATCACGCTGGTCGAACTCACGGATATCAACTCCGAACTCCTCCACACCCTTGCCGAGCGGGCCCCCGGTACTTTCCAGCATTCCATGCAGGTCTCCAACCTCGCTGCCGAAGCTGCGAAGACCATCGGTGCCAACGCGCTCCTCGTCCGCACCGGTGCACTTTATCATGACATAGGTAAGATGACCGACCCGTTCTATTTCGTGGAGAACCAGGTGGGAACTGACAACCCCCTCCTGCAACTCGACCCCCGCGATGCGGCGCAGGTCGTCATCTCGCATGTCACAGAGGGGGAGAAGATCGCCCGCAGAAACCATCTGCCCGAGGTCATCGTCAATTTCATCACTTCCCATCACGGTACTTCCCTTGTGCGCTATTTCTATAACACCTGGTGCAATGCCCATCCCGGCGAGCCTGTGGATGAGAATCTCTTCCGCTATCCCGGACCCAAACCTTCTACCAAGGAAGGAGCTATCCTCATGATGGCGGACGCCATAGAAGCGCGCTCACGCAGCCTCAATGAGTTCACGGAGCAGGCCATTGCACAGGCGGTGGACCAGATGATTGATGCCCAGATAGCCGACGGCCAGTTTGCCGAGACACCCCTCTCCTTCAAGGACGTAGAGGACATCCGACGCATCTTCAAAGCCCGCCTCACCGCCATCAACCATCATCGTATCTCCTATCCAACTCTCAACAAATAGCATCGACCAAGCATGGGCGATCCAAATGAGAAAATAAGAAAATGAATAAATTATACTTGGCTCCCATGGAGGATGTCACCGATCCGGCCTTTCGTGCGCTCTGCAAGCGTTACGGAGCGGACAGGGTCTATACGGAGTTTGTCAATGCCGACGCACTCGTCCGTGACATAGCCTCCACTACCCGCAAACTCACCATCTCCGATGCCGAGCGGCCGGTAGCTATTCAGATTTACGGACGGGAACCCGACGCCATGGCAGATGCCGCGCGCATCGTGGAGGAAGCACACCCGGACTTCATTGACATCAATTTCGGCTGCCCCGTCAAGAAAGTGGCAGGCAAAGGTGCCGGAGCGGGACTGCTGCGCGACGTACCGAAGATGCTGGAGATAACCCGCGCCGTCGTCAACGCTGTCCATACACCCGTCACCGCCAAGACCCGTCTCGGATGGGACGAAGCCGACCTCCACCCACGCGTTAACCCCTTGGGACTCAACACTCCCTCTCTTGAGGAGAGGGGCGGGGAGGGGTTCTTTATTGTTGAACTTGCTGAAGCCCTCCAGGACTGCGGTATTACCGAACTCGCTATCCACGGCCGCACGCGTTCGCAGATGTACCGCGGAGAAGCGGACTGGACCCTCATCGGCGAGGTCAAGAATAACCCGCGCATCCATATACCTATAATAGGGAACGGGGACGTGTGTACGCCCGAACGCGTACGCGAGTGCTTTGACCGCTACGGCGTGGATGCCGTTATGGTCGGCCGCGCTACTTTCGGCGCACCCTGGCTCTTTGCCGAGATGAGAGCAGCCTTATGCCCGGAATCTCCGGATAATCCGGATTTTCCGGTTACTATGAGCGAGAAAGTTGCGGTCTTGAAGGAACACGTCCTCGCTTCTATTGAATGGTGCGGCAACGACGAGCGCAAAGGCATCGTCCATTCCCGCCGCCATTTCGCCGCCTCGCCGGTCTTCAAAGGACTCGATAATTTCAAACAGACACGTATTGCCCTCCTCCGCGCCGAAACAGTCTCCGAGGTCTTCGCCATCATGGACTCCATCGTCGCACAATGGGGAAATGACTAAATGACTAAATAAATGACCAAATGGTAAATGAATAAATGAAAAAATGGTTTGATTCCAACGCCCTCTGGCTCTCGATGCTCATCGGAGCCTTCGGCTATAAACTCTTCCTGCCGCTGGCACCAACCCTCCCGTGGCTGATTTTCTTTATGCTTTTCTTCACCTTCTGCAAGGTGAACCCGCTGGACCTCCGTCTGCATAAATGGCATTGGGCTGTCCTCGCCGCGCAGGTGCTCCTGGGCTTCGCTACCTACGCCGGAGTATGGTATCTCACCGCAGACAAGGTCCTTGCCCAAGGCCTCCTCATGTGTTTTATCATGCCTACGGCTACCGCAGCACCCATTATAGCAGGTAAGATGGGCGGCTCTATCCAGAACCTCACTACCTTCACCCTCCTCTCTAATTTTGCTACTGCCATCATCGTCCCGGCTACCTTTCCGCTCATCAATCCGGCTACCGGCATGACCTTCTGGCCTGCCTTCTTCTTGATTCTCAGCCGCATTGCCCCGCTTCTCCTCGGACCTTTCTTTGCCGCCTGGCTTCTCCGAATCGCGTATAAATGGAAGACCCGAAAAGAGTTTGTTCTGCCCGTGAAAATAGCGGTCGTTCCCTTCTACCTCTGGGTCGCCTCTATCGTCATCCTTATGGCGGTAGTCACCAATACAACAATTTCAAATTTCAAAGTCCAAATATCAAATATCCTAATCCTGTTAATATGCTCTTTCTTCGCCTGCCTCATTCAGTTCGGGCTCGGCAAACTCATCGGCTATCTCCTGCCGGCTGCCTCCAAAGGCAAGGACTACCAGGACGTCCTCATCAATCCGGCTGCAGCACCCAAGACCATGGCGGGCGTCTCTTCCATTACCGCCGGACAGGCTTTCGGACAGAAGAACACCTCCCTCGGTGTATGGATGGCGAACACCTACCTCGACCCCATGGCGTCGCTCGGGGCAGCTGCGTATATCATCTGGCAGAATATCTTCAATTCCGCCCAGCTCACCATCGCCGCGCATAAAAAATAGCTATCGGCCATGTATGGACGATCAAATAATAACTAACTTTATTAACAATCAAAATCCCTAAAACAATGAAGAAACTCTTCTCTCTCCTCGCTGCCGTCCTTTTCGCAGGCAGCATGATGGCAGTAACGTTGGATCCGGCTGCTCAGACGGCGCAGACTGCCGAGACGGACATCAATTTGACTATCGAAGGTATCCAATTGGCTTATCACGGCACGCTGAACGCGGCGTCTGCGGATGGGAACTACCCTGCGGATTTCCGTGTCTATGGCGGGAAAACGCTGACTCTCACTGCTGCAACCAACATCTCCAAAGTGGTGATTGCCGGAAAAGCGAATAAAGCCGGTTTTACGGCCTCTGTGGATAAAGGAACTGTTACCACCGGTGCTTCCTATACAGACATTACGGAGAAGAAAACTCTCTCCGATCCGCTGGTTGTCATTGAGTCTGTCAATGCCCAAAGCGTGACAATCACGGTGAGCAAACAACTCCGCGCTTACATGATTGAGGTCACCCTCGACGGCGAAGGTGGGGGCGATGAACCTGTGGTAAACCCGACTACGGGCGATGCTGTCAAACTGGACGTGGTATATGCTGAGGCTGCATACCTGGCGGACTATGAAGCATGGCAGCTGAATCTCTATAAGGATTATGATGAAAATACCTATAAGGTTACTTACCCTGACTTCTATGTGGGGTTCATGGCAAAAAGCGCAACGGCGCTCGCAGGTACCTACACCACGAGCGAACTGGCTTATGCGATAGTTTTCATGGCGGAGAAAGACTCTGCGGAGGCGGTGTCATTCCCGGACAACATGGTCATTAACTATAAGGGCAATGATATTTATTCCGTCAAACTCAGTTTTGTTGGCGATGATAACAAGACCTATACCGTTGACTGGGAAGGGGAGATCTATGCCTATGACTATGACTCTGAGGAGGATATTATCCTCGATGAGAACGGCGGGACACCTTCTGTGAACCCCGGTGAGCTGGCATCGGAAGGCGTACATACACTCAAGCCGGTTGAGGCGGATGCCGCCGGAAAAGGGACGTACGACATTATCGTTGACGGCATCCGACTGGCTTGGGAAGGTGCGTACTATGCAACGGACTTCCGTCCGTATGCAGGTAAATCGCTTACGATCACTGCCGGTGGGAATATCGCCAAGGTGGAGATTGCCGGTATGGCTAAGAAAGAGCTGGCTCCGACGGTGAATAACGGCACGATTACTACCGGTACCTCCTTTGACGAAGATACTACCAAAGAGGATATCAATGACCCGCTGATTGTCATCGAGAATGTCAATGCTACGAGTGTGACCATAGCTTGCAACAAACAGCTCCGTGCGCAAATCATCCGCGTGACCCTCGACGGCAAACAGGGTCTCTCCAATACCGCCGTAGAGACCAAGGCTGTCAAGACCCTCCGCAACGGCATCCTCGTCATCGAGAAAGCCGGCGCACGGTACAACGTCATGGGCCAAGCTATCCGCTAATTAGCATAACTTTTAAAAAAAATCACTCATCTCTTGCATATGTCAAAAAAAAGTTGTACCTTTGCACCGCAAATGAAAAAGTACAACTCCCATAGTATCGTCGTTTCGTCAGGTTTTATCTTGGCAGACACTTTCAGCAATACTATGGCACATACTGCGCAATAACGGGAATAGGGCATAAACCCTATTCTCTTTTTTATACCCCTCGCAATATCGTTATATCGAAATATCGATTTATCGAATAAAAACAACCAACTAACTAAAATCAATTAACATTATGAAGAAATTCTTCTCTCTCTTCGCTGCCCTCCTTTTCGCAGGCAGCATGATGGCGGCCGAGGTGACTGTGGACTATGCCAACGCCGGCTATGCCAACCAGCATTCTTTGGACGGAGTCCCAGTACAATCTGGTGTTGTGACAATCACTTTTGCAAAAGGAACTGGTTCTAGCGCACCTGCCTATTACACAACTGGTACAGGTGCACGTACGTACGCTTCGAACACCATTACTGTTGATGCAGGTGCGAGCACTATTACTAAAATCGCTTTTGATTTCTCGCAGAACAATAAGAACTATACGGTAGATGCAGGTACGTATTCCAAGGATGCCAAAGAATGGACAGGCTCTGCAAACAAAGTTCTCTTTACTACTGAAGCCGGTAGTGGTCATAACCGTATTAAGTCCATCACCGTTACCTATGAGGTAGGTGCTGAAGTGGCAGCTACCGCTATCGAGTTGGACCAAACCGCTCTGACCCTCACCGAAGGCGAGACAGCTACCCTCAAAGCTACCCTTACCCCGGAAGGCGCTACCACGACTGTTACATGGACCTCTTCGGACGAGAAAGTAGCTACTGTATCGAACGGCAAAGTTACCGCAGAGGGTGAAGGTACCGCTACCATCACTGCTACCGCAGGCACCTTCTCCGCTACTTGCGACGTTACCGTAAATGCAGCTCCGACTCTCACCTGCGCACAGGCTAACGCACTTGCAAACGGCGCTAATGCCAAACTCGGCGAGTTTACGGTCGCTTATGCCAACGGTGCTAATACCTACATCAAAGATGCTTCCGGTTATGCGCTGATTTACAAATACGACTTTGGCTTGAAGGCTGGCGATGTAGTGACTGGCTTTAAGGGTTCGATGAATATCTACAACGGTCTGCCTGAACTTGTACCTTCTGTTACGCTGACTGACCTTACCGTTACAGCCGGTGAGGCACCCGCTCCTGAAGAGTTCATTGCTGCGCCTGTTGCTGCTGACGTGAATAAATATATCGTTCTCAGGGGTGTTACGATGACTGCCGCTTCTTTCACAAACAAGAACCTGACTGCTACTATCGGAGACGTTAACTTTACGCTCCGCGATAATTTCAGCACGAGCCAGACTTTCGATACAGAGAAGACTTACGACGTAGTAGGTGCTGTAGCTATCTACAATGGCAATGTTCAGGTTTACTTCATCTCTGCTACCGAGCAGGAAGAGCCCGTTGATCCCGACCAACCTTCTGTAACGGCTACTCCCGAAGAACTTGAGATTACTGCGGAGGGCTTTGAGGACAATACCGTTACACTCGAATACGCAAATTTGGGAGAAACTTTTGTGGTCGAGGCTACTGCTGACGCAGAGGTTACTTGGATCACCAATATCGCGCTTAACGATGACAAATCCGAACTGACCTTTGATGTCGCTGCCAACGATGGCGCCGCACGTACCGCTACCATCACCGTCACCGCTACTGCCGGCGAAACAGTTGCTACTGCTACCATCACCGTTTCCCAGGCTGCCTATGTAGCACCCCTTACCGGTGACTATTTCGCTAAAGTAACCGCTACCGCAGACATCACCGACGGCGCTTACCTCATTGTCTATGAAGGCAACGACTCACACGAGGCAGTGGCTTTCGACGGTTCTTTGGAAACGCTGGATGCCGTAAATAATGGTCTTGCTGTGACTATCGCCGAGAACAAGATTGCGGCTACCGAGGCATTATTAGCTGCTGTCTTCACGTTGGATAAGACGGCTGGTACTTTGAAATCCGCAAGCGGTCTCTACATCGGTAAAACAGCTAATGCAAACGGTTTGGATGCAAAAGCCGATACGGAGTACACCAACACATTCGCAATTGACGAAGATGGAAATGCTGTAATCACGGCTTCTGGCAATTGTACGCTCCGTTACAACTACGCATCTGACCAGCTGCGTTTCCGTTACTACAAATCCGGTCAGCAGGCTGTCGCTCTCTACAAACTCGTCAAGGAGCAAAGTCCTGCTACCGCTATCTCCAATACCGCTGTAGAGACCAAGGCTGTCAAGACCCTCCGCAACGGCATCCTCGTCATCGAGAAAGCCGGCGTTCGTTACAACGCAATGGGTCAGATTATCCGCTAATACCCGTCGTGCACTTCTCGCGCATCCTTGCGCGAGGCGCAAACAGCATCGTGCACCGTAAAACCAGAGGGACGCTTCACTCGAAGCGCCCCTCTTTCCTTTTTCCCTTCTCTCTCCCTCCCGCGAGCCTTCCGCTTCGCTCTTTTTCCGCACAAAAAGCGCGTGATTAGCGCGTGATAAGCGGGTGATAAGCGCGTTATCACCGCGTTATTCCTATATCGTTACAGAAGAATGCAGGAAGAAAACCAATGCTGGACTTGAGAGGGTATTCTATCGCTCAAATCTTCTGCAAATATACACAAAAAATACGCGTTTTGCAAGTCTCCTACAGAAAAAAGTGAAAAAAAGTGTTTTTTTCTTGCATATTTGATAATTTATTTGTAACTTTGTGCCCGATTTACGACATTTGTCGATATATCGGTTTTCCCTTATATCGGTATATCGAAAAATCATAACTTAACTTAATTAACTAACATTATTAACCAAAAATCAATTATCATGAGAAAGATTCTTTCTTTATTCTTGATGACGTTTGTTAGCGTAATGATGTTCGCAGCGACGGAGACGACGGTGTATTATACAGTACCGGCGGCTACTATCGGTACGTACAGCGTTAAGCTGAATGTCAATTTCAAGGGCGATGGTGACGATTGGCACCAATTCGACATGACGAAAACCGCCCTTACGAACAATGGCGATCCCGTCTATTCGTACAAGTACACGGACGCTTATGATGGCGTTGGCGTAATGCAGTTCCAGCTCTACGATGGAGAGACTTGGAAGAGTCAGAAAGTGGCTATCAGCTCCTGGACGGCTGTCGCTACCTACAACGGTAAAATGTATGTACATGCTACTGAGCAATGGGTTGCTGCCCCTGCCGGTGGTGGAGAAAGTGGTAGCGATGATTCCAATGTGCTCTACGTGTGGAATGGAATTGGTTCGACAACTGATGCAATCGAAAAAGGTGGTGAAGCTGAAGCAGTACAGACAACCGGAACAAACATGGAGGTTGGTAATTCGCAAAAAGGAAATTACTGCTTCAAGATGAACAAGGGCTTTACCAAAGGCGAGTACTATATTGGAATCGCTCTGGAGAATTCAGTAAATGCTGGCGATACGGTTCGTATTGCTTATTTCCGTACGGGTGATAAATCTACATACGTTTTAGGAATGGACTTTAGTGCTGATAAGGCTTCTGTTGCAACAACTTATCAGATTCTGTCTCAAGGGGATCCCCAAGTCTTAGCTTCTAATGGTACTCCGGTGGATTCTATTTATATCGTTCCTGAAGGTGTGGCTAATGCAAAATATATTCGCCTCTATCGTAATTCAGGTTCTACGGGTGTATATGTAGCAAAATTTGAATTGCTGAAAAAAGTGGAACAAGGCGGCGAAGGCGGTGACGATCCTGTAGCAGAGGAACCCGCTGTAATTAAGATGCATGGTAACTTCACCGGCGACTGGGCTAATACCGACGCCTTCACTCTCTCCGAGGACAAGAAGACCGCTACTCTCAAACTGACCCTCAACAAGGGCAACTATGAGTTCGGTATGCGTATCGGTTCTGACGACAACTGGACTTCCAACGGCGTGGCATTCACCCGTGAGAACAAGTCGGCTGCTGTTGCTGCCGGCACAGGCAACCTCAAGCTCGCTGCTGACACCAAAGGTGACTATACTTTCACTTGGACATATGCTAACAACACCCTCGCAATCGACTTCCCGGAATACGTTGAGACACTGCCGGAAATGCAGATCGCAGGTGCGTGGGAAGTAAAAGACGACGCTTGGGTTAAGAATGCAATGACCCCTGCTGAGGATAAGAAAACAGCTTCTTACGAAGTAGAACTGAAGGCCGGCGACTATGAGTTCAAAGTCATTAAAGACGGTGCTTGGCTGGCCAAGGCTAATGAAGGAAACGCTTACGGTCTCCACCGCGATTGGACCGGTGTTGCCGGTGTTGTTGACCAAAATACCTCCGAGAACCTCAAACTCACGGCTGACGTAGATGGTAAATATACCTTCGTTTGGACCTTCGCTAACGACTCCCTCGGTGTTGTATTCCCAGCTAAACCGGTTGAACTGCAAGCAGTTAGCGAGGCTACTACTTGGGACTTCTCCAAGATCACAGCTAATAAAGACAATTCACTCTATGGCAACGATGGTATCAAACTGACGGATGAATCGACACCGAGCAAGAATGACGAAGTAGTTTATGCTAATTACTCAGCTGATTTCATGACTTTCGCTGAGGGCTTCGATGCAACGACTAT
Source organism: uncultured Bacteroidales bacterium (assembly GCA_902774995.1). Classification (GTDB taxonomy): domain Bacteria; phylum Bacteroidota; class Bacteroidia; order Bacteroidales; family Paludibacteraceae; genus Colicola. The sequence continues at coordinate 21,785 of CACYKR010000007.1, read as the reverse complement.
GGCGTTCAAGGGTGAGTATCCTATCCGTAAGAATCAGTACTGCCAGGCTGGCACGCTTCGTTTCAAGACGACTGTTGCCGGTACGATTACCGTTAAGTTCTCCGATACCGGTTCAAGCGCAAGCGCAACAGCTGTTAAACGCTACTTGGTAGTCAACGGCGAGCAGACTGAGTACTGGACCTCTCGCGAGAATAATGGTGAGGAGTCTTATGCCGCTCAACTCAATGTGACTTCCGGCGAGATTGCAGTTCCTGCCGGCGATGTAACGATTACCGGTTCGTCCGCAATCATTATGTATAATGTTACCTTCACTCCGGAGGCTCCTGCTAAGTTCTACATCACCGGTAACGAAGCTCTCCTTGGTGAGAAGGCTTGGAATCCTGCTGCAATCAAGGTAACCGAGGATTCCTATACCTTCGAGAACCTCGCTGCAGGTGACTATAAACTCAAAGTAACCGATGGTGCTTGGAACTCAGAAGAAACGCCGCATATGAACCTCGGCTATGACGCACTGACCCAAGAGGATAAGACTGGCTTAACCGCTGACAATGATAATAATATCTGTTTCACCCTCAAAGAGGCTGGCAATGTAGTTGTTACCTACAAGGTGGTTGATAAAGTAACAACCTTCACCGTAACCGGCAACTTCTACGTACGCGTACCTGAATATAAGGACTTGTACCTCGTTCCGGGTGTTTGGGCAGAGGCTGACGCCAAGATCGCTGCTTGGATCTGGGGTAAAGAACTCGACGGCCAATGGACTGCATTCTTCGCAGGCGAAGGCGACACCCTTACCGCTAAGGTTAATGCCGATGCGGATAGCATCATCTTCGTTCGTTTCAACAGCGCTGTGGAGACTCCGGCTTGGAGCGATGAAGAAGGCGTCATCTGGAATAAGGCTAACGATCAACTCATCAATGAGTGTAATCTCTTTGTTATTAACGACTGGAATCTCTATTCTTGGTGCCAGGCTAATCCGTTTGAGACTTGGTTCGGCGATGCAAACTGGAAGCCGGAGACCGAGTCTAACCTCGTTTACGATGAGGCTACCAAGACCGCTACCATCACGATCGCACAGAACAAGAATGGTCAGTGGCAAGCACAAGTGAAGTACCATGGTGCACCGGCTAAGGCGGGTAAGTACTATGATCTCTCCTTCAAACTCAAAGCCAACAAGACTTTTGGCGGTATCACCGTTAAGTATCAGGACAACGCACAGATGTTGTATGAGACCACTGTTGCTCTGGAGGAGAACGTAGAACTCGCTTATGCGAAGAAAGACCTTGAAGGTCTTGCCGGCAATGGTATCCTCGTGCTTGACTTCGGCTATGCTGCTGCAGGTACCGTGATCACCCTCTCTGATGTCGCTATCGTGGAGAAAGACAAACCTGATGAGGTTGTTCTGCCGGTAATGCAGATCGCAGGTGCTTGGGAGGTTGATGCAGAGAACGGGAATGCTTGGGTACTGAACGCAATGACCCCTGCCGAGAACAAGAAGACTGCTTCGTATGAGGTAGAGCTGAAGGCTGGCGACTATGAGTTCAAAGTCATCAAAGACGGTGCTTGGCTCACCAAGGCTAATGAGGGCAGCGCTTACGGTCTCCACCGTGACTGGACCGGTGTTGCCGGTGTAACGGACGATGTTACCGAGAATATCAAACTCACGGCGGATGTGGATGGTAAATATACCTTCGTTTGGACCTTCGCAAACGACTCCATCGGTGTTGTATTCCCCGCTCTGCCGGTTAAGTACTGCGAGTTCCCGACGGGTCATCACAATCAAGCTGACTTCGGTGATGCTAATGCGCGTATCCTCTTGACTATCCAGAAGATCGCAGACAGCAATAACCTCCGCGTAGCTGTTAAGAACAACAATGCTAACGGTAACACCAAGACCGGTCTGAACTACCTCTGGGTAAATGCTACCGGAGCAAAGAATAACAATGCTACCTATGGTTCTCACGATGCTGAGGATGTTGAGGAGGTAAGTGTAATCGTTGAGTTCGACGAAGCACAAGAGTCTTATGTCTTCAATAATATCCATTGGGCTTATGCCGGATGGGGCGGTGAATGGGCAATCGACGGTCTCACCGTTCTGGCTTCGGAACTCTGCGAGGCTCCTGAGACCCCGGCTAAGTTCTATATCACCGGTGACTCCGCACTCGTTGTGAACGCCGGCCTCGACAAAGAGAAAGCTTGGGCTCCTGACGCTATCAAGGTAACCGAGGATTCCTATACCTTCGAGAACCTCGCTGTTGGCGACTATAAACTGAAAGTAACCGATGGTGCTTGGAGTTCGGAAGAAACGCCGCGTGTGAATCTCGGCTTCTCTGATCTGACTCAGGAGGACAAGGCAGGTCTGACCGCTGATAAAGACAACAATATCTGCTTCACCCTCAAAGAGGCTGGCAATGTAGTTGTTACCTGCAAGAAGGTTGAGAATGTAACAACCTTCACCGTAACCGGTAACTTCTATGTACCGGCAGAGCCGGAGAAGGTACTGCCGAAGGTAGGTCTGGGCGCTAACTTCAACGGCTGGAACTGGGAGGCGAACCTCTTTACCCCGGCTAAGGACAGCATCACCGCAAGCATCAAGGTGAACTTGGGCGTAACCGATACCATCCAGTTTAAGATTGTATCTGACGGTAGCTGGCTGAGTCTGAACGGAGAAGGTGAGACTCTCTATAGGTTGCACCGAGATTGGAACAAGGCTGAGCATGTTAACCTGATTAATGAAGGACGCAATTTCTCGCTGGTAGCCGATGCAGCCGGTGAATATACCTTCACTTGGACATACGCAGACAGCACGCTTGTTGTTACCTTCCCGGAGAAGGGAGAGCCGACTCTGGCTGACGGTTATTACCTGGTTGGTAAGTTCGGCGGCGTAGATGCTTGGACTGTGGTTGATCTGACAGAAGATAAACTGTTCGTTTCGACCGGCATTGAAACGGGCGAGTACTCACTCAACGTTACCCTCGCCGAAGGCGATGAGTTCAAGGTAGTACGCGTAGAGGACGACGCTATCAAGACTTGGTTCCCGGAGGGCGATAACAACAACTACAAAGTAGATGCTAACCACGCAGGTGCGAAGACAATCTACTTCCGTCCGGAATACAATGGTAACGATGATTGGCACGCAAAGTGCATCTATGTTGCTCCTAATTCGGACACGCCTACCGGCATCAACGCTATCAACGTGGACGCTAAGGCTGTGAAAGTACTCCGCAACGGCATCCTCGTCATCGAGAAGAACGGCAAGGCATACAACGCTATGGGACAAACCATCCGCTGATAGCATTGGCTGTCATTGCATCCGCCATCTGTGGCGGATACGATTGAGGGGCATCCTTTCGGGTGCCCCTCTTTTGATACTCATACTACTCGGACCTTCGTACCGGTCGCGGAGTGGCCGCGGGGTTGAATGTTATTTGGTAGCTTTCATAATCAGCGGTGCTATCTCGGTGTTGTCGTGCCATCCGCTGAACTTCTCTGCGCCTGCGCCGATAGCGAAGATCGGTACGGCGTGTGCGGAGTGCGCGCGGGTAGTCCAGCCGATATGCGCTTTCTTGTTCACCAATGCGATACCGGCGTCGCCGAGCGCGTTGATGGTCTTGTACATCGTCTTGGTGTCTTTCGCTTGGTGCTTGCACGCCGCCTTGTACAGCGCCTTCAGCTCTTTCTCTTCCTCCTCGCTTACCTTGATGCTCTCCCAGAGCCCCAACTGCTCGCGGTAGAGCTCCTGTACCTGACCCCAGGAGGGCTTCTTGTTCTCTTGGAAGAGCTGCGTGAAGAGGTCGGACAGCACCCACGACGAGCATTGCTGGTATTGCAGTTGGTCCAGATACAGCGTGTAGTCGCTGTTGCCGAGCGCCAGACCGCCTGTCTCATGGTCCGCAGTGACGATGATCAGCGTCTCGTCCGGATGCTTCTTATAGAACGCATATGCCACCCGCATCGCCTCGTCCATGTCCCATGTCTCGCCGAAAGCGGTAGCAGCGTCGTCGCTGTGGCAGGCGTAGTCGATCATGCCGCCTTCCACCATCATGAAGAACCGCTCATATCGGTTGTCCAGGAACGGGATAGCCGTGCTGACAATCTCTTTGAGCGTCAGGTCGCCCTCCTTGCGGTCAATGGCGTAGGGCAGGTTGCTGCCGTGCTTGGCTCCCCGGTCGTCGGTAGCCTGGACCATGATCATCTTCTCTACGGCCGGCTTGCCCTGGGTGCTCTCGGGAAAGTCGTTTTTCAGCAGCGCCTGCGCCTCTTGATAGCCGTGGGCAATCGTATAGCCCGCCTGCTCCGCCAGACGGTACAGGTTCTCTTTCTTGTCGTCGTGCTTGCCCTGCGGATAATGGAACCCTGCGCCTCCGAAGAAGTCGAACCGGCTCTCGCACAGCTGTTTGCCTATCTTATAATAGGAGTCGCGCTCGGGTACGTGCGCGTAGAACGCCGCCGGTGTGGCGTGGTCGATGGCTACGGTGGTCATGATGCCTACGCCCCAGCCCTGTGCCTTCAACTTCTCCGCTATCGTCGTCAGACGGGCGGTGTCCCGGTCAAGACCTAACATGCCGTTGCGGGTCTTCGTGCCGGTGGCGAGGCAGGTACCCGCCGCCGCGGAGTCGGTGATGCCGTTGCTCTTGGAGTACGTGGAGGCATGGCCTGAATAAGGAAAAGTGGTCATTAGCGTCTGTACGCGGCCCAGAGGCTCGCCCTGTAATGCCGACCGGTACATCTCGGCGCCTAACACCTGGTTGGAACCCATGCCGTCGCCGATGAAATAGAATACGTATTTCGCTTGCGCGGAAAGGGATAAAGAAAAGTACACTGAAATAATATACAATGTACAGAGGGAAATGAATCGTTTCATATTACCGATAGAATTATTAGGGTTTGTCGGGGGATTTCTTTCCGGATGCGGCTTTCGCTGCCGTCTGGCGGTGGCGTTTGCGTTTCCGCGCCTCGCGTCGTCTCTCAGCCTGGTGCGCCTCCCGCTCTTCCAGCGTCATATGGGGCGGAGGCTCGATGCCTTTCTCGCGAAGCCGCTGGTCCTGTATCTCCTGCTGGTGCTCTATCATACGCTCTTTCTCCTCGCGCTTGAGCGCCTCTACCTCTTTGGCGGAGAGAGCCTCGTGGGCGATCAGGTCCTCGTAGATAAGCAGCGTCGCCCAGGCGTCCGTGGAGGCGTAACGAGCCTGCTCCGGAGTAAGACGGCTGTTCTCCCAGTTGGTCAGCTGCTGCGACTTGGAAATCTTCTTGCCGAAACAGATGGCAAAGACCTTCTGCAACCCCAAGTCCAGAATGCCGTACCGCGCTACCATGGATTGTACGTCCACGCAGTTGGCGGGCTTGAAATCGCGCCTGCGCCTCAGTCCGTTGATGTCGTCGCGGAAGGCGAGACCGACCTTGCGGATTGACGGGTCGGCAAAGAGGTCCGCCAGCTCCTGGGGCATGCCGATATGTGTCAGGCGGAATAGATAGCACCGCTCGTGGGAGGCTATCTGTACCAGAGCGGTAGGGTAGTGTACGCCCCGCTGGAAACTGGGGCGCGCTTCGGTATCGACGCCGATAACCTCCTGTGTACGGAGATACGCCACCGCTTCGGCTACCTGCTCCTCCCGGTCCACCACAACTACCTCGCCTTCAAAGGCCGCTACCGGCATCCATTGCAGCAAGTCCTTGCTGATATGCTGAATATAGTGATTCTCTTCCATCAATCCATCAATCCGTCATTCTTTTGAATAGCATGTAAGGCCCGCATGACTGCCAGCAGTTTCTGACCCCAATGCTCGTCAAAAGCCTCGCGGCAGACAAGTACGGCGTCGTTCATAATAGGCTCCTGACCGGTCTGGAAAGCAGCCGCCATATCCTTCAGCTCCTGATAGATGTCCGCCACTCCTTCGGAGATATAGGCCGTCTGGACTTCGTCGGTATAGATTCCTCCGTCCACGAATACGTCCAGATAGGCGTCGTCCGAACCCATCAGGTTGCGTATGCCCAGCAGGGTGTAGTTGTAATCCTCTTCGGTTACGAACCGCTGCGGCTCTTCCTCTAACAGCCTCTCCTCCGGCATCTCCAGCAGCCGTGTACGCAGATACAACACCGGCAGCAGACGTAGCATCTGCTCCCGCCATTCCTCGCGCGAATGTTCTTCCGCTTTTTCGATTAGCAGGCAGGTCTGCGCCGCCGCGGTCACAAAGGCTATAGTGGACTCCTGATAAATAAATGAATTCATAACTTATAAAAAAATCGTGCAAATTTACGCAATTTTTTGCACATATGCAAATTTTTTTGTACCTTTGCACCGTTTTTTAGGCGAACGCACATCATAAATAGTCAAATTATAAATATCTATGAATGTCATCAATCTATCGGAGCACAATAGTGTGCTCAACCAGTATCTGTACGAGATCCGCGATGTGGATATCCAGAAGGACCCTCTCCGTTTCCGTAGGAATATAGAGCGTATCGGCGAGTTTATGGCCATGGAGGTGAGCAAGGTGCTGAATTATCAGCCTCGGGAGGTACAGACGCCTCTGGCTACCGCAACTGTCAATACCCTCACCGACAAACTCGTGCTGGCTACTATCCTGCGTGCCGGCCTGCCTTTGCACCAGGGCTTCCTGAATGTCTTCGACCGTGCGGAGAACGCTTTTTTGAGCGCCTACCGCCGCGTGAACAAAGAGGGCGAGCTGGAGATCGTAGCGGAATATATGGCGGCTCCGGCTATTGATGGCAAAACGCTGATCGTAGCGGACCCGATGCTGGCTACCGGCATGTCGATGGAGGTCGGCTATCTCGCCCTGCTCCGTCATGGCAAACCGACCCATACCCATCTCTGCTGCGCTATCGGTACGCCCCAGGCGATAGAGTGCGTGCGCCGGTCGCTCAACGACAGCCCGGATGTTACTCTCTGGTGCGCCGCAATCGACCCTGTACTGAACGAGAAGAAATATATCGTACCCGGTCTGGGCGATGCCGGAGACCTGTGTTACGGTACTAAAATCCATCTCTCCGATCGTAAGTAACAGATCTTATATGGCGTTCATACCTGCCGTCCTGGTGGCGGCAGGTATTGCTGTTCTCTCCCTCACGGAGGCTTCCCGTATGCCGTCCGTGCAAGTGAGCGACAAACTGGTGCATGGAGCGATGTACTGCGCCCTCGAGCTTGCGCTCATGGGCGCTTTCGCGTTTATACGCCGCACCCGCGTGGCGTGTTTTGTCTTTACCTGCGTGGCGGTGACGCTCTACGGCGGCCTTATGGAGGTGCTGCAGCGTTTCTGCACCCTCACCCGCTCCGGGAGTATGGGCGACCTCCTGGCGGACGGGGCAGGTGCCCTCATCGGGGCGGCGGTAGTAGCCCTGTTTGTTGTCTCGTCGTCCCCTGATTCCGGAACTCCGATATGACCAGTCCTCTGTATGACATAGCCCTTTCTTTCCTTTTCAAGACGCGGCTCAGAACCGCGCTTTCTCTCGTCGGGCATTACGGCTCGGCTCAAGAGGCGTGGCGGCATCTGGACGAACCGGGTATGGAGGAGGCTATGGAGCGCGCCGGACAGGAATGGGCGTGGATAAACGAGCATGACATCCGTGTCTGGACGCTGACGGACGGGGAGTATCCCTATCGTCTGGGGCAGTGCCCGGACCGGCCGTTGGTGCTGTACGGCAAAGGTAACCTGCATCCCTCGGACGGTCATATCGTCTCGATTGTCGGTACACGCCGGCCTACGGAGAACGGCAAAGAACTGACAGCCGCGCTGGTTCGCGGTCTGCATGAGCGTCTGGACTCCCTGACAATCGTCTCCGGCGGAGCGTACGGCATAGATATCACGGCCCATCGTACGGCGATAGAATTAGGCGTCCCTACAATCATCGTTCCCGCCCATGGACTGGACCGCATCTATCCGTATCAGCATCGCCCTGAGGCGGTAGCCTCGCTTGCTCATGGCGGACTGCTTACGGAGTTTCCTTCCGGTACGGAGCCTTTTGCCGCCAATTTCGTGCAGCGTAACCGCATAGTAGCCGGTCTGGCGGATGCCGTGGTAGTGGTGGAGAGCCGGGAACGGGGCGGAAGTCTCATCACTGCGCGCATGGCTGCCGACTATGACAGGGAGCTGTTCGCCTTTCCCGGACGTCCGACGGATCTATCTTCCGTCGGATGTAACAACCTCATCAGAGACCAGAAAGCGCAACTGGTCACATCCGCCGAGGACTTGGTGTCCGCTATGGGCTGGACAGTCAAGGGCACACCCAAACAAGCCGTTCAGACGCAGATGTTCGGTCTCATGGACGACCTCACTTCTTCCCAGCGCGTAATACTGGAGAAACTGCAGGAGGCCGAAGAAGGCATGCATATCAACCATTTGGTGCTGGAGACAGCTCTGCCTTACAGCGACGTCGCTTCAGACCTGATGATGCTGGAGATGAACTCCCTCGTGCGAAGTCTCCCCGGTGGTTTTTACCGCCTGGTAAGATAAAAAATACGATTTTTCTTGCGTATGTGCATTTTTTTTTGTACCTTTGTAGCCGATTTGGAAATTACAAACCTGTAAATCATTAAAACGATATAATATTATGAACGCTTTTATGAAGTATCTGGGAGTTATCCTGTTAGTATTAGGTGTATTGTGCCTCGTGATTTATAAGTATGCCATGCCTGAGAACTGGCTGCTGATTACTTCGATGGTATTGGAGGTGGGCGGTATTCTCGCCTATATTTTCATCAATAAAAAGGCGTAACTGACGCATGGCGGGTCAAGGTGGATTCAATGATGCTGTGAAGTATCACTTGACGGGTATGTACCAGGACTGGTTCCTGGACTATGCGTCGTACGTGATACTGGAGCGTGCCGTGCCGGCGGTCGAGGATGGCTTGAAGCCTGTACAGCGCCGTATTCTCCATGCGATGAAGACCGTGGATGACGGCAAGTACAACAAGGTGGCGAACATCGTCGGCCAGACTATGCAGTACCACCCTCACGGCGATGCTTCCATCGGCGACGCGCTGGTCCAGCTTGGCCAGAAAGACCTGCTTATTGACTGTCAGGGTAACTGGGGGAATATCCTTACCGGAGACGGTGCCGCCGCGCCCCGTTATATAGAGGCGCGCCTGTCCAAATTCGCACTGGAGACGGTCTTTAATCCCAAGACCACCGAGTGGATGAAGTCCTATGACGGCCGTAAGAACGAGCCGATTCATCTGCCGGTGAAGTTCCCGTTGTTGCTGGCGCAGGGAGTAGAGGGTATCGCGGTGGGCTTGAACTCGAAGATTCTGCCCCATAATTTCAACGAGCTCTGTGATGCCTCGCTGGCATACCTCCGGGGGCAGGAGTTCGCGCTGTACCCCGATTTCCCGACAGGCGGCGTGATTGACGTTACGAAATACAACGACGGCGAGCGCGGAGGACAGGTGAAAATCCGTGCGCGGATACAGAAATCGGAGGATAACAGAACCCTTGTTATCACCGAGATACCTTTCGGTACTACCACCTCGAAGATTATCGAGACAATCCTCAAAGCCAACCAGAAAGGCAAAATCAAGATCCGTAAGATAGACGATTTTACGGCGGATACTGCGCGTATCGTGGTGCAGCTGGCGCCCGGTTCGTCGTCCGACAAGGCGATAGACGCGCTCTATGCCTTTACCGATTGCGAGATCAACGTCAGCCCCAACTGCTGCGTGGTGGAGGATAGAAAACCGATTTTCACAACCGTCAGCAACCTCCTCAAACTCTCTGTGGATAGCACCAAGGCCCTCCTCAAATGGGAGCTGGAGATAGAGAAAGCCGAGTTGGAAGAGAAGTATTTCTATACCTCGCTGGAGAAGATTTTCATTGAGAACCGTATCTATAAGGAGGAGGGTTACGAGAACGCGCCGAACAAGGAGAAACTGATTGCCTTTGTGGACGAAGCGCTGACGCCGTTCAAGGTCCAGTTGATCCGCGAGGTACGGAGCGAAGATATCGAGCGCCTCTTTGAGATAAAGATGCTGCGTATCACGAAGTTCGACTCCAAGAAGGCGGACGAGCTGATGAAGGAGCTGGAGAAGAAAATCAAAGCCTGCATCAAAAACCTCAACCATCTGACGGACTATACCATCTCCTGGTTTGAAATGCTCAAATCCAAATACGGAGAGGCGTATCCGCGTCGCACCGAGGTGCGCAATTTCGGAGCTATCAATGTCAAGGCTGTGGTAGAGAACAACGAGAAACTCTATATCAACCGCGAGGAAGGCTTTGTGGGCACGGCGCTCAAGAAAGATGAGTACCTCTTCGACTGCTCTGATATTGACGACCTCATCGTCTTCCGCAAGGATGGTACATACAAGGTGGTCAAGGTGGCTGACAAGCTTTTTGTGGGTACCGATATCCTGCATATTGCGGTCTTCCGGCGCGGCGATGAGCGTACGGTCTATAATGTGGTCTATAGGGACGGTAAGAAAGGACCGTATTTCATGAAGCGCTTCAATGTCACGGGAGTGGCGAAAGAGAAAGAATACGATCTTACGCAAGGCAAGCCGGGTTCGAAGATTGTCTATTTTACCGCTAATCCCAACGGCGAGGCGGAGGTGATCCGCGTAGCCCTCAAGCCCGCGCTGCATCTTAAGAAACTGGAGGTGCTCAAGGACCTCTCCGAGCTGGCTGTCAAATCCCGTACCGCGAGAGGCAATGTGCTTACCAAATACGAGGTCAAATCCATTACCCTCAAGCAGAAAGGCCATTCTACCCTTGGCGGACGCAAAGTCTGGTTCGATGCCGATGTGCTGCGTGTCAACTATGACGAGCACGGACTCTATCTGGGCGAGTTCAATGATGAAGACCGCATTCTTGTTATCAATAACGACGGTACGTATTATACTACCTCGTTTGACCTCACTGCCCATTTTGATGACAACATCCTCCGTATAGAGAAGCTGGATCCGGAGAAAGTGTGGTCGCTTATCCAATGGAACGGCGAACTCAAGTATTACTACGGCAAGCGTTTCCGTCTGGATGATGCCAACGCCAAGATGCAGTCGCTCCTCGGGGATGACAAGGACTCCCGTATAGCCGTTCTTTCCGATAGCGAGGAGGCAACTTTCCGTATTAACTTTGCGGATGAAAACAAACCTTCGTTGGATATCTTCATGGCGGAGTTTATTGACGAGAAATCGGCGCGTGCCAAAGGTAAACGCGTCACTACGCTGGAGGTAGCTTCCATAGAAGACATCACCCCCGAACCGGAACCCGAACCGGAGCCGGAAGAAGACATCCCGGCTTCTCCGGAAACTCTGGAAACTCCGGAAACGGACTCAATAGAGGTGGAGGGCGTACCGATGACTTTCGAGAAACCCGCTGACACCCAGTTGGACTTGTTTTAATGATCGATACCTCGATTTCTCGGTATGTCGGTGTTTCGGAAAAATATTATCCTCGGCTCTCAAAGTCCCCGCCGCCGTGAGTTGCTCGGAGGGCTGGATATACCGTTTACCGCGGTCTCTATAGAGGCGGATGAGTCATATCCGGCAGACCTGCAGCGGGGAGATATTCCTTATTTCATCTCCCGCGCGAAAGCCCGCGCCTATGCGCCGGAACTGCGGGATGACGAGCTCCTCATCACAGCGGATACCATCGTCTGGGCGGAGGAGCGGATGCTCGGCAAACCGCATAGCGAGGCGGAGGCGGTAGAGATGCTGAAGCTGCTGAGCAACAAGACCCACCAGGTCTATACGGCGGTGACGTTTGCGCACCTCTCGTCCTCCTCACTTGTCTTGGACACGGTGGTGGACCGGACGGATGTGACCTTCGCGCCACTGACGGACGGAGAGATAGCCCGTTATGTGTCGAAATACAGACCTTTTGACAAAGCCGGCGCGTATGGCATTCAGGAGTGGATCGGTTATGTGGCATGCACCGCTATGAACGGTTCCTATTTCAATGTCATGGGACTTCCCGTGCATAAGGTATATGAATACTTGAAGAAAAACGGATATTATGAAGATTAGACTGTTTATACTTTTTCTCTCGCTGGTGGCGCTGCCTCTTGCGGCGCATCAGTTACCCGACCCGCATTTCGAGCATTGGGGCGATAAGTTCAAGGACGATGTGCAGCTGACCGATTGGCACGGGTCGAATGTCAGCCAGGCGGGATTTAAGTTCACCTTTATGTTCCGTAAGCCCGGCCGTACCGGCTACTGCGCTTATGTGGAGGACCAGGCGGTAGGTGTTCCCAAACTGGGTATCGGCGCTACGGGGCCGGGCTATATGTCGCTGGGTTACCCTTGGCAGTACCTCAAGGGATTCAACGTGAGCGGTGCTACGGCGGGTACGGAAGGCGGTATAGCCTGGGCGTATAGACCGGACACTATGGCGGTGTGGATCAAACGTACAGGGGACAATACCGACAAAGAGGATTTTCATCTCCTCTATTATTCTTGGTCAGGCACCGCCAAAGGCTCGGAGTATAAGAATAAGAAAGGCACCTGTACCGCTACCGAGCGCGTCAACGAAGAGTCGGATATCCGGCAATCTACGGACGGCAACGAATGCGGCACGGCGCAACCTGCGAAACAGATAGCCGAGGGATGGCTCCGCGCAAGGGCGGAATACAACGAATGGACGCTTGTCAAAGTGCCGGTGTACTATCGCTCTGACGCACGGCCGACGATGTGTAACGTCATTTTCTCGGCGGGCAACTATCCCGCTTTCCGCGCTAATGACGGTCTCTATCCCGGCAACGGACTGTATGTCGATGACGTGGAACTGATTTATTCGTCGCGGATTGACAAACTGCTGGTTAACGGCGAGGAGTGGAAGGAATTCAACCCCGATACCGAAAAACTGCAAACGCTCAAACTTTCAAACAGCGAAGCGCAAACGATTAAACTTACTGCCCTCCGCGGTATCGGTTCGCTCACGAATATCAAAGGCTATACGGCGCATTTCAAGGGCCGCAGGCTGGACAGCAGCGAGATGAGTATTGTTCCGGGTGAACTCAACGGCAGACCGTGGGTCATCACCGTCAGAGCCGAAGACGGCAGTAGCACGCATGTGTATAAAGTGAAGATTGTGAAGTGATCTGGGAGAATTTAGGCATATTAGACTGGGTGGTACTTGGCGCATTGTCCCTTTGCACCTTGTTTCAGGTGTATTTCTACGCGCGCTATATGGCTGCGCCTGCGCGTAAAATAAGGAGAGACAGGAGAATGGACCGGAAAAATGACCAAATGGTAAATGACCAAATGGTAAATGACCAAATGGTAAATGCCCTTGGTGTTTCCGTTATCCTCTGTGCGCATAACGAGGGCTATAACCTCTCGCAGTTCCTGCCGGCGTTGCTCACCCAGGACTATCCGCTCTACGAGGTGATTGTAGTGGATGACGGGTCGGAAGATGACACCCGCGCTGTCGTGGAGTCATTTATGGCGCAGGATACGAGGCTACATATGACGTTTGTGCCTTGCGGCGCGCGTGTGCGCTCTACCAAGAAACTGGCGCTTACCTTGGGTGCCAAGGCGGCGCAATACGACCTCCTTCTGCTTACCGACGCGGACTGTGTGCCGGAGTCTGACCGCTGGATTCGGGAAATGGTGAAAGGCTTCGGGAATGTACAAGGGGGCAATGTACAAAGTACAAAGGATATAGTCCTCGGTTTCGGCGCTTATTTCGCGGAGGAAGGGCATATCAACCGCCTTGTGCGGTACGACACCCTCTTCAACGGCCTGCATTATCTCGGCTCAGCCCTCTGCGGACACCCTTATATGGGGGTGGGGCGTAACCTCGCATACAGGAAATCGCTTTTCTTTGAGACCGGCGGATTTACCCGTCTCATGGATACGCGTGCCGGGGATGACGACCTCTTTGTCAACCATGTGGCTACCCGGACCAACACCTCTGTGGCGGTCTCGCGGGAGAGTTATACATGGTCGGTATCGAAAAAGACTTTCAAAGAGTGGTGGCAGCAGAAGAGACGTCATCTCTCCGTCTCGCCCGCCTACCGTCCGGTGACGAAGTTCCGCCTCGCTATGGAACCCCTGTCCCGGGGACTCTTCTACGCGGCGGTGATAGCGATGATGGTACTCTATTGTCCTACGAAACTTGAAATACCCGCTATCCCATTCCTTGCAGCTCTTGGCGCTTTCCTCATTCGCTGGGTTATGCAGACGGCGGTGCTCAACGTCTCCGCGCGTCGGATGGGGCTCAAGCGGTTTAATATGTTCAGCGTCCTGTGGTTCGACATCGTACTGCCCCTCGTCAACCTCTGGATGCTCATCGTCCCGAAGAAACAAACCAAATGGTAAATAACCAATATGTTTAACCCTCGGCATCTATGCCGAGTATAAAACCTAAAATATTATGGCAGACCAGAAAGAACTGAAAATCAACATTGCCCCGGACAAACAGCAGGGCGTATTCGCCAACTTGGCATTGATAGCACATACTCCTACGGAGTTCGTATTGGATTTCGCCCAGCTCATGCCCGGCGTACCACAGGCGAATGTGGTGTCCCGTATCGTTGTGACACCCGATCAGGCGAAGAAGATCCTCGGCGCACTCGGTAACAACATCGCCCAGTACGAGAACAAGTTCGGCACCATCAACCCCGTCGGCGGACCCGTCCCCGGCTCCACTATCTCCGTACCCTTCACCGGCGGCGAAGCCTAAATGTAAAAATATGAAAATGAGAAAATAAGAAAATAAGAAAATAAGAAAATAAATCAATACTATGAGTAAATTTTTTCCAGCTTCGCAGTTAATCATCAATGATGATGGTTCTGCGTTTCATTTGCATCTGAAACCTGAGTTTCTGGCAGACAAAATCATCCTTGTGGGTGACCAGGACCGTGTAAACATGGCTGCTTCGTATTTCGACGAAGGCAGTATAGAATGTGACGTGCAGAGTCGTGAGTTCCACACCATTACCGGCAAGTACCACGGCAAACGTATCTCTTGTATCTCTACGGGTATCGGTACCGACAACTGCGACATCGTCATGAATGAGATTGACGCCCTCGCCAATATCGATTTCGAGACCCGCACGGAGAAAGCCGAGAAGCGCGTGCTGGATATAGTCCGCGTAGGTACTTGCGGCGGCATGCAGGAGGATATTCCGCTGGGTACGTTCCTCGTTTCGCAGAAGTCCATCGGCTTCGATGGAGTTCTCGCTTTCTATGAGGACCGCGACAAGATTGCCGACCTCGGTTTTGAGAAGGCGTTTGTGGAGTTTACAGGCTATCCCGCCAAGGCCGCCGTGCCGTATGTGGTAGCCGCTAACCCGGACTTGGTGGACCGTATCGCCAAGGACGATATGATGCGCGGCTGCACCATCGCCGCCAACGGTTTCTACGGTCCGCAGGGACGTGTGTTGCGCGTGGGACTCGCCGTGCCGGACATCAACGAGAAGATATCCGCTTTCCGCTATGAGGGACAGCGTATCACCAACTATGAGATGGAGGGTTCCTGTATCGCCGGTCTGGCACTGCACATGGGTCACCGCGCCATGACCGTCTGCTGCGTCATCGCGCAGCGCAAGACAGAAGCCGCCAACACCGATTATAAACCCCGTATCAAAGAGTTGGTACACACCGTACTCGAAAGAATCTGATTCTTCGATACTGCATGTACATAAAATGACATTCGCGTTAAAAAAAAGATGTCCTATAACGAGGCATCTTTTTTTTCAATTATCTATAATTGATGTTTGGCACAGAAATTGTAAATGCACATGCGTGTTTCGAAAATGGCTGATATTAACTGTGTCTCTAATGTTCGTGCTTCCTTTGGCAGCACGGAGACATAAATCAGTTGTGCCGGACTCGCTACAACGGATAGACATAAAGATTCATATAGCAGGAAAAGATAGTTCGGACGGAAAAGATTTGCATTTCATTATGCAAAGGGTTGAAGGCGGTTCGTTTATGATGGGTGCTACAAAAGACCAATACGATCCTGACATTTATACGGACAAACCTGCACACCTTGTCTTCCTTTCTCCCTATTATATAGCCACCACAGAAGTCACGGTCGAATTATGGCGTGCAGTCATGCCCGAAAGCGAAATCATCAGTCCAAGGGGCTATCCGACGATTCCTATTTCCTATGTATCATGGAACGAATGCCAGGAATTTGTGCGTCGTTTGGATAGTATTACTGGGCTTCCGTTTCGTCTCCCCTCGGAAGCGGAATGGGAATATGCCGCACGCGGAGGAAACAAAAGCAAGTCTTTCCGTTTTGCGGGAGGAAACATAGCAGATAGTATAGGGTGGACTTATTCCAGTTCCGGGAACTGGAAACATCCGGTCGGGCGCAAACATCCCAATGAGTTAGGCTTGTACGACATGACGGGAAATGTTTCCGAATGGTGCCAAGATATTTATGGCGCTTATCAGTTAAGTACGCTTCCTGATCCGTGCGGCGCAGACACCGGATCCTATCGTGTCGTGCGGGGCGGCAGTTACGATGAATGTAATGCCAACAGCCACTTGTCTGTCCGTCGATGGTATGTCCCTGAGACCTCTGCCGAATATATCGGCTTTCGTGTGGCATTTACCTTGCCGGACGACCCCATGATGCAAGTGCTACAGGAAGAGCCGCCACTGACGCGTTCCGTCCGCATAAAGGGTAAGAAAGTCCGTTTTGCCTATGTGCCGGCGGAGCAGCCCTATTATATTTCGGAGGAAATACCATGTAATCTATGGCGGAAAATCATGCAAAAAGATGCACCGGATAAGATTCAAAATATCGTTCTCGGAATGAGCAAGAAGGAACGTGTGCGCTTTGCCGAATATTGCAGTCGTTTGGCTAACGATGCACTATATGTAGCGTCTGCCGAACAGATAGTAGCCGCGGAACAGCAAGGAATTATTGAGCCTTTCCAGCCGGATGTAAGTCATCGGTATAAGAAACGGAATGTTCATCAAATTCAGCGAAAAAGAAAGGCTGTTGATAAATTTTCTCCATGGACGGAATTAGTAGGCGTGAAGTTGCCAAAACCGGATGATCCTGTGTTATTGCAATTTAAGAAAGCAGACGATGAATCCCGTCCGCTCAGGTTAGTCTCATATCTATCAAAACAATGAAATACGTTATTTGGGCACTCAAGTTTCTACTTGTATTGATTTTCTCGTTTTCATACCTATGTATGATGAAAGTTTTGTATTGCGGCTGTTGGGCTTGCAATATAGGTGTAGCCATCGGAATTTTAGGATTTCTACTCGGACTTTGGGATAGAGGTAGCGAGTTATACAAACTTATAAAGGGGGAATAAGTAATACCGCAAAGTTTGGAAGTAAAAATGCACAAAATTTCGTAATAAAACACCTCAAATCTTCACAACAAAAAACATCAAATTTTCACAATAAAGTAAAAAAACTTTCAAAAATACTTGCGTATGTCCTTAGTTTTTACTACCTTTGCAGCGGATTTTTAATCAAGGCACAAGCGTGCCGAGAAAAAAGACACATAAGCTCTTCCAAAAGCCCTGATGGATTCTGTTTTACCAATTTGCCGGGCTCCTTTTACAATCAGAGGTTTTCTTTCCGGATTGTTTTTCCACGCGGATAGATATGTATTTATCTTTCTTTCAAGTAGTTGCATAGTTATAATCACATTTTCAGGTAGTATTTTAAGTCCTAAAATCACATTTTCGGACTATGTAATTTGCCTTAAAATCACATTTTCGCCTGCAAAGGAACAAAAAATAAATGAATTACGCAAATATTTGTAACAAAATAGGAGCAAATTATTCAGTTATGGTCTGTCGCATGCCTGTCTTTTAATAGAGCATAAGATAAGCGGTAGCCCGTTTTGGCTACCGCTTATCAAATTCATGAGACAACATGTCTCTCAAAAACACGAATGTGCGTTGGTTGGAAAGTCATTAATCTGCATCTTTTACGAGACGAACGGCGTCACCCACACATCGATTGGTATAACAATCATTTCCAGTATGTACGCCTTCAGTACTAAAGGTTATATGATAGGCGAAAAGGTTATGAGTGTTTCCTAAAACAGTTTTAGACGTAGAAGTCCAATAGCAACCGCCTTGATTCGTATTAGAGAGTTCACCATATGCACGCTCTTCTGCTGCAGGCAAGAAGACGCAACCTTGCGCTACAAGAGTTGCCCAATCTGCGGTGCTGTTAATCGTATTGGTTGAATAATCAGACGTCGTTACCGTTAAAGATACGCCATTTGCAGTCCAACCATCCGGCATAAGTATCAGACCTTGTGTCCCCTTAACGGTAGCTAAGGTACGAAGATTAGCCGCATTGGCACGTCCAGTGATTATATACGCCCATTCATCTTTGGTCAGCGTACGCCATCCGCCGCCCATAGCAGTACCCCAATCATAGTTGGCATATTCATTGTTATTATCACTCCAATTCACTTCATTAGTACCACCAATACCACTACCAAAAGCAGAAGAAGTTACACTATTCCCTTCATAAACATCTGTATTCTCCCACGGATTATGATTGGTATTTGATTTGGGAGTATTGAGTCCACTCGTTGCCCAGCTAAAGAGACCTATAACTGTCTCATTATCATAATTACACTCTCCATAAGTCTCAACGTAATCATACTGGTTGGCCATGAAACTGAATGTACCGGTGCTCCAATCTGCAGACGTACTTGTACGGGTATATTGCAAGTTACCGGGCGAGAAGTGAATTTTCTTGCTAGCCCCCACTGAGAACTCACCGCTTAATGGCTCGTTAGGAGCCGCAGCACCTCTTTGAGACATCTGGGCTGTAATCTGGTAGAACTTGCCATTAGCCAGTGAAACATCGGTTTTCACTAAGGTATAGGTGTTACCTCCGACGGTAGCGGTCAGAGTTACTTGCTGAGGTTCAGGATAGGGATAAAGAGGAATAGCTACATACATCTCGCTCGTTGCCGATGCCGGAGTAACCGTGTAAGTTTCACTGCCTACCTTAACTATAAGTTTCGTTGCATTCAGCACTGCGTCATCTGCCTTGTTAACAAGCGTGAACTTGACGATAGCCTGCTGGTTCGCGAAAGTAGCATCAGCTTCCGTAGTGATAACTCCGCCGTTCACCGTGGCTACCGTAACACTTGCGGTCGCATAATCGCATTTATCGGAGATATACTCCAACGTACCTTCCTGGTTTGCATAGTTTGCACTGTTCCTTGTCTTATAACTGAGCTGCAGATTGTCACCTACATTGACAGTACCGGACAGAGTACCGGTCAGCAGGGTGTTTACGCCATTGCTCCGTGCTGTTAGTTGGCCTTCAAGCAGTTCATAGCTGGTATAATTAAACACGCTTACCTCATCGCCTGTTTGCCATGCAGCAGTAAGGGTACCGCCATCGCCCGGACTGATTACGCGTCTCGGACCGTTGGCTTGGTTGTCTGCGCCTTTCGAGGCTTGGATACTCATTTGGTACGTCTGCACCTTGGCAGGCTCCTGCGGGTCGTTGTTCTCTTTCTTGCAACCCGAGAAAACAAGTGACATCGTGGCAAAGCACAATGCACTAAGAATCAATACATTCTTTTTCATTGTTTTGTCCTCCTTTTTTACCAGACGCTATTTCCTCCGTTGCTGTACGCCGTCCGCGTGGCGTTCACACCTGAAGCCGGTGCCGGAGCCGGATCGCCGCCGCTGCCGGAAAGAAGTCGGCTCTCCATTACTACTTCGGCAACTTCCGTCGCCGGTTGACAATAGTTTTTCCTCATAATGTTTGTTATTTTATTTGTTAATACTTGTGGCTTGCGCCACGTTAATGGGTTGTTTTATTGTTTTGTTTTATAGATAGCTTTTGTGCAAATCTTAACGAGAGTACATAAGAAAAGCGTGCGCTTTCGCTGCTTCCATTTGATGCTTTGAGGTCCTAGACTTACCTTTTGTGATTCAAACTTATGCACGGAAAACTCACGCTGAAAACGTGAGCGTACATAAAACCGTACTTGAATCACAATTGATGTTCTTTGTAACTTGTCTAGGGTTTCAAAGCATCAAGTCTTGGTTTTTTACGCTATATTTATATGTCTTGCGTAGTGACTACGCGGGTTGGTTTCGTTTTATGCCATAGGCGGGGTGTTATGTTATTTTATTTGGTCTATGATATCTTGTGCGGGCGTACCCATAAGACTGATAGCAGAGAGTTTCTGCCCCATGTCTTTGAGCGAGTGACCGCAATGGTACAAAGTATCGTCAATTATCAGCCAGCGGTCGTGCGAAGGTTTGCCCCAGACGAACGTGTCTATCGGCTCCACGCCAGCCGTGGCATTGTGCGCGTCACGCAAGGCACGGAAATCTTTCTCACTATAGATAGCCGCCGTCACGCCTTTTTGTCGCACATCCAGCATCTCAAAAGTAGAAGCATCTACATACCGATCGATGATGATGACACGGTGCTTGGCAGTCTTAATCAGTTTCTCCAGTAACACGCGTGCTGCAAAGAACTCACCGCCAAAGAACACTTGCTCTACCGGTGTCTGGTTCGTACGGACAAAGAATTCTATCTTTTCTTGATGGTCGTGGAGCTCATTTTCGATGGCGCGGAAACGTTTGTCCACCCTTTCTTCGAGATGTAATAATTGCTGATTGACCGCATAGCCGCGAAGCATATACTCTTTCAAAATGCGAGTAGCCCAACGGCGGAATTGAGTGGCATTAGCACTATTTACACGGTAGCCCACAGAGATAATCATGTCCAAATTGTAAAAATCTATAGAACGAGCTACCTTACGATTGCCTTCCAATCTAACTACTCTAATTTTTTGAGTAGTTGCTTCCGGCTCTAATTCATGCGTCTTAAATATCCCTTGAATATGGTAAGTGATATTGTGCTCTTTCACACCAAATAGCATTGCCATCTGCTGTTGCGTCAGCCAGACCGTTTCATCTGATAACTGCACATCCAATTGGAGCGTTCCGTCTTCAGAACGATAGACAACAACGCTTTCATCAGTTGGGTTATATAGTGCTAATTCATTTGCCATCACTATATCATGCATATAAATTGCCTGCAAAATTAATACATTTTTTTGACATATGCAAGAAATCCGGCAAAAATATTTGCGTATGTGCGAAAAAATGCGTATCTTTGCACCCGATTTTGTGGTGTGCGCGTTGCCAAGGTCCGTAACCGCACTTAATAGGGAAGGCTGTGCAAATCAGCCGCTGTCCCGCAGCCGTGAGTCTCATATAACTGAGTTTCAGATTCTTACGACCACTGTTACACTTGTAATGGGAAGGTAGAAACGAGGGAGACGAGCCGGAAGACCTGCCACGAAAGGTTAATTACCGTTGTGAGCCGCATGGCGGCAAACAGCCCTCGTGGATTGGGGCACCGGATAAATGAAACGAATACCTGACACATTAGAGTTTAAAGCGTATGCTGTGTAGTAGCGTGTGCAAAGCGATAGACCGCTTTGTGCTTTTTGGTGTGTTGTCTTGGACAACAGGCTTGGTAATGACCGGAGTTGAAGCCCGTGCCTCCTCTCCTTATATATCACGCGTATGGGAGTACACGCCCGCACCCGGGCAGTTCGTCAACTTCATGCCAGAGTATGAGGACGGCGATGATGCCAATGACATGCGGATGAAGGCGGAGGAGGCTATTGCGGATAATAACCGCGGTATGATCTCCCTCGGCGGCTGGGGCGGTTATGTGGTCTTCGGCTTTGACCATATGGTGGTCAATGTGCCCGATGCCAACGACCTCATCGTGCTCGGCAACGCTTTCGAGAACTCCGCCGAACCCGGTATTGTGCTCGTCAGCCATGACGCAAACGGCAACGGCAGACCCGATGACGAGTGGTACGAACTTGCCGGCTCTGAAT